>CAZEUE010000111.1:0-5905 GCA_964514615.1 uncultured Bifidobacterium sp. | reverse complement strand
GCTGGACTACCTGGTGCCGGCGCGCGGCCTGGTGGGATTCCGCACCGAGTTCCTCACCGAGACCCGCGGCACCGGCTTGCTGCACTCGGTGTTCGAGGGCTGGGAGCCCTGGCAGGGCGAGATCCGCACGCGCACCCGCGGCAGCCTGGTGGCCGACCGCACGGGCGTGGCCACCACGTTCGCCATGTTCGGGCTGCAGGAGCGCGGCGTGATGTTCGTGCAGCCGGGCGACCCGGTGTACGAGGGCATGGTCGTGGGCGAGAACGCGCGCGCCGAGGACCTCGACGTGAACATCTGCAAGGAGAAGAAGCTCACGAACATGCGCTCCAGCACGGCCGACGAACTCGAGCGCCTGGTGCCACCGCGCCAGTTGTCGCTGGAGCAGGCCCTGGAGTGGGTGCGCGACGACGAATGCGTGGAGGTCACCCCCGAGGGGGTGCGCATGCGCAAGGTCATCCTGGGGTCCACCGGCCGCACCAAGGCGGCGCGCGCACGGAGGAGCGCCGCGGGGGCCTGACCCCCGGCGCGGGCGCATGGCCGAGGTCCGGGTGGACGACAGCGTCTCGCCCGCCGCCGTGCGGGCGGGCATGCTGGCGGCGCTCGAGGCGCGCCACGTGGACAACCGGTTCCACTACGTGGGCGAGCGCGCCGCCGCACGGTGGAGGGCCTTGGCGTCGTCGCACTCCCCGGCGCACGACGACGCCGACGGCCTGATGGCCTACGACCGGGCCGCGCGCGCCGCGATGGCCGCGGTGCCGCGTGGGCCGGTGCACGTGATCGGCGTGGCGTGCGGCGACGGCGTGAAGGAGCGCCGCCTGCTGGGCGCGCTGGCCGCGGGCGGGCGCGACGCCCTGCGCGCCTCGCCCGTGGACGTGAGCGTGCCACTGGTCACGGCGGCCGCGGCCGCCATGGCCGCGGTGCCCGGCGTGGATGCATCCCACGCGGTGGCCGTGGACATCACGGCGGTCCCGGACCTGGCCCCGCTGCTCGCCCCGCGCGGGCACGGCGGCAGGGTGGTCACCCTCTTCGGGGTCATCTCCACCCTCGGCCCGCGGGCCCTGCGCCCGGCGGCATCGCTGCTGGACCCGGGCGACGTGCTGCTGGCCAGCGCCAACCTGCTGCCCGACCGGCCGGGGGCCCGCGACGACGTGATGGCCCAGTACGACAACCCACCCACCCGGGAATGGCTGGGCACGGTGCTCGAGGAGATCGGCCTGGACGGCGCCGGGGACATCGACTTCCGCTGGGACGACGCGCCGGACGGCGCGGTGATCGTGGGCGAGGTGACGCCCGCCCGCGGGATGCGCGCGCGGTTCGACGGAGTCGACGTGGCCATGCCTGCAGGGGCACCCATCCGGGTGCTCGAGTCATTCCGGCACACGCCCGACGCCCTGCGGCGCGTGGTGGGCGCGGCGGGCCCCGAGGTCCTCGACGTGTTCACCTCCCCCAGCGGCGAGGAGGGCGTGGCCGTGGCCCGGGTCGCCGCCTAGGAGTGGCCGGGCACCACGTCGCCGGGCTGCAGGGCGCCCATGGCGTCCAGCACTGAGCGCACGCGCGGCACCTCGTGCGTGCGGAACAGCCCCGTGCGCCCCATGGCGGCCAGGACCGCGAAGAACGGCTCCGCCGAGCGCACCTCGTCGAGGAAGAAGTCGAAGGCGTGGGGCAGCGCATGGCACACCGGCCACCCGAGCACGCGCAGGCGGAACGTGTTGAGGAACACCTTGACCTGGTGGCGCACCCGCGTGGGCCCGTCCAGCAGGTTGCCGTAGTAGAAGCCCAGGCCGGGGTCGATGAGGATGCGCTCCACCCCCAGGGCCACGGCGCGGTCGATGCGCGGTCCGAAGTGCTCGAGCAGGGCCGGAATGGGATCGTCGCCCAGCACCAGGTCGTGCACCTCGCGCACGTTGGCGCCCTGGACGAAGCACATGATGATGGCGGCATCGTGCTCGGCGGCGGCCGTGTACATCTCGTCCTCGCGCTCCACGCCGGTGAGGTTGAGCAGGCTCGCCCCGGCATCCAGCACCACCCGCGCGACCTCGGGGAGGTAGGTCTCCACCGACGTCGGGATGCCCGCCTCGCGCAGGCCCTCCACCACCGGGAGGATGCCCGCCACCTGTGCGCGGGCGTCCACGCGGGCGGCATCGGCCAGGGTCGACTCGGCGCCGATGTCCACCAGGAGGGCGCCCTGTGCCGCCAGCACATGGCCCCGGCGGATGGCCGCCCGGGCGTCGGGCACCACCGACTCGCGGTACCAGGAGTCGCGCGACAGGTTCACCACGCCCATCAGGCCGGGACGGGCGTCGGGGTCGAACGGCACGCCGCCGATGTCGAAGGCGCGCACCGGCGCGCGCAATGCCTGGGCGTGCGCAGAGGCGAGGTGGGCCATCTGGGCCAGAAGGGGCTCGGGGTGATCCATTCCCGAACCGTACCCCGCGTGGCTCATGCGCCACGCATGGGACCCACCGACGGGATGACCACCCGCGCCGGCAGCGCCGCCATGGCCGTCCCCGGCGCGGGCAGCGCCCGACCGGGCATGAGGGCCGCGTGCTCGCGCGACCACAGGCCCACCTCGCCGGCATCCGCGGTGGGGATTGCCCGGATGCCCGGGGGCTCCGGCCGGCCCGCGGTCCAGATGCCGGCGCCGGTCATGGCGGCGAGGGCGCGGGAGTCGCGCGGGTCGTCGGCGCGGGTGAGCAGCACGTGCACGGGGCCCGCCAGCCGCTCCAGGTCGCGCGCGATGGCCCGCTGGAACCGATCGAGGTCGTCCCCGGGCGGCGGCAGCACCGGATCCACCAGCAGCATCGCGCTGCCGTGCTCGAGGTACGCGGACGCGCGCTCCACCCCGGCGTCGGCCACCGACCATCTCCAGAGCCCCTCGTGGACGCGCGTCACCTGCACGCGGCGAACGCTAGACGCGCGGGCAGCAGGGCACCGCGGGCCGCGCGCGAATTCCTCGAGGATGAAACGACTGGCGCGCTGGCTGGGCACCGAACTCACCACCTGGCTGGTGGCGGGCGGCGTCCTGGTGCTCGTCCTCGCGCTGGTTGCCCCCGTGGTGGTGGCGGTGGTGGTGGGCGCGGCCATCACCGCCACGCTGGCCATCGGCAGCTGGACGCGCCGGGGGCGGGACGGGCTCGCCCGGCGACGGGGCCTGGACGCGGCCGACCGCATGAGCGGCGAGGAGTTCGAGGACTGGCTCGCCATCCTGTTCCGCGCCGCCGGATGGCGCGTGCGCCACACGCGCGCCACGGGCGACTTCGGCGCCGACCTGGTGCTGGGCCACGGCGCCGTGGACGAGGTGGTGGTGCAGGCGAAGCGACAGGGTCGCCCCGTGGGCGTGGCCGCGGTGCAGCAGGTGACGGCGGCGCGCATGCACTACGGCACCGAGGGCGCGATGGTGGTGACCAACAGCACGTTCACCCCTGCCGCCATCGAGCTGGCCGCCAGCACGGGCGTGCTGCTGTGGGACCGGGACGACATCGCGCGCGAGCTGCTGGCACCGGCCGGCGGGGGGCCCGCGCGCGTGAGGGGCTGACGCGTGGGCCGCATGCGGCGGAAGGGCGACCTCCCGCACAAGACCTGCGCCACGTGCGGCCGCCCCTTCGCCTGGCGCCGCAAGTGGGCGGACGACTGGGACGAGGTGCGCTACTGCTCCGAACGGTGCCGGCGCAACCGGCCGCGGGGATCGGCGGATGCCCCGGGGGCCGGTGAGGGGCCGACGGATAAGCGAGGGTGAACCTTGACAGTTCCCCTTGCTTCGCTGTCCAGCTTCTGCCTTACTGCGCAAACCCGAACGGGCCAACCGGAGGAGCTGGGATGAGCGCCATCACCGAGGAGACCGCAGCACCGCAGACGGCACTCGATCGCATGCGCGATCGGGCCATCTCCGACTACCTGGCGGTATCGCGGAACTCCGGCGTCTATTCGAGCACCGACGACTACCTGGCCGCCGAGGACCGCGCGTGGGACCGCCTGCAGGCGGCGCTGGGCCGGGCCCGTCGCGTGGAGGCGTCCGCCCTCGCCTGATCACATGATCGCCGGGCGCGCACCGTGCGCGCTTGTGCATCCGTCGCACTGACGTAAAATCAACGGTGAAATGACGTCAGATAGACGTAAAATCACCGCGGACCACCTCGTCGTCGTAATCGGATCCGGCCTCGCCGGGATGTCCGCCGCGCTTCGCATCGCCGGGAGCCGTCCCGTCGCGCTGGTGACCAAGCACTCCCTGGGGGAGGGCAGCACCACGTGGGCGCAGGGCGGGATCGCCGTGGCCATGGGTCCCGGGGACTCCGTGAGGGCCCACGTGGTCGACACGCTGGGCGCCGGGGCCGGCATGTGCGACGCCCGTGCCGCACATGCGGTGTGCGGGGACGCCCCCCGGGTGATCGCCGACCTCGCCGCGCAGGGCGTGGCCTTCGACCGCGACGACCGGGGCCTCGCGCTGGCGCGTGAGGGCGCGCATGCCCTTCCGCGCGTCGTGCACGCGGGCGGCGACGCCACCGGCCGCCACGTGGCACGGGCACTCGCGCAGCGCGTACGCGCCGACGCGGCCATCACGGTGCTCGAGCACGCGCAGGTGGATGACCTCCTGGTGGACGACCGCGGGGTGGCGGGCGTGCGGCTCGCGGGCGGTGAGTGCATCGCCGCCCGCGCAGTGGTGCTGGCGACCGGCGGCTCGGGGCACCTGTTCGCGCGCACCACCAACCCCCGGGGGGCCACCGCGGACGGCCCGGCCCTGGCGCGCCGCGCGGGCGCGGCCCTTGCCGACCTGGAGATGGTGCAGTTCCACCCCACCGCCCTTGCCGCGGGGCCCAGCCCACTGGGCCTGGTGAGCGAGGCCGTGCGCGGCGCCGGGGGGATGCTCTCCGACTGCCACGGGGAACCGGTGATGGCCGGCGTGCATCCGATGGGCGACCTCGGACCGCGCGACGTGGTGGCGCGCGCCGTGTTCCGCCGCGCCCGCGACACCGGGCGGGACGTCGTGCTGAGCATGGCGCACCTCGACCCCCGGCGGGTGCACGCGCGGTTCCCCGAGGTCGCGGCCATGTGCGCGGTGCACGGCATCGACCTCGCGCGCGACCCGGTGCCGGTGACCCCGGCGGCGCACTACGCCATGGGGGGCGTGCTGACGGATCTTCGCGGCCGTACCACGGTGCCGGGCCTGTGGGCCGTCGGCGAATGCGCGTCCACCGGACTGCATGGGGCCAACCGCCTGGCATCGAACGGGTTGCTGGAGGCCGCGGCGCTGGGACGCCGCGCGGCCGACGACGTGGCCGGGGGCGGCGGTGCGGCGGCGGACGGGCCACGCGCGGACCCCGCGCGCCTGGAGCGGGGCACGGCGGACGGCGCGCAGGTGCGCGCGCAGGTGGGCGCGCTGATGTGGCGCCACTGCGGCCTCGAGCGCGACGCCGACGGCCTGTCCACGGCGGCGGAGCGCCTGGAGGCCATCCCGGCGCCCGGCGACGCCACGAGCGCGGGCCTGCGCGAGGTCGCCCGGCTCGTCGTGGCGGCCGCAGCCGCGCGCGCCGAGAGCCGCGGCGCCCACTTCCGCACCGACTTCCCGGACGCCGACCCGGCGCAGGCCCGGCGCACGTGCTGGGCCGGGGACCGGCGGTACGTCATCCCGGCGGAGGCGGCCATCCCGGCCGGCGCCGCATCCATCGACCTCACGGAGGCAGCGTGACCACGAGTTCCCCGGCCTGTGCCATCCCGGCCCCCGAGGACACCACCCCCGAAGCGGAGCTGATCGCGCGCGCGACCGAGGCACGGGAGGCGCTGGGCGAGCGCCTGGTCATCCTGGGGCACCACTACCAGAAGCACGAGGTCATCCGGTTCGCCGACATCACGGGCGACTCGTTCCTGCTGGCGCGCCGCGGAGCGGAGGCCACCCGGGCCGACCTGGTGG
>CAZEUE010000110.1:0-5907 GCA_964514615.1 uncultured Bifidobacterium sp. | reverse complement strand
CGGTACATCGGTCCGGTGCAGGGACACCGCGTGGACGTGCTGCTCGAGACCTTCGCGAACGTGCGCACGATGATCGGGAACGGCGAGGGGCCGGTGCTGGTTCACGCCGTCACCTCGAAGGGGTACGGCTACGAGCCGGCCGAGATCGCCCACCTGCTCGATGGGCAGGTGCAGCAGCTCCAGGTTGGCCATCGCATGGGCATCGGCCAGCGCGCGGTTGTGGCCGAGGGATGCCCGGCTCACATCGATGCCCAGCACGCGCGCGCCCGGGTTGGTGAAGGCAATCACGGCGGCCTGGTTGGTTCCGCAGCCCGCCACGAGGATGTCCATGCCGGGCACAAGGGGGCGGTCCGGCCACATGAGCACATGCGCGTGCGATGGGTCGAACCACTGCCAGTTGTGCTCGAGCCACGCGGGCAGGTCCGCGATGGGCTCGGGGTACACCCAGCGCTCGTATTGCCGCGCAACCGGGTCGTCCAGGGGGTCGGTGCTCATCACCCTCGTCTCGTCGGGCGTCATGACGCTAGCGCAGGGTGCGCCACGTGGCGGGGGGTGTGAGGGCGTCCACCCGACCGGGTGTGCCGCCCGCAAACGACGCGGGGCAGCATGCGTCCGGCGCAGGCCCATTGGTAAGGTCTCATCAAGCCCCTCGGAGGTCCCCATGAACCGCCCTCGATCGACGCTCCTCGCCCTGGCCGCCCTCGCCGCCGCATGCTCGTCGGCATCCGCCGCCGTGTGGTCCCCGGTGGGCGCGGGGACCAACGGCACGGTCCAGTCCGTGGCCACCGATGCCGCGGGCAACGTGTACGCCGGCGGGCAGTTCACCACCGCGGGTGGTGTGGCAGCCGGCAACGTGGCGCAGTGGACCGGGGGCGCATGGTCGGGCCTTGCGACCGGCACCAACGGGCCGGTCTACTCGGTCATGGTGGCGCCCGATGGCCGCCGCTACATCGGTGGCGCGTTCACCACTGGCGGCGCCTCCCAGGTGAGCAACATCGCCGAGTGGAACGGGATCTCGTTCCAGCCGCTCACGCAGGGCGTGAACAACACCGTGTGGGCCATGGCGTCGTCGCAGTCGGCGTTCTATGCCGGCGGCGACTTCACGGTGGCAAGCGGCACGGCCACCAGCAACATCGGCCGCTGGCAGGGCACGTTCTGGTCGTTCCTCGCCGCGAATGCCGCGCTGGACGGCCGCGTGGAGGCCCTGGCCTTCGCCCCGAATGGCGACCTCTACGTGGGCGGCACGTTCAGCTCGGCCAACGGCGTGGCCGGCACCGCGCGCATCGCGCGCTGGGACGGCACCCAGTGGTCGGCCCTGAGCGGCGGGATTGCACCGAGGATCGGTGCCACTGCGCAGGACTCGTGGGTGGAGGACCTCGCCTTCGATGCCCAGGGCAACCTGTACGTGGCCGGTCGCTTCACGGCCGCGCAGCAGGGCATTGCCGCGGTCCCCACCGACTCCGTTGCCAAGTGGGACGGTACGCGCTGGAGCGCGGTGGGCACGCCCCCGGCCTTCGGCAACGCGATCGTGCGCGCGCTCGGGTTCGACTCGGCGGGCAGGCTGTACGCCGGTGGCGACTTCGACCAGCTGGGCGGCACCAACACCGCGAATATCGCCCGGTGGACGGGATCGGCCTGGGCCCCCGTGGGCAGCGGCATGAACGACACCGTGTACGACATGCACACCGACGCCCGGGGCAACCTGTACGCCGCCGGGGCATTCACGGTGGCCGACGGGGTCTCCGCGAACCGCATCGCGGTGCTGCCGGCCACGGGCGTCACCCCGCCCACGCCGGCCACCCCCGCGCCGTGCGCGAGCACCTTCTACCAGCAGGGCAAGCGCACCTGGAGGAATGCCAAGGCCCCCAACGGCCGGTCGGCCGTCAAGGTGACATCGCGCATCCGCATCTTCCAGGACGTCGATGCGTCATGCCGGAAGAACCTCACCTTCATCTTCCGGGACGCCCGCACCAAGAAGCGGCTCGACCAGCTGCCGGGCTCCACCCTGGGCTACCGCACGCTCCGGGGCCAGGACTTCTCGGCACCGGTGATCTCGTGGCCCACCACGCGCGAGATGCGCTTCACGGGCGGCGACACCACGGGCCAGAACCGCAGGAATGCCCGTCTGGTGCTGGTGAGCTACCTCAAGAGGACGCGCACCACGCCTGCGCAGCGCAACGTGGAGCTGGTGATCGTGCGGCAGATCCCGCGCGACCCCGCGCAGGCCGTGTCGGCTGCCAACCCGCTCTTCGCCCAGCTGAACGCGCTCGGCACCACGGTCGGGTGGGCCCAGACCACCTGACCCGGGGCTAGCCGGCCACCGTGATGTAGACGGTCAGGCCGATGAACACCACGAACACGAGCACCCATACCCAGAAGATGAGCCCGGGCGCCGACCGCCCGGGCTCATCGTCCGGGTCGGCCTGATCGGGTTCGTCGTTCACTGCGGGGCGTTCCGCTTTCGCAGCGTGGCGTGCGGCGCGGGCGGCACCAGCGCGGCGGGGTCCACGCGGAAGGCCAGGCCCAGCCAGCTGAGGAACTCGTCCGCCACGCCCAGCCACCGGTTGCCCCATGCCGACGCCGTGCGGTCGGCGTCGGCGAGCACCCGGAACGTGCCGGGCGGGTCCGCCGGGCGCGGTGAGCTCGGGCCCAACGAGGTGGCGGCCGGGGCGAGCGCCAGGCCCGCGATGACGGCGCACACGGCGGCGGCACGGATGGCGCGGCGGACGATCACGCCGCCACTGTAGCCGCGCGCGCCGTGGCGCCGGGGCCGGGGGCTAGCGTTGTGACCATGAGGATGGGCAAGGCAGTGGGCCTCGGCGTCATCGCCGCGGGGGTGGCGGGCGCGGCCGTGCTCGCAAAGACGGTGCGCGACGTCCAGGGCGCCGCGGTCGGTGACATCGACTCCTTCCTCGCGCTGCCCGCAGCAGAGCGCGCGCGCCGGCCGGTGGTGGCCGTACTGGGGGCCAGCATCGTGCGGGGGCGCGCCAGCGTGGACTTCGTGCGCATGCTGCGACGCCAGCACCTCGACCTGGCGTTCGTGAACGGTGGGGTCAACGGCCGCGTGGCGTGGGAACTGCTGCGCGACATGCCGCGGGTCATGGCGTGCGATCCGGCCTATGCGGTCATCCTCATCGGCACCAACGACGTCCAGGCCACGCTGTCGCCGGAGTGGCGCGAGGCCACGCGCCGGTCGAAGGGGCTTCCGCAGGATCCCTCGCCCGAGTGGTTCGGGGAGTGCCTGCGCGAGGTCGTCGACCAGCTCCAGGCGGCGGGGACCCACGTGGGCGTGTGCTCGCTGCCGCCGCTCGGACAGGACCTGGCGTCGCCCGCGAACGACGCCGTGCGCGACGTCAACGCCATCATCCGCCAGGTGGTCGACGACACCGGCGCCACCTACCTGCCGGTGCACGAGCGCATGGCCAGTGTGATCGTGTCGTCGGGCAGGGAGGAGGGGCCCGCCTATACGGGGTCGTGGCGTCCGGGCGTGGAGTCGCTCGTGGAGCACTTCACGCTGGGGCGCTCATACGACGACATCGCCCGTCGCGCCGGGTTCCTGCTGTCGCCGGACGGCGTGCACCTCGACACCGCCGGCGCGCGCATCGTGGCCAATCTGGCCGGGGAGTTCCTATCGCGGTAGGCCCTCCGCGGGCTTCCTCGCAATCGCGTAGAGCTTGGTGAAGTCGTAGGTCCAGCCCCGCGGCCCGGAGGCCTCGTGCATCCGGCGCTCCACCTCGGCCAGGTACGCCTCGGCCTCGTCCTCGGGCATGTCGCCGATGAGGTGGCTGGCCACCACGCGCATGCGCTGCGTGTAGGCCTCCACGGTGGTGTGGCGCACGCGCCGCTCCATCCAGACGTCGTCCACCTGCAGGCCCGCCTGCAGCAGGTAGTCCTCCATCTCGGGGATGTCCCGCTGCACCGCGTCGAACGCCCCGAGCCACGTGTAGTTGGGCGGCTCCATGTTGGCGAGGATCTCGCGGTAGGCCTGCTCGCCGCCGCGCCCAGAGCACAGGATGGCCATCACCCCGCCCGGCTTCAGCGCACGGGCCATGGCCTCCGCCGCCGCCCACTTGCGCGGGAACCAGTGGTAGGCCATCGCGCAGATCACCAGGTCGAAGGCCTCGTCGGGCACGGGCATGTGCTCCACGTCGCCTTGCGCCAGCGTCACCTGCACGCCCTCGATCGCCCCGAGCTTGGCCTGGAACTGCTGCAGCATCCCCTCGCTGGGGTCAACGCCGGTCACGCGCGCGGGCCTGAAGCGGTCGATCACCGCCTGCGTGGTCCAGCCGGTGCCGCAGCCCACGTCCAGCACGTCCTCGTACCGCCCCGGCGGGATGGACATCACCAGGCGCTGGCCGCCCTCGATGTTGAACCGCACGGCATCCTCGTAGTCGGACGCCGTCTCGGTGAAGCCGTCGGCCACCAGGTCGCGGTCGGTGCTCATGATGGCCTCCTGGCGATCGCATAGAGCTTGCAGAACTCGTATTCGAAGCCCCGGGGCCCGGCGGCCTGCTGCATGCGGGCGCGCAGGGCGTCGAGGTGGGCCGCGAGGTCCGCCGGGTCCATGCCCTGCCCGAGGTGCCCGGCCACCACCCGCATGCGCTCGAGGTAGGCGTCCACGGTGGACCGCCGCAGTCGCCGCTCGGTCCACATGTCGAGGATCTCGAGGCCGGCTCCCTCGAGGTAGGAATCCATCTGGCGAAGCGACCGCGGGGCGGCCTGGAACGACCCGAGGAACGCCACGTGCGGGGGCTCCACCTGCGCCAGCAGGCTGCGGAACTCCTCGTCCACGCCCTCGCCGGGGAGCACGGCGGCGAGGATGCCGCCGGGCGCAAGCGCGCGCGCGATGCGCGCCGTGGCCCACGACTTGCGCGGGAACCAGTGGAACGACATCGTCATGATGGCGGCGTCGAACTCCCCGTCGGGCACGTCCATCGCGTCGACGTCAGCCTGCTGCAGGGCCACGTCCACCGCCGGCGCGGCGCCGAGCTTGGCCCGGAACTCATCGAGCATGCCCTCGGAGGGATCCACCGCGGTGATGTGCCGCACAGACGGGAACCTCGTGGCCACGGCCAGCGACCCCACGCCGGTGCCGCAGCCGACATCCAGCACCCGTGAGTAGGGCAGGTCGGGCATGGCCTGCACCAGCCGCTCAGCGCCCTCGATGTTGTACCGGACCGCGGCGTCGTAGTCGGCGGCCGTCACCGAGTACCCGCGCCCGATGGACCCCGGGGTCACGGCCCCGGCCCCGTCGCTCACCCGGCCTCCCACCGGTGCGCGCGCAGATCGTCCAGCGACGCCCAGTCGAGCGCGCGCGCGTGCGTGGCCTCCAGCACCACCGGTGGTGCCACCCCGGCATCCAGCGCCTCGGCCCAGCGGGATGCGCACAGGCACCACCGGTCGCCCGGTCGCAGGCCGGGAAACCACGGGGTGGGGGAGGACAGGTCGTTGCCCCGGGTCCGCGTGAACGCCAGGAACTCCCCGGTCATCACCGCGCACACCACGTGCACGCCGGGGTCGTCCGCCGTGGAGTCGCAGCAGCCATTGCGGGTGAACCCGGTGAGGGGGTCACGCCCGCATTCGGCCAGGGGCGTTCCGAGGACGTTCATGGACACCCCCGCAGCCTACGGGCCGCCCGCCCGCTGGTAGGTTCATTCGGTGCGCCGCGTCATCGGAATGATCCTGCTGCTGGGCCTGGCGTGGTCGAGCCCCGTCATCGCGGAGGGCTCCGACGTGAGCACTCGCATCGTGGGTCCGACGCAACCGCCGCCCGCTGTCCAGGCCGAGTGGCCCTTCGTAGCCCTCACTCAGTTCGGGGGATCAGAGTGCGGCGGATCGGTCGTGAACGCCCGGTGGGTCATTACCGCCGCGCACTGTTCAGTACTCGCGTCGCCATCCAGCACCTTC
>CAZEUE010000109.1:0-5926 GCA_964514615.1 uncultured Bifidobacterium sp. | reverse complement strand
GATCAGCCCGCGGGCGCCCCGGTTGGCGGTGACCGGCTAGGTAGCCCCAAGCGGTGACATGGATTGACGAGCACACATGCGATGGAGTCGTCGCCTTCGCGGTCGAGGCTGGCCTCCCCCGGATTGGTGATTCACCCCTTGCACCACAGTTCCGCTTCGTGGTGACGCCGAATGCGTGGCGAAGGCCGGCACAACCGAAACGGCGGCTTCCTCACGAGCCATCGTCTCCACCGGCCTCGTAGC
This sequence comes from uncultured Bifidobacterium sp., assembly GCA_964514615.1. Lineage (GTDB taxonomy): Bacteria > Actinomycetota > Thermoleophilia > Miltoncostaeales > Miltoncostaeaceae > SYFI01. The sequence goes on along the minus strand of CAZEUE010000109.1, from coordinate 5,683 downwards.
GGCCGAGCACGAACGACAGGACGACGAGCAGCCCCACGAGGCCTGCCACCCACCAGAGGCTTGCGCCACTGGCGATCACGGCGAAGATCGCCAGGGCGATCACCCCCACCATGATCCACCGTGTGATGCGGGCCTGCGTCGGAGTCATGCCGCGAGCGTACCGAGCCACGACCGCCGTGCGGGCCGTCCGCTGCTACAACGCGAAGCTGACCGGCATCAGCGCCACCCATACGATGGCAGCGATGAAGATCACCGCGGCGACCACCAGGCCCGACGCACGCACCTGCCGTGAGGTGAATTGGGTGGCCATGCCCGCGAAGAACAGCACCATGGCGAACATCACCGCCGCGAGCACGTAGTTGTCGCCGCGCTGGTTGGCCTCGCGCGCCGTGGCCGTGAACGCGTCGGCCTGGGCCGTGAGCCTCTCCGACTCCTCCTCCTGCGCCACCGCATACGTGTCCAGCGCGAACGGCGAGGACGGGGCATCCGGGTTGGCGAGCGGCCTGAGGGCGAGCCATTCACGGAACGGCTGCTGGAATTCCGGGCGGAAGCGCTGGCGGTAGAACGCCGCCTTGCGCGAATCACCGCCCGCAGTCGCATCGATCCACTCGGTGAACAGGGCGAGGTCGATGGCGTTGACGCTCTCGGCGCGGGATGCGGCCTTGGCCGACTCGGTGCGGGCCGCATTGCCGCGCGCATAGGCGTCGGCCTGCTCGCCGCTCCATCGCGTGGCCTGGTACCCACTCCACGCAATCGCCACCGTCGCGAGGGCGAGCAGGATGCCCGCGATGATCTCGAGGCGCTTGTCGGCGCGGGACATCTCGGATGCGGAGAACATCCCCCGCACGGCGTCGCTGACGCCGTCCCTGCCGTCGCCCTGTGCTTCCTGATCGGCCACGCGCCTAATCTGCCATACGCGCGGTGAACGGGCGATCGACGGCAACGGCCCACCCGCTGATCAGGGCTCTCCGGGGTGCACCTCCTACCATCTCACCATGGATCCCCGCGATCGTGTGGCGAGACGCGCGGCGCAGCGCGCACGCAGGCGCAGGCGTCGCATCGTCGCGCTCTCGGCCGTCGGCGGGGTGATCGTGGTGGCCACCGCCGCGGTGCTGCTGGCGAGGAGCGGATCACCAGCCACGGCCCCGGCACCCACCCCGTCGTACGAAGCCGCAACCCCGTCGCGCACGGCAACGGCGCCGGTCGCCACCGCCGTGGAGCGCACGGCCACCACCCCGGCGCGCGACCGGACCGCGGCGGCATCGGCGCAGCGCATCACCCCCGCACGGCCGGGCGTCGCAAGCGTGATCACCGAGGGCCCGCGCAGCGCCGGGCGCACGGTCGCCCTGACGATCGACGACGGCACGTGCGCCAGTTGCGTGGCGCGCATCGTCTCGGTTCTCGAGAAGACCGGCGGCAAGGCCACGCTCTTCCCGAACGGCATCTACGGCTCCAGCTGGGAGCCGCATGCCAAGCGCATCCGGGCCCTCGTCCAGAAGGGCCAGGTGACGCTGGGCAACCACACCTACAGCCACGGCGTGTCGACGCAGATCGGTGCCGCTGCGTTCGCCGCCGACCTGCAGCGCAACGAGGAATGGATCCAGAAGACGTTCCGTCTCACCGGCCGTCCGTGGTTCCGACCGCCGTACGGCGACCACAATGCGTCGATCGATGCCGCCGCCGGCGCCAAGGGCTATCGCAAGGTGATCATGTGGTCGGGCACCGTGGCTGATTCGCAACCGCGCAGCGAGGGGTACATCCTGGATGCCATCGACTACTGGGCGCGCCCGGGGGCGATCATCCTGATGCACGCCAACTACCCGGCCACGGCGAAGGCGCTGCCGAAGATCCTCGCCAGGCTCGAGAAGAAGGGCCTGAAGCCCGTGACCCTGGCCGAGATGCTCGAGCCGGGCACCTAGGATGCCGGCATGACTCCTCCTCCCCCGGGCGCACGGCGCCCCGTGCTGGCCGCCGTGGCCCTCGTGCTGGTGATCGGGATGGTCGTGCTGCTGATCGTGGCGATGTAGCGCGATGGCAGGTGGCCCGTGCGCCGACTTCCCCCCGGCCAGCCCCGGCCGCGGGCCCGCGGTCACGGGGTAGCCGACCCACCCCGTTGCTAGGGTCGCCGCATGGGACTCATTGACGAGACGCCGGTCGACCCCGAGAAGGGCTGGGTGGCGGACCACGTGCGGCAGTACGTGCAGTCCGGTGGCCGCGAGGGACATGAGTGGCGGCCCGGAGTCCCCACCCTGCTGCTCACCACGCGCGGGAAGAAGACCGGCACGGCGCGCCGGACCGCGCTGATCTACGGCCGCGACGGCGACGACTACGTGGTGATGGCGTCATACGGCGGCGCGCCCGCCCACCCGGACTGGTACGTGAACCTCGAGGCCGATCCCGAGGTGGTGATCCAGGTGGGCACGGACGTGATGACCGGTACGGCCCGGACCGCTCGGGCCGATGAGCGCGAGCGCCTGTGGGCCGAGATGACCCGCCTCTGGCCCGACTACGACGAGTACGCCGCCAAGACCAGCCGCGAGATCCCCCTGGTGGTCATCAGCGCGGACTGACCCCAGGGCGTCGGCTTCTGTGGCCAGATGCTCTTCTCGGATTTACGCGCGTTTGCCATTTCGGCTTCCCTGGCGGCCGCGGGCACGGCGTGCGGAGGCGCCTCGGCTGCGCAGCCCATCCTCTTCGCCACCGATGCAGGCGGAGTCGTCGTGTCGCAGGACCAGCGGCTGAGCATGCCGGCCGGCGCACCCCTCACGTGGTTCACCGACAGGCCCGTGCGGCGCACCGGCACCACACGGCTGTCGGCACTGGTGCGCAATTGGGATATCTGGGGATTCCGCGCCGACCCGCCCAACGCCGCCGTGCTGCTGCGGTCGGCATCGGCCCGCAGGACGCACGTGGTCACCCTGACCGCGCCGCGCCTTCGGAACGGCTGCGTGTCGTTCCGCATGCGACCAGTCCCCGATGCGCGCGAGGCGGGCTACGGCCATGCGGATGACCTGCAGCCCGGTCGCTACCCCCGTGGTCAGCTGTTCATCGACGACGCCGCCTATCCGCCATGCGACATCCTCATGTCCGCGCCAGTCACCTGCACTCTCTACAACGACCCCACCAACAGCGTGAACGGGTCACCCACCACCCGGAAGGTCACCATCCGGGCCTGCGCCGCGCGGTACGCCCCCGTCAACGCGGTCTCGGTGCAGGCCTTCTACGGAGCGCCCGCGCAGACCACGGCCCTGCCCGCATGCCCCACGTGGTCGGCGCCGATCACGGTCACGCAACCCTCTCCCGGCACGCGGTGGATGGTGGGCGTCAGGACGTCCCCGCCGGCGCGGAGCGCCTTCTCGTGGATGATGCAGGCAACCGCCTCCTAGGGACCCCCACGGGGCGCTGACTCCTGGGGCCCGGTCCGCTGGGGCAGGTCGCTACGGCAAGGACTCCCGGATGAAGTTGCACTCATCCTCGAGCACATCCACCTGATCGGGGATGTTCACGCTCAGGCGCCGGAGCATGCGATAGGTGAGGTTGGCCGTCGAGCGCTGCCCGCCGGCGTCCAGCCCCGCGCCGCGATACTTCTTCATCTCGTCATCAAGGTCGCCGAACCGGTCGCAGTCGAAAGCCTTCTTGTCGTTGGCGTACTCCTGCGCCAGCGCGTTGTACGTGGCGATGTAGCCCTTGGCGTCCGTCACCATCTGCGCCCGATCGAACCGGTTGGGCTGCTGCGTGGGCTTCTCGATCCACTTCCCCTCGGTGAACGAGTACTGCCCCTGCCCCGGCTTCGGCGTGTAGTTACCGGTGCGCTTTCCATGGAATGTCACCTCCAGCGGCACGCCGTAGTAGAGGATGCTGCCCTCCTGCTTGAGCTCCGCATAGCTGCTGAGCAACTTCATCACCCGGTCGACCCGGTCGGGGTCCATGGTCGGGGAACTGACGAACACGTGCACCCCGAAGTCGGCCTTGTCGTCGTACTCGTACGAGGCGTTGCTCCCGAACAGCTCGATGGCGTCCACCGTGAGGTCGGTGATGCCCGACCGCTTGGCGAGGGCGTTGACGTTGGCCACCGTCCTCGCCGCCACGTCGGCCTTCATGTCCTCGCCGTTCCACAGGCGGGGATCGAGGACCGTGGGGAACGTCGACTGGCGCTCGGCGGCGGCGGCCAACTGCTCGTCGGTCTCCCGCACCAGGGGCGGTGCTGAATCACGGGCTACACGCGGGGGAAGGCTGAGGTCCGGTCCGTCACCAGCCCCCGCGGCCGACCGCTGGACACCGGGGGAGGCAGCACCCGTGGTCCCTGCCGGATCCGCGCCGGACCCGCAGCCCGAGGCCACGAGGCCGGCGGCGACGAGGGCACCAGCCGCCAGTAGCGCCGGGGTGGACAGCATGCGTGGTTCCTCCTGGGGGGCTCGCAGGGGCAGGCTACCAATGCCCCCGCGCGGGGGCCTACGCCCCGGGCTGCCAGATCATGAGCACCAGCACCGCCACGGACAGCACGACGGATGCCCAGTGGAGCACCCAGGTGCGGCGGTCGGCCAGCATGGCGCGGAGGGTTGCGTCGTCGCCCTCGCCCCCGTCGGCCAGGCGCGCGGCGTATTCGCGCACGCCCCGGCTGCGGCGACCGCCCCACGCCCCGGCCACCAGCGCGATCACGAAGAGCAGGATGGAGATCTCGAGCCAGCGCTGCCCATAGCCATCGATCTTGCCGGAGAGGTAGAAGCCCGCGAGCAGCAGGATGACCCCGCCGACTCCCAGCATGATGGCCCCGGGCCTGGCGAGGCCGAGGATGAGTGCCACATCCGAGGGCTTTTCGCGCCGTCCGGCGGCAACCGTGACGACGCCCGCAACGGCCGCCCCGGCGAAGAAGAGGATCACGCCGACGAGGTGGAAGAGGATTCCGATCTGGTATCCGGTCATGGCGGCCACCATAGACGGCGGTGAGCCCGGACGGGCGCCAACGGGAGGCGGGGAGTACAGCCGTCAGGACACCGGGCGGGCCCCCCGTTTTGCTAGCGTCGCGCACCGCCGCGCGAGTGGCGATGCGGCGGAGTAGCTCAGTTGGTTAGAGCAGCGGAATCATAATCCGCGTGTCGGGGGTTCGAGTCCCTCCTCCGCTACTCGAAAGGCCCCATGAGCAGGGGCCTTTTTCGTGTCCGCTGGCCCCTACGGCAACGGGGGTCAGGCGAGGGGTCAGGCTGTTGCGGCGTCCTCGTTGGGTGTCACCATTCCGGTGCGGGTCCACAGGGTTGTGGTCGTCCCCCCGCGCTACCGCAGGAGTACGCGCATGACGACCAACGACCCATCCTCGACGGACCCCCAGATCACCACCACCGATGAGGTGGAGCCGCTCGACCGCGACCACGACGACAACGCGCTCGACCCCGACCCTGGCCGGATCGCCGACGTGGCCGTGGCACGCCTCCGGGCGCGCCGGTTCACCGCGCACGACGAGCGGCGCGCCATGCAGAAGGCACTAGCCGATGGCGACACCTACTCCCAGGCGTTCAAGGAGCAGAAGTACGCGGCGTTCCTGGAGGAGCAGACCGCCGACGCCGAAGCCCTCGCCCGCAGGTGCTGGAAGGAGACCGTCGCCGCCGAGGAGGCACTCGCCGATGAGGTGGCCCAGCACATGCAGCAGGCCGATGCGGGTCTCGATCACTTCGCGGTGAGCACCTAC
>CAZEUE010000108.1:0-5932 GCA_964514615.1 uncultured Bifidobacterium sp. | reverse complement strand
GCGCCACCTTGCGCAGCGCCGAGTTCGGCTTCTTCGGGGTGGTGGTGTAGACCCTGGTGCACACCCCCCGCTTCTGCGGCGCGCCGCGCAGCGCGGGCGTGGAGGTCTTGGTCGCCTTGGGCTTGCGGCCCTTGCGGACCATCTGGTTGATCGTTGGCACGAGCCTCTTCCGGACGATGGACGTGGGACACCGGCCCGCCCCGGCGGGCGAGCGGTCCGGGACCGTATCACGGGGACTGGGGCGGTCCAACACCGCTCGGCGCCGGTTGCGTGCGGGCCAGCGCCAGTGCCCCGCCCACGAGCGCGCACAGTGCCCCGAGCGACAGCACCAGCGACTGCGCCGACACCACGGGACCCAGTACCGGGTAGAAGTCGAACCCCGTGGCCCCGGTGACGATGCCCCAGCCCACCAGCAGCGCCAGCAGGCCCCCGAGCCACAGCGCCACGCGCTCGCCGGCGTCGCGCGGGCGCTCGGGCAGCCGCGTGCGCCTGCCCTCGCCGTAGCCCCGGGCGGCCATGGCCTCGGCCGCGTCGAGGCCCCGCTCCAGGGCCGATCCCACCAACGGCAGGGCCAGCGGCGCGGCGGCGCGCGCGCGCTGCAGGCGCGGCCCGCTGGTCAGCGCCACGCCGCGCAGGCGGGCGGTCTCGGAGATCGCCCGCGCGTCGCGTCGCATGGTGGGCACCAGCCGCGCCGCGAGCGCCGTGACCAGCGCCGACTTCGGTGCCACCCGCCCGAGGCCCGCCAGCATGCGGTCGGGGTCGGCCCAGGCGAAGATGGACGCGGCAAGGGCGATGGTGGCCACCACGCGCGCGGCGGCGGTGGCGCCCTGCACCACGGCCTCGGCGGTGATGTCGCCGTTCAGCGGCGATGGGACGGGAATCGAGAACAGCACCAGGTCGCCCTGGGCGGTGAGCAGGGGGGTGAGCACGAACACGGCGACCGCCGAGATGATGGCGCCGGCCAGCACCAGGCGGCCCGGATGGCCGGGCGCGGCCCGCAGCAGCACGATCGCACCCACCGCCACGGCGGCCATCACCAGCGGCTGGTCCGTGGAGAACGCCAGCACGCCTGCCACCACCGCCAGCAGCACCACCGGAAGGGGGGCGCGGTCGCCCGCCACCGGGCCCATCAGGCGGCGGGCGCGGTGCCCTGCAGCACCAGGTCGGCGTCCATACGCAGCGAGGCGAAGCCGTCGAGCTCGGTGGCGATCTCCCAGCGCGCCGGCATGTGCAGGTCGGGCGACCACCACAGGCGGTCGTCACGGAAGCCCTCGACGGGTCCGCTCACGGTGCCCTTCTTGTCGATGACCAGCACCGGGACCTGCTCGCCGCCCACGTCCACCACCGCGCTGCGCAGCACCCGCGCGCGGGTGACCACCTGGACCTCGTCCATGCGGTAGCGCTCCACCCACGAATCGCCCGGCTCCATGGACCGGGGGAACGCCAGGGGCGGGGGCAGCAGCATCTGCCGGTCGTCGCGGCCGATGCCGGCCACCTTCACGGTGGTCACGCGCTCCACCACGAAGTTGCCGGCCGGGCGCGCCCGGAACCGCGACGCCTCCACGTGCTCCTCGCTCAGGGCCAGCGTGCGCCAGAAGCCACCGGGTGCCGCGCGCACCACCACCTGCGCGGTTTCCGGGAGCCGGCGATCCACGCTGACGGGCCCCGCGCCCACGGTCTCGTCGCCAGTGGCCCGGTAGGTCCACACACCCGCGCGCGGCCCGCCGGGAACGACCGGGGCGGCATCCGCAGCGGCGCCGTAGTCCTCCCCGGCCTGCGCCTGCGACACCGGCGTGCTGGTCTGCGCCTGCGACCACCACCAGGCGCCGCCGGCGATGAGCACCAGCACCACCACCAGGGGGATGAGGAATGCAGGGCGAGCCAGTCGGGACATCCTCCGAAGGCTAGGACAGCACCCGCGACGCAGCAGGAGACCGGTCGCACGCGTCGACGGACCAAGGCCGAAACGGGCATTTCCCACGCGCGGGGCCTTCCTGCCTAGCGTGCCCGGCCCATGCGACGCCGCATCCTCAACGACCCATGTCCGTGCGCGGCCTGCCGTCATCGGCGCGAGGCCCGCAGCCACGCGCGCGGGCGCACGGCGTGGATCGGCCTGATCGGCCTGCTGGCGTGCTCGGTGCCGCTGGCCGCCGCGCTGCCCGACCGCGCACCCGCCACCATGCCGGTGCCCTCGAGCCCGGTCACCATGACGGTCCCGCGCGAGCCCGTGCTGGTGCCGGAGACGGTGCGCGTGACCGGCGAGGACAGCGGGGCCGTCATCGCGTGGCGCCGCAGCCACGCGGGCGGATCGCCCAACGGCGGGCACCTGGCCGGCGGCGTGCGCCTGCCGGCGTCGGGGACCGGCTACTACACCTACGACCCGCGCACGCAGCGCGAGCCCGGGGGCCTTCAGACCCGTTGGGGCACCGCGCGACTGGTGCGCGAGATGGTGGACCTGGGTCGCTGGTGGGCCGCCACGCATCCCGGCGCGGGGCCCATCGGCATCGGCGACCTCGCCCGCCCGGGCGGCGGCAGCATCGATGGCCATGCGTCGCACCAGAACGGGCTCGACGTGGACATCCGCCTGCCGCGACGCGATCGCGTGCGGGGTCCGGCCAACCCCGGCAACTACGACCGGGCGCTCACGCAGGACATCGTGGACCGCCTCGTGGCGCGCGGCGCGTCGCTGGTGCTCATCGGCCACTCGCTCGACCTGCGGGGGCCGGCGGGGGTCGTGGTGCGGTGGCCCAACCACGACGATCACCTGCACGTGCGGTTCCCGGGCTGATGCCCGCGCGGCCCCGCCGCTAGGGTAAGGCCCATGCCCTCCTTCCTGATCGGCCCGGCCAACGTCCTCGGCGAGGCCTTCCCCGTGGCGGATGCGTTCCAGGAGCGCATCCGCGCAACGGGCATCGGCACCATCCAGATGACGCTGGTGGCGTTCCTGGTGACCTTCGTGATCACCCGCACCATCACGCACCTGATCAAGGCCGGCAAGGGACCGTTCCGCGACATGTCCGTGGGCGGCACCCACCTGCACCACCTGGTGCCCGGCATCTTCCTGCTGCTCATCAGCGGCGTCATCGGCATCGCCATCGACTGGCAGCCCGGGGGGCTGGCCGGCCTGATCGTGCCCGCCCTCTTCGGCATCGGCGCGGCGCTCACGCTCGATGAGTTCGCGCTGTGGCTCACCCTGCGCGACGTCTACTGGGAGCACGAGGGGCGTCGTTCGGTGGATGCCGTCATCACGCTGGCGGTGGTGCTGACCATCCTGGCCCTCGGCGTCCCCTTCTGGCGCGACGTCTGGGTGGACGCCAACATCACCGGCAGCTGGCTGATCGCCGCATGGCACGTGCTGGCGATCGGCTTCGCGGTGGCGAGCTTCCTCAAGGGCAAGTGGACCCTCGGCGCCCTGGGGCTGCTGGTATGGGTGTTCGGGCTCATCGGCGCAGTGCGCCTGGCCCGGCCCAGCTCGTGGTGGGACCGCACCTTCTACGGGCCGAAGCAGAAGGCACGGGCGGACGAGCGCTACCCCGGCGACCGCCGCATGCCCATGTGGTTCTGGCAGCGCCGCAGGACGAAGAAGGCCGCCGCCGGGGACTGATCCCCGGCGGCGGCCTTCAGGCCCCGCGTCACATGCCCGCCGCTACTCGGCGGCGTCCTCGGCGGCCTCGGGAGCCGGCTCGGGCTCGGGCTCGAACGAGTAGGTGCCGCTGGCATCCACCAGCCCCACCAGGTCGTCGACGTCCTCCTCCACCAGCGAGAAGGGCTCGTCCAGGTCGAACTCCAGCAGCGCCGGGGCGCGCCGGACCGGCTCGATCTCGAGCTGGCGGTACCGGCGCAGGCCGGTGGCAGCCGGGATGAGCTTGCCGATGATGACGTTCTCCTTGAGGCCCCGCAGGTGGTCCACCTTGCCCTCCAGAGCGGCGTCGGTGAGGACCTTGGTGGTCTCCTGGAACGACGCGGCCGACAGGAACGACTCGGTGGCCAGCGACGCCTTGGTGATGCCCAGGATGAGCGGCACGTAGCGCGCCATCGCCGAGTCGAGCACCTCCTCGGTCTCGGCGACGGTGCGCTTGACCTTCTTGCGGCTGCGCTGCAGCTTGTCGGCCGCCGCCAGGCGCACGCGCTGGTTCTCGCGGAAGAGCACCGGCTTGTCCACCAGCTGCCCCGGGAGGAAGTTGGTGTCGCCCGGGTCCTCGATGCGCACCTTGCGCAGCATCTGGCGCACGATGACCTCGATGTGCTTGTCGTTGATCTCCACGCCCTGCGACCGGTAGACGTCCTGCACCTGGGCCACCAGGTAGGCCTCGGTCTTGGTGGCGCGGTCGCCCGCGCCCCACCCCGGGCCGGTCACGTGCACGCCGTCGCGCACGGGCATCCCCTTGACGAGGGGCGGTGCCGGACGGTCGGCGGGAACCCGCAGGTGACGGGTCTCCACGCCGTCCTCGCCCTTGACCTCCACCTTGATGGACCGCACGCCCTTCTCGGTGCGCCCGGGGGTGACCGAGGCCACCGTGCCGGTGATGCCCAGGTCGATCCCGGCCTGGGCCTCGAGGATGTCACTGGGGAACGCGGAGCCGTCGGTGAGCAGGTCACCGGCCTCCACCCACGAGCCGTCCTCCAGGTCGCGGCGGATCTGCGTGCGCTTGAGCACCTGGTAGGTGACCGGCGCCCGCACGGGCTCCTTCTTGCGCCCCACCTCGATGCTGACGGGCGACTCGAGGTGGATGATGGCGCCACCGGGGCGCGACTCATCGTCCTCGATACGGATCCAGCCATCGTGCGCGGCCACGTGGGCCAGCGCCTTGGGCTTGCGGGCCTCGAACAGCTCCACGATTCGCGGGAGGCCCTGCGTGATGTCCGCGCCGGCGACGCCACCGGTGTGGAACGTGCGCATGGTCAGCTGGGTGCCGGGCTCGCCGATCGACTGCGCGGCGATGATGCCCACGGCGTCACCCGGCTCGCACATCTCGCCCGACGCCAGGTTGCGGCCGTAGCAGTGCGTGCACACGCCCACCGCGCTGCGGCACTTGAGCGGCGACCGCACGGTGATGGTGGCCGTGGGGTGGCGCGTGCCCAGGTCGGTCAGCTGCTGCATGAGGGCGCTCTCGATCTCGATCGACCGGAAGGCGTCCACGGCAGCGTCATCCGACTCGTCGGGGGCGTCGCCCCGCAGGTCGGCGATGACCTCGCCGGTTGCGGCGTCCACCACCGGGCCGATGATGACGCGGCCCAGCAGCGACGGGTTGGTGTGCCCGTCGCGCACGAGGGCGGCCTCGATGCCCTCGGTGGTGCCGCAGTCGCGCTCGCGCACGATGACGTCCTGCGACACGTCCACCAGGCGGCGGGTCAGGTAGCCCGAGTCCGCCGTCTTGAGGGCGGTGTCGGCCAGGCCCTTGCGCGCGCCGTGGGTGGAGATGAAGTACTCGAGGACCGAGAGCCCCTCCATGAAGTTGCTCTTGATCGGGCGCTCGATGATCTCGCCCTTCGGGTTGGCCATGCAGCCGCGCATGCCCGCGAGCTGGCGGATCTGCTTGAACGAGCCACGGGCGCCCGAATTGGCCATCATGAAGATGGGGTTGAGGCGGTAGAGGTGCTCCTGCATCGCCTCGGCGACCTCGTCGGTGGCCTCGTCCCACAGGCTCACCACGCGCTCGTGGCGCTCCTCGGCGGTCATCAGGCCCTCGGCGAAGAAGTCCTCGAACCTCTGCACCTCGGCGTCGTACTTGGCGAGGATGTCGGCCTTCTCGGGCGGGATGACCACGTCGTTCTTGGAGATGGTGATGCCCGACTGGCTGGCGAAGCGGAAGCCCAGCGCCTTGAAGGTGTCGAGCATCATCGACACCGTGGTGGCGCCGTACAGGTCCACCAGCTCCTCGATGAACTCACCGAGCTCGCGCTTGGTGAACACGCGGTTCTGCCACGGGTA
>CAZEUE010000107.1:0-6269 GCA_964514615.1 uncultured Bifidobacterium sp. | reverse complement strand
AGGACCTTGCGCCGCTTCTTGCGGGCGTTGACGGAACGCTTGACGCGGGCCATTGACTAGCGCCTCCCCAGGAGCCGGAGGATCTCCGGACGGTCGACCTCGGCCAGCGAGGCCGGGCGCGCGATGGCGCGCTTCTGCTTGCCGGACTTGTGCTCGAGGTTGTGCCGCAGCCCCGAGTGCACGTACATCACCTTGCCCTTCCGCGTCACGCGGAAGCGCTTGGAGGCCGACTTGTTGGTCTTCATCTTTGGCATGTGTGCTGTTCCGTGCTTCCTAGGAGGTCTCAGCCGGGGCGTCGCCCGCAGCCGGCTCGGCCTTGTCCTTCTTGCTTGGCGGGGCGTCCTTGAGCGGCGCGAGCATCATGATCATGTTGCGGCCATCGAGGTTGGGGCGGCTCTCGATGGTTGCGAGATCCTGCACCTCCTCCGCCAACTGCAGGAGGATGGCCTCCCCGCGTTCGGGGTGCATCAGCTCGCGGCCCCGGAACATGATGGTGACCTTGACCTTGTCCTTGTGCTTGAGGAAGCGCAGGACGTGGCCCTTCTTGGTCTCGTAGTCATGCGGGTCGATCTTGGGCCGGAACTTGATCTCCTTGATGGTGATCGTGCTCTGGTGCTTACGCGCCTGCTTTGCCTTCTGCTCCTGCTCGTAGCGCCACTTGCCGTAATCCATGATGCGGCATACGGGCGGACGTGCCTCGGGCGCTACCTCGACCAGGTCGAGGTTGAGCCGCGCGGCGTGATCCAGTGCCTCGTCGGTGCGCATCTCGCCGCGGTTCTCGCCGGTCTCGTCGATGAGCCGGATCTTGTCCACGCGGATGGCGTCGTTGATCCGGGTCGACGGCCCTGCGGGAGGCCGGGTGTCTGGTCCGCGCCTAGGTGGCACGCGCTACGGGCGTCGTCAGGCGAGCCCCTCCTGGAGATCGGGGCGCGGCGCGCCCGGTGGATAGGTGCTTCGTGAAGCCGGGGCACAATAGCAGGAGCCACCGGACCGGCGCATGCGGCTTCCGTCCGGCCGGTGCGCCAGCATCGCGGCATGCCCGAGGTCGTGCTGGCAGGCCGCGCAGTGCCCTACACCCTGGTGCGCAGCCCGCGCTCGCGCCATGTGCGCATGACCCTCACGCCCGAGGGCCTGCGCGTGTCGGCACCGCTGCGGGTCCCCGATTCCGAAGTGCTGCGCGCCGTGCAGTCGAAGGAGCGCTGGCTGCTCCGGCATGCCCACCTGCTCGAGCCCGCGGCGCCCCGGGAACTGCACGACGGCATGGCCCTGCCATTCCTCGACGGCGAGGTGGAGCTGGGAGTGCTGGCGGCGGCGCGCGCGTCGGTGAGGTTCCGGCCCGAGGAGGGACGCATCACGGTGGCGGCGCCCGCGGGCCACGACATCCGCGCGCTGGTGGAGCGCGGATACCGCGGCGTGGCGCGCGAGTGGTTCGCGCAGGCCTGCGCCGAGGCCGGGCGGGCGGTGGGCGCCCAGCCCACGTCGATCTCCATCCGCGATCCGCGCACCCGATGGGGATCGTGCTCCGCGCGGGGCACGGTGTCGTTCAGCTGGCGCCTGCTCATGGCGCCGGCGCGCGTGGCCGAGTACGTGGTGGTGCACGAGCTCGCGCACCTGGTGCACCTCGATCACTCCGCGCGGTTCTGGGAGCTGGTCGGCCGGGTGCGACCCGACCATCGGGCGGAGTCCCGTTGGCTGCGCGACCACGGCGGCTGGCTGTGGACCGCCCCGGGCACCGGGCCCCGGCCCGCCGGGCCCTCCTGATCAGGGTCGCGATTGCACGAAGGCGTCCACCACGCCGGGCACGGCGTCGCGGATTCGCCGGCGCACGCGCCCCCCGGTGTCGTGCGCCTGCGCAAGCGTGGCCGACCCGAGCGCGAGGGTGACGTACGCCACCACGCCCTCGGGCGTCCGCACCAGCCGCACCTCGTGGGGAGGGCGGCCGCACTCGACGGTGATGAGGTCGCGCACCTGCCGCGCGGTGGCGGCGTCGGCCGCCAGCTCGGCACCGGAGCCCGCAGGCCCCAGCGGCTCCACATGCGAGTGCACGCGCGACACCTCGGGCACCCCCGCCACCACCGCGGCGTCCACCGCGCGGGCAACGGCGTGGGCATCGGGGAGCGGCGTGTCGGGGGGCAGCTTCAGGTGCAGCGACGCCTCGGTGCCGCCGTCCAGGTGCAGGATGCGCACGTTGTGGATCTCGCGTACCCGCGGCACCTCGTGCGCCACGGCCAGCACCCGCTCGGCCAGGTCCTCGTCCTCGCCCTCGCGCCGCTCCACGTGCACCACCACGTCCGCCCCGGGTACCGCGGCATCGATGGCCTCCTCCACCTCGTCCGCCACCGCGTGGCCGCGCCCCACGGATTCGCCCGGCGGAACCGCCACCACCACATCGGCGAAGGCCCGCCCCGCGGCCGACCGCATGCGCAGGCGCCGGAGCTCCACGGCGGGCCCCATGGCCTGCACCGCCGCGCGCACCGCCGCCTCGTCCTCGTCGGGCACCCGGTCCATCAGCACCTCGATGTTCTCGTGCATCAAGCGCCCCGCCGCCACCAGCACGAGCACCGACACCAGCAGTGCCGCGGCGGCATCGGCCCACTCCGCGCCGGCGCGCACCATGAGCAGGCCCACCAGCACCGCGCCCGTGCCCGCCATGTCGCCGGCGAAGTGCAGTGCGCTCCCCTTCAGCGCCGCGCTGTTGAACCTGCGCGCGGCGCGCGTGAGGGCCACCGTGCGGCCGAGGTCGATGAGGATCACCAGCACCGCCACCCCGATGGCCCACCAGGTGGCATCGACGTCCGAGCCCCCCTCCACCAGGCGCGTGATGGCCACGTAGGCGATCCACAGGCTCACCACCACCAGCACGGCGCCCTCGGCGAGGGCCGACAGGTGCTCGGCCTTGCCATGGCCGTACGCGTGCGTGCGATCGGCCGGGCGCGCGGCCACGCCCACCGCGAACAGGGCGAGCAGGGCGGCCACGAGATCGGTGCCCGAATGGATGGCCTCGGAGATGAAGGCCAGGCTGCCCGTGGCCAGTCCGGTGCCCAGCTTGATGGCGATCAGCAGCACCGCGGCGCCCACCGACACCAGCGCCACGCGGCGTGCCGACGCACCCTGCGGCACGTCGGGCGCGTGCGGATGGGCCGTTCCCATGGGGTCGCATGTTAAGCGGCGGGAAAGGTGTTGCGGTTCCCATTCGTGAACGTTCGGAAAAGTGGCTTTCCCACGGCGTTTTCGGCCCGATCCGCACACGACCGCGTCCGACCTCCGCGCTAGCCTTACGAACATGCGTTCTCCACGACACACCACGCAGTCCGAAGGTGGCGCACAACTCACCCTCGTCAGCACTCCCCCGGTGGCCACCGAGACGATCACTCCCGCCGCAGTGCGGCGCCGTCCGCGCACCCGCATGGGTCGCAACGCGCGCATGGCAGAGCGTCTCGAGATGATCGCCGTCCAGGCCGAGCGCGACGCCGCCGCCGCCGTCATGGCGCACGACGACGTCACGGCACGGGAGATGCTGGAGCGCAGCCAGGCGGCCCGAAAAGCAGCATCCCTGCTGCGCGCCGGGCCCTCGGGCGTACGCGAACTGCTGGCCTCCTAGCGCCGGTCCCCGTCGGGGGTCACCGGGATCCACACGTAGGTGCAATTCCGGCAGCGCCGGACATCCTGGCCGATGTCCTCTGAATCGTGTTCGCCGCAGGTGGGGCAGCGGGGCTGGTCGGCGGTCGGCTCGGATGCCTCGGTGTCCACGCGGGCAGCGTAGCGCCGCGCGGGCGGGGCTATGGTGCGGCGCATGAGCGCCACGCGCACCGACACCGGGCTGTGGGCCGACCTCGCCCTCACGCCGGCAACGCTTGCCGCCACGGCGCGGCGGGCGGACGGCGTGGACGACGTCGCCGCGCTCCTCACGGCGCCCGGGGTGCGCCGCGTCATCGTCACCGGCAACGGCGCGCAGTGGCACGTGGCCCTCGCCCTGTGGCTTGCGTGGCTACGCGTACCTGAGCCGTCGGTGGAGGTCCTGGCCGTCCCCGGCGGGCTGGTGGCGCAGGGGGCCTTCCCGTGGCGCCGGGGCGACCGCCTCCTCGCGCTGTCGAGTTCCGGCGAGTTCCGCGACGTGATCGAGGCCATCCAGTCCGGTGCGCCCCGGCCCATCGCCGCGATCACGGCCACCCCCGGCTCCACCATCGGCACGGCCGCCAGCGCGCGCGCCCTGGTGGTGGTCGACACCCTCCGCGCGCGCACGCACACCCAGGGCTACGCGGGCGCGCTGGTGGCGGGGCTCGCCGTCCTGGCCCGCATGAGCGGCGACCGTGCACTGGCGCTGGCGGTGGCCGGGGCGGGCGATCGACTCGACCCGCTGGTGCATGCCGCGAGCACCCAGGCCGCGCACCCCGGTCCCCGCCCCCACGCGGGCGTGTGCGTGGGAACCGGCCCGGCGTGGCCCGCGGCCCTGCACACGGCCCTGTGCCTGCGCGAGGTATCCATCCTCCCGGTGGACGGCTACGAGACCCGCGAGGGCGCCACCACCGGCCGGTTCGCCACCGTGCCGGGCGACCTGGCGGTCACGGTGGCCGGCCCCCGGCCCGACCCGCTGCTGGCCGAAGCAGGCCGGGTTCTGGGCGAGGGGGGCGCAGAGGTCGTCGAGATCCACGGCGACCCCGGGGCCGACGACCGCCTGGCACCCATCATGGCGCTGCCCCGGGCCATCGCCCTCTCCATCGACCTTGCGCAGCAGGCGGGGCTCGACCCGGACGCCCCGGCCTGGGCTGACGCCTACGACAGGACCTCCCGCCGCTAGCAGTCCGAGCACCGGGCACGCCCCCGCACTTCATGTCATGGTCGTTGCATGAGGGTCCTGCATGTATCGCCGCATCCCGATGACGAGCTCGTGGGTGCCCCCGCCACCCTCATGGCGCTCCGCGATGCCGGCCACGACGTGGTCAACCTGGCGCTCAGCCTGGGGCGTCCCGACGATCACGACCGGCGACGCTCGGAGGTGGAGGAGGCCTGCGAGCGCGCGCGGTTCCGCCTGGCCATCACCGAGCCGCCCATCGCGATGTCGGCCACCGACGACCGCGACGCCGCCGAGGAGCGGGTGCGCTGGCAGGTGGGGATGGCCCTCGACGGCGCGGAGCCGCCCGACCTCGTGGTGGGCCCCTCGCCCCACGACGTGCACCATGCGCACGAGCTCACCGGGCGCGCCATCCGCGACGTGCTGGCGGCGCGTGACGACCCCCCCGCATGGTGGATGTGGGCCATCTGGGGCGACCTGCCCTTCCCCACCATCGTCACCACGTTCGACGACGCGCGCGCAGCCGAGATCGAGCAGGCACTCTCGGCCC
Source organism: uncultured Bifidobacterium sp. (assembly GCA_964514615.1). Classification (GTDB taxonomy): domain Bacteria; phylum Actinomycetota; class Thermoleophilia; order Miltoncostaeales; family Miltoncostaeaceae; genus SYFI01. Next base: position 927 of record CAZEUE010000107.1, on the reverse strand, counting down.
ACGAAGGCGAGATGGCGCGGGCCGACCACCGCGTGCACGTGGAGGCCCGCGGCCGGCTGACGGCGGTCACCGCGGCCGAGAAGGTCTTCGGCTTCGGCGCGCCGGCGCTGGCGGCTCCGAGGGCCGAGGTCGTCACCGAGGTCGTGCGTCACGACGGCCAGTGGCTGCTGGGCGCCCCGCGGGCGCTCGATGCCGCGCGCCCGCTCGGCAAGCCCATCCCGCGCCCGGTCACCACATGGCTCGAGGCCCCCAGCGCCCGTGAGCTGGGCGGGGGACCGCTGGACTGATCAGGGCGTCATCTCGCCCGCCGCCACGCGGACCCCGACCACGGCGTCGGGTGGGGCGAGCGGGCACGTCCACCGCGGGTCGTGCGCGCACGACGGGTGGTAGGCGTAGTTGAAGTCCAGGATCAGTAGGCCCGCGTCGGTGATGCCGAGGTCGGCTCCCTTCGGCTGGTCGATCAGGTACCTGCCGCCGCCGTAGGTGTCGGTGCCGTTCGTGAGGTCGCGAAACGGCAGGAACACCCCGCCCCCATATGACTCGAGCCACAGCACGGGCAGGCGGATCTCCAACCCATCGCGCGCGGCCACGGCCACCCCGATCCGCCGGAACGTGGCATCGGGCGCCGCCGGCAGCGGGGAATCGGTGGTCGCCGGGCGCTCGATCTCAGCCTCGAGGCGCCACGAGGGGTCATACGGGAAGAACGCCATGCCCCCGAAGCCGGCACGCCGTCCCTCGGGCACCGGACTCTCCGGATGCGCCCGGAAGATCGCGTCGCGCCCGATCCGCCAGGCCATCCACGCCTCGGGCCCTCCACCGCGCGCCCGCGCCCGCGCGTAGTTGTCGGCAACCCGCCGCCGAAAGTCCGAGAGCGACAGCACGTGGTCCACGCAGGAAGTGTGACACCGCCGACCCCGGGACTGTCCC
>CAZEUE010000106.1:0-6302 GCA_964514615.1 uncultured Bifidobacterium sp. | reverse complement strand
CGCGGGTTCTTCACGGGCGGCGGGCCGGCGTTGGGCCTGCGGCGGCGCTTGGGGGCGATTCCTCAGTCCTCCGTTGGGTCGATTACCTGCTGGGGCGGCAACGCGGGCAGCCCCAGGTCGGCGGGGGATGCACCGGCAAGGGCCTCACGGGGGATCATCCCCACCAGTTCGGACTCCCCGGCCACGAGGCCGCGGGCAGCGGCCTCGTCCCGCACCTTCCCCACCACCGCGGCGAGCGGCGTGCGGCGGTAATCCTCCACGTTCATCGACACCTGCGCAAGGCCCGATCGGGGGCACCGCAGCCCGAGCGCCCGCACCGACGGCAGCCCTCCCCCCTCGCCGCCGTCACGCACCGCCGCGGCGATGGACCGGGCGTCGTCCAGCGACGCCCCCGGCAACCACACGTTCCATGCGATGAGCGGGCCGCGCGCGCCCACCAGCACCACGCCCGCCGTGTCGTGCGGGGCCCGGGGGCCGGCGTCGGCCACCACCTCGCCCGATGCCATCCGCTCGCGCAGCCCCGGCAGGCCCCCGCGCCGCAGCAGGCCGGGACGCTCCCGCCCGGCGCCCCCGGCCTGCCCGTACAGCACGCAGGGCACCCCCAACTCCCCGCCGATGCGCTGCGCTGCCCGGCGCGCGCACTCCACGGCCGCCGGCATGCGGTCCGGCGTCATGGCCACGAACGGCAGCACGTCGAGCGCCCCCACGAAGGGGTGCACGCCGTCGCGCCCGCGGACGTCGAGGAGGTCGCGGCATGCGGCCGCAAGCGCCACCCCGGCCTGCACGAGCGCACGCGGTTCCCCGGAGAGCGTGATGACCGTGCGGTCGTGGTCGGGGTCGGAGTGCACGTCGTCCACGCGAACGCCCATCACCTGCGTGCTGGCCACCAGCCGCGCGATCAGGTCGCGGTCTCGGCCCTCACTACAGTTGGGCACCGCACGCAGGCCGCCCACGCGATCGGATCCGCCGCTGCGCACGCTCTTCAGGCTGCTCACATTCCTCCGGCCCTACAAGTGGTCGGTCGCCGTCACGGCCTTCTCGGCCCTGGCGTTGATGGCCTGCACGATCACCCTGCCATACCTCACGCGCCGGGTGATCGACGACGTGCTGAACGGCCAGCAGGAGGACGCCCTGCTGCCCCTGGTGCTGATCGTGATCGTGGTGGGGGTCATCCGCGCGCTCTTCGCGGTGATGCGGCGCATCCTCGCCGGGCACGTGAGCCTTGCGGTGGAGTTCGACCTGCGCGACATGGTGTTCGCGCACCTGCAGCGGCTGTCGTTCGGGTACTTCGATCGAATGCCCGTGGGGCAACTGATGTCGCGTGCCACCAGCGACCTCCAGACCGTGCGGTTCTTCCTGGGCTACGGCCTGATCTTCCTGTTCATGCACGCGTTCACCCTGGTGTTCGTGACCGTGGTGCTGCTGTTCATCGACGTGCCACTCACGCTGCTGGCGCTGCTGATGGGCCCCGCCCTGGTGGCGGTGGCCGCCCGAGCCAGCAAGCGCTCGCACCCCGTGCTGGTGGACGTGCAGCAGAAGGTCGGCGACGTCACCCAGACGGCCGAGGAGAGCATCGCGGGCATCCGCGTGGTGAAGGCATTCGGCCAGGAGGATGCCCAGGGCGAGCGCTTCAGCCGGCGCGCGGAGGCGGCGTTCGCCCGCAGCGTGGATGCCGCCCGGCTGCAGAGCTTCTACCAGGGACTGATGGGCTTCCTGCCCGTCCTGGGGATCGCGGTGGTCATCGCCGTGGGCGGGGTGATGACCATCAACGAGGTGCTCACCCTGGGCGAGTTCGTGCAGTTCTACCTGTACCTGGCCATCCTGACGTTCCCGTTCCGGTCGATCGGCAACCTGATCGCCAGCGCGCAACGCGCGGCGGCAAGCGGCCAGCGCGTGTTCGAGATCCTCGACACCGAGCCGGACCTCGCCGAGGCCGAGCCCCCCCGGGCACTGCCCGTGGGCGGCGGCCACGTGCGCATGGAAGGCGTGACCTTCGGCTACGACCCCGCACGCCCCGTGCTGCGCGACCTGCACCTGGACATCCCCGCAGGGCGCACCGTGGCGCTGATCGGCCCCACGGGCTCGGGCAAGAGCACCATCACGCAGCTCATCCCGCGCTTCTACGACCCGCAGCAGGGACGCGTGCTGGTGGACGGCGCCGACGTGCGCGAGGTGGCCCTCGAGGACATCCGGCTGGCCGTGGGCATGGTGGGGCAGGACCCCTTCCTGTTCTCGGACACCGTGCGCGCCAACATCGCCTTCGGGCGCCCCGACGCCACCGACGAGCAGGTACGCGAGGCGGCGCGCATGGCCCAGGCCGCTGCCTTCATCCAGCGGCTGCCGGACGGCTTCGACACCGTGGTGGGAGAGCGCGGGTTCACCCTGTCGGGCGGGCAGCGCCAGCGCATCGCCATCGCCCGGGCCATCCTGGTTGACCCACGCATCCTCGTGCTCGACGAGGCCACGGCATCGGTGGATGCCTCCACCGAGCGCGAGATCTCGCGTGCGCTTGCGGCCGTCATGCAGGGCCGCACCACCATCATCATCGCCCACCGGCTCTCCACCATCAGCCTGGCCGACGAGATCATCCTCATCGACGATGGCCGGGTGGCCGCGCGCGGGCCGCACGCCGAGCTCTACGCCGGAAGCGCCCTGTACCGGGAGATCCACGACCAGGGCCTGGCGCGGCCCGACGAGCTCGTCGCGCGGGAGGCCTAGTGGGCACGCGCCCCGTGGGAAGCGGGCACGCCGGCGGCATGCTGGGCCCGCTGCGCGAGGAGGACGAGGAGCGGGTGGTGCGCCGCCCGCGGCGCAACATGCGCAGGCTCCTCCCCTACTTCCGGCCGTACCGGTGGCGCGTGGCGGTGACCATCGTGCTGATGCTGGTGGTCACCGCGACCACGCTCGCCGCACCGGCGCTCGCCCAGGTGGCCATCGACGACGGCATCATCCCCGGCGACGTCACGGTGCTCCTGGCCATCGTCGGCGTGTTCGTGGTGATCGGCCTCATCGGCTGGGTGGCGGGCTACTGGCAGTCGTACCTGTCGTCGTGGGTGGGCAACCGCGTGCTGCTCGACCTGCGCCGGCAGGTGTTCCGCCACCTCATGCGGCTCGAGCTGGGACATCACGAGCGCACCCCCACGGGGCGCAGCGTCAGCCGCCTCACCGCCGACATCGAGGCGGTCAACCAGCTGGTGGTGGAGGGCGCCACGTCGCTGGTGATCAACGGCCTCACCCTGCTGGGCGTGGTGGTGATCCTGCTGGCCTACGACTGGCAGCTCGCCCTTGCCGCCTTCGTGATCTTCCCCCTCCTGGGGATCGGGACCTGGTGGTTCCGGGTGCGGGCCACGCAGGCGTACCGCGCCACCCGCGAGCGCGTGGCCGTGGTGCTGTCGGTGCTGCAGGAGAACCTCTCGGGCGTGCGGGTGGTGCAGGCGCACGGGCGCGAGGACGAGGCCCGGCGGCGCTTCCGCGCGGCCAACCGCGAGTACCGGCAGGCCAACATGCGCACCATCACGGTGAGCGGCGTGTACTTCCCCGGCGTCGAGCTGCTCGCCGCCCTCGGGACCGCCCTCATCCTCTGGTACGGCGGCAACCGGGTGCTCGACCAGGACCTGAGCGTGGGCGTGATGGTGGCCTTCATCGGCTACCTGGCCTCGTTCTTCGACCCCATCCAGCAGCTCTCGCAGCTCTACAACACCTTCCAGGCGGCGATGGCGGCGCTCGAGAAGATCTTCGGGGTGCTCGAGACCGAGCCGCGCATCGCCGACGCGCCTGATGCCGTCGACCTGCCCGACGTGGCAGGGCGCGTGCAGCTGGATGACGTCTCGTTCGGATACGCCCGCGAGTACGTGATACGCGACGTCGACCTGGACATCGCGCCCGGCACCACCGTGGCGCTGGTGGGCCCCACCGGTGCCGGCAAGTCCACCCTCGCCAAGCTCATCGCCCGGCTGTACGACCCCGACGAGGGCGCCGTGCGCATCGACGGCATCGACCTGCGCCACGTGCACGAGGACTCCCTGCGCGCCGCCATGGGCATCGTCCCCCAGGAGGGCCACCTGTTCAGTGGCACCATCGCCGAGAACGTGCGGTTCGGCCACCCCGGCGCCACCGACGACGAGGTGCGGCGCGCGCTCGATGCCGTGGGGGCGCTGGAGTTCGTGGACGCCCTGCCCGACGGCATGGACACCGACGTGCAGGAGCGGGGGGCGCGGCTGTCGGCGGGCCAGCGGCAGCTCATCTGCTTCGCGCGCGCGCTGGTGCCCGACCCCCGGCTGATCATCCTCGACGAGGCCACCTCGTCCATCGACATCGGCACCGAGCGGCGCATCGGCGAGGCACTGGAGCGCCTGCTGGCCGGCCGCACGGCGATCATCATCGCCCACCGCCTCTCCACCATCCGGCGCGCCGACATGATCGTGGTGGTCGAGGACGGCCGCGTGGCCGAGAAGGGCTCGCACGACCAGCTGATGGCCGCAGGGGGCCGCTACGCCGCGCTCTACTCCGACTGGGAGAACGCCGGCGGCGTAGATTGAGCCGCGGACGACCCCGGGAGGACCCCATGGCCACGGACGCATCGCTCACCGTGGGTGAGTACCTCATCGACGCCCTGCGCGCGCACGACGTGGACCACGTGTTCGGCGTGCCCGGCGACTTCATCCTGGGCCTGCACGTGATCGGTGACCAGCGCGGCATGCGCATGGTCAACTGCACCCGGGAGGAGGCCGCCACGTACGCCGCCGACGGCTACGCGCGCGAAAAGGGGCTGGGCGCCGTGGCGGTGACCTACGGGGTGGGCACGCTGGCCACCATGGCCGCCCTGGGCAGCGCCAACGCCGAGCACGTCCCCGTGGTGGTGATCGGCGGCGCGCCCGGGATGACCGAGCGTGACACCCGGCGCATCCATCACATGCCCTCCGCCGACATGCGGTCACCGTTTCGCATGATGCAGGAGGTCGCTCCGCACTGCGTCCTGCTGGATGACCCGGACGAGGCCCACGACCAGATCGACTGGCTGCTGCGCACCGTGCGCGCCAGCATGATGCCGGGGTACATCGAGCTTCCGCGCGACATGATCTCCGCCACGCCGCTGGCCACGCACCGGGTGCACCGGTCCATCGACGACCTCGTGCCGATGGAGCGCGTGGCGGCCGCGGCCGACGACGTCATCTCCGCCATCAACCGCGCCTCGCGGCCCATCCTGTGGGCCGGGCACGGCGCGCGCAACCGGCAGTACGGCGAGCGCCTGCTGCGGTTCGCCGAGATGACCGGCATGACCATCGTGGAGTCGGTCATGGGCAAGGGAGCCGTGGATGAGACCCACCCGCTCGTGCTGGGGGTGTACGTGGGCGCGGGCTCGCCCGCGGGCCTGCGCGAGTACGTGGAGTCGGCCGACCTGGTGGTGGAGGTGGGCGTGAACATCAACGACATCACCACCGGGGCGTTCAGCTCGTCCATCACCACCGACCAGCGCATCCACATGGGCGCCGAGGGCACCTCGGTGGGTCATCGCCTCTACCCCGGGGTGGACCTGGAGGCCATCGGCGGCCTGCTGGAGCGGCGCATCGGCGAGATCACGCCCAACGCAATCCCGGACGAGTTGCCCTACGCGTGGGCCGACGGGCCGCAGGATGCCGACCGCATCACCACCGACGTCGTGGCCGACCGCCTGCAGCGGTTCGTGGAGAAGCCGGACATCGTGGTGTGCGACGTCGGCGTGGCCGCGCATCTGAGCATGGACGCCCGGCTCAACCGCACGGGGCAGTTCCACATCGCGCGCCTCTACGTGGGGATGGGCTTCGCGGTGCCGGCCGGCTACGGCGCGGCGCTCGCCCGCGGCAGGGGCCGCCCCATCGTGCTGGTGGGCGACGGCTCGTTCCAGATGACCGGCTTCGACCTGTCCACGGCCATCCGCGAGGGCGTGCACCCCATCGTGCTGGTGCTCGACAACCACGGCTACGGCGCCGAGCGCAGCATCCACGACGGCGCGTTCAACGACATCGCGCAGTGGGACTACGCCGCGGTGGGCCCCGTGGTGGGCGCCGTGGGCCTGCAGGCCTTCACGCCGGCGCAGCTCGACGAGGCCCTGGCCCGGGCCCGCAGGGACCGCGACACCGCGTACATCATCCACGTGGACCTGGACAAGCTCGACGTGCCGCGGGGCCTGAAGGCGCTGGGCCATGGCCTTGCCGAGCTGATGAACGCGCAGGAGTGACCCGCCCCCGGCCCTTTGCTAGCGTGCCCTCGGCCGTGAGGCGATGGGGGATCGTCTAGCTGGTAGGACACTGGGTTCTGGTCCC
>CAZEUE010000105.1:0-6336 GCA_964514615.1 uncultured Bifidobacterium sp. | reverse complement strand
AGGGTCTACACCACCACCCCGAAGAAGCCGAACTCGGCGCTGCGCAAGGTGGCGCGCGTGCGGCTGACCAACGGGATGGAGGTCACGAGCTACATCCCCGGCGAGGGCCACAACCTGCAGGAGCACTCCGTCGTGCTGGTGCGTGGTGGCCGCGTGAAGGACCTTCCGGGCGTCCGGTACAAGGTCATCCGCGCCGCCCTCGACACCGCCGGCGTGTCCGACCGCAAGCAGGCGCGTTCGAAGTACGGCGCCAAGACCCCGAAGTAGGCCCATGCCCCGCCGCGCAGCAATCACCCGCCGTCCGCTCATCCCGGACCCCGTCTACGACAACGTGGTCGTGACGCAGCTCATCAACAAGGTTCTCCTCGACGGCAAGAAGTCCGTGGCCGAGCGCACCGTGTACGACGCCCTCGAGCGCATCCGCGAGCGCACGGGCCGCGACCCGGTCCAGGTGATGGAGGAGGCCATCCGCAACGTCACGCCGGTGCTCGAGGTCAAGAGCCGGCGCGTGGGCGGTGCCACCTACCAGGTGCCCATCGAGGTCCCGCCGCGACGGGGCCGCACCCTCGCCATCCGCTGGATCGTCCTCTTCTCGCGCCAGCGCCGCGAGAAGCAGATGAGCGAGCGGCTCGCCAACGAGCTGCTCGACGCCCTCGGATCGCAGGGCGGCGCGTTCAAGCGCAAGGACGACCTCTACCGGATGGCCCAGGCCAACAAGGCCTTCGCGCACTACCGCTGGTAGCCCCCGTTCCCCGTCCAATCCCGGCGGGGTTCGGCTTGCATTCATCAGAGACGACGCGGGGGAACATCTCCCGTGCCATACGTGACGGACAGGTGAGATTCAGTGTCTGAGGCGAAGAAGGTCCCGCTCGAGCGCACCCGGAACATCGGGATCATGGCCCACATCGACGCGGGCAAGACGACCACGACCGAGCGCATCCTCTACTACACCGGCCGAACCCACCGCATCGGCGAGGTGCACGAGGGCGCCGCCACGATGGACTGGATGGAGCAGGAGCAGGAGCGCGGCATCACCATCACCTCCGCCGCCACCACCTGCTTCTGGCGCGACCACCGCATCAACATCATCGACACCCCCGGCCACGTGGACTTCACGGTCGAGGTGGAGCGCTCGCTGCGCGTGCTGGACGGCGCCGTGGCCGTGTTCGACTCGGTCGCCGGCGTCGAGCCGCAGTCCGAGACCGTGTGGCGCCAGGCCGACCGCTACCGCGTGCCGCGCATCGCGTACGTCAACAAGATGGATCGCATCGGCGCCGACTTCGACGCCGCCGTGCAGACCATGATCGACCGCCTGGGCGCCAAGGCCGTGCCCATCCAGATGCCCATCGGCGCCGAGTCGGAGTTCGCGGGCATCATCGACCTGGTCGAGATGAACGCCACCACGTACAAGGACGACCTCGGCACCGAGGTCGAGGTGGGGCCCATCCCCGAGGCCATGACCACCGACGCCGAGGTGGCGCGCGAGCAGCTCATCGAGGCGCTCGCGGACAGCGACGACGAGCTGGCCGAGGCCTACCTCGAGGGCAACGACATCACGCCGGACCTGATGAAGAAGGCCATCCGCACTGCGGTGCTGGCCATCGACATGACCCCCGTGCTCTGCGGTTCGTCGTTCAAGAACAAGGGCGTGCAGCCGCTGCTGGACGCCATCGTGGACTTCATGCCGTCTCCGCTGGACGTCCCGCCCGCCGAGGGCATCGATGACCGCGGCAACGAGGTGGAGCGTCCGTCCGACCCGGCGGCGCCCTTCGCCGCGCTGGCCTTCAAGGTGATGAGCGACCCCTACGTGGGCCGCCTGACCTTCCTGCGCGTGTACTCGGGTTCGGTCAACGCGGGCGACGGCATCATCAACGCCACCAAGGGCGAGCGCAAGGAGCGCATCGGCCGCTTGCTGATGATGCACGCCAACCACCGCGAGGAGGTCGACAGCGCCTCTGCCGGTGACATCGTGGCGGCGGTGGGCCTGAAGAGCACCACCACGGGCGACACCCTCTGCGACCCGGCCAACCCGGTGATCCTCGAGGAGATGACCTTCCCCGACCCGGTGATCCGACTGGCCATCGAGCCCAAGACCAAGGCGGACCAGGAGAAGCTCTCCACCGCCCTGCAGCGCCTGCAGGACGAAGACCCCACGTTCCGCGTGCGCACCGACGAGGAGACCGGCCAGACGGTCATCGCCGGCATGGGAGAGCTGCACCTGGAGATCATCGTCGACCGCCTCATGCGCGAGTTCAGCGTGGACGCCAACGTCGGCGCCCCCCAGGTGGCCTACCGCGAGACCATCCGCAAGCGCGTCGAGAAGATCGAGGGCCGCTTCGTCCGCCAGTCCGGTGGTCGCGGCCAGTACGGGCACGTGTACATCTCGGTCGAGCCGAACGAGCCCGGCAAGGGCTACGAGTTCGAGAACAAGACCGTGGGTGGCTCGGTGCCCAAGGAGTACGTGCCCGCCGTGGACGAGGGCATCAAGGAGGCCCTCGAGGGCGGCGTGGTGGCCGGGTATCCCATGGTGGACGTCAAGGTGGAGCTCATCGACGGCTCGTACCACGACGTCGACTCCAACGAAGGCGCCTTCAAGATCGCCGGGTCGATGGCCGTGCGCGAGGCCGCCAAGCGCGCCAGCCCGTGCCTGCTCGAGCCCCTCATGGCGGTCGAGGTCGTGTGCCCCACCGAGTTCATGGGAACCGTGGTGGGCGACCTCAACGGCCGACGCGGCCGCATCGGCGGCATGGAGGAGAAGGGCACCACGGGCACCATCCAGGCCCAGGTGCCGCTCTCCGAGATGTTCGGCTACGCCACTTCGGTGCGCTCGGCCACCCAGGGCCGCGCCACCTTCACCATGCAGTTCGACCACTACGCCGAGGTCCCCAACTCCATCGCGGAGGAGATCAAGGCGAAGGTGGGGGCAAGCTCCGAGTAGCCGCACCCCGGTGCCAGGCACTTAACCGACCCGCGCGCATGGCGCGCGGGTCGGTTAAGTGCCTGGCACCGGGTTACCCATTCAGCAGGCCATCCAGGTGCACCGCCGGGTGCACCGCCTCGCGACCGGTGAGGTCGGCGATCTGGTCGCGGCAGCTCACGCCCGCGGCCACCAGCGGCGCGGATGACGCACGCACCTGCGGGGCCAGGCGGTCCTCGCCGATGAGCCGCGACACCTCGGGGTGCTGGTAGCCGAACGCGCCGGCCATTCCGCAGCACCCGGCGTCGGTGGCCGTGGCTCCCGGGCCCATGGCGGCCACCGCGGCGGTGTCGCCGTCGGCGCGCGCATGGCAGTGGCGATGCACCAGCGGCGCGCCCGCCATGCCCGGCACCTCCAGCCCCAGGTCGAGCACCGCCTGCTCGAACGACACCACCGCGTCAGCCACCCAACCGGCCCGCGGGTCGTCCTGGAGCAGCCAGGGCAGGTCGTGGGCCAGCATCGACAGGCACGAGGGCTCGAGCACCACGATGGGGCGCCCGGCCATGGCGAATGGGGCGAGGGTGCGCAGCGCGCGCGCGCCCTGCGAGCGCGCGAGGTCGGGCATCCCCTGCGACAGGGCGGGGCGGCCGCAGCATCCGCCCGTGAGGGGATGCACCCGGGCGCCCGCGGTGGCCAGCACGCGCACGGCGGCATCGCCCACGGCGGAGTCGCGGAAGCGCGTCCATGTGTCGCCGAACAGCCCATGTGGCGGGCCGTCCCCGGCAACGCGCGGTGGCCGCCAGGCCCGCGCGGGCCGCGGGACCGGGCGCCCCGTCTGCCGCTCGGCCTGGCCGGCCAGCGCGGCCGCCAACCGCGGCGACGCCGACCCGGCGCGCATCAGGTCGTGCACATGCGCGGCCGCCAGCACCGACGGCGGCGGCCGGCGCTCGGCGTGCCGGTGCACCAGGGCCTCCACCTTGAGGCGCGACATGTCCACTCCGGCCGGGCACTCGGTGGCGCACGCCCGGCACGACAGGCACAGGTCGAGCGCCTCGGCCAGGCCCGGATCGGCCAGGCCCAGGTCGAGCTTGCCCTCCACGGCCGCCCGCAGCAGCACCGCGCGCCCGCGGGTGGAGTGCCGCTCATCGCGAAGCGCCTGGTAGCTGGGGCACATCACGGCGTCCGACCGGCGGCACTGCCCATTGCCGTTGCAGGCCTCCACCGCCCGCTGCAGGCCCCCCGCGGACGCGAACGACACGACGGTGTCGATGGCATGCAGCGGGGGGGAGGCCTGGATGCGCAGTCCTGAGTCGAGCGGCTCGGGGTCGGTGATGATGCCCGGGTTGAGGATGCCCTGCGGGTCGAGCGCGCGCTTGACCCCGGCGAACCTCTGCAGCAGGTCCTCGCCGTACATGCGGGGCAGCAGCTCCCCGCGCAGGCGGCCGTCGCCGTGCTCGCCCGACAGCGATCCGCCGTGCGCGACCACGATGTCGGCAACCCCCTCGGCCACCCGCCGCACGCGCGCCACGGCGCCCGGATGCCGCAGGTCCACCATGGGGCGGATGTGCAGGCAGCCCACGCTGGCGTGGCCGTACCACACGGCGTCGCCCATGCCCTCGTGGGCCAGCAGGCGCCGCACCTCGCCGGCGAACGACGCCAGCTGCGCGGGAGGCACCGCGGGGTCCTCGATGAACGGGATGGGCTTGCCGTCGCCCTCGGTGCGGAGCGCCCGCGCGATCCCCGTGCGCCGGATGGTCCACACCGCCGCCTGGTCGCGCAGGTCGGTGATGACCGTGGCGCCGGCCAGGGCCCCCGCCCGGTCCGCCACCTCGGCCTGCTCGCCCGAGTACTCCACCACCAGCATCGCGGGCGCGCTCCCCACCACGCCCAGCAGCGCGCGCTCGGCGGGCTGGCGGTTGGCCGGGTCCACCAGCGAGGCGTCCATCAGCTCCACCGCCGACGGCCGGGATTCGAGCAATCCGGGCACGGCCTCGAGCGCGGCATCGACGTCGGCAAAGGGCACGACGGCCAGCGCCCGCGCGGGCGGCACGCGCACCAGCCGCACCACGGCCTGGCGCAGCACGGCGAGCGTGCCCTCGCTGCCCGACAGGAAGGCCGGCCAATCGGGGTCGGGGCCCGCGAGGCGGTCGAGGGCGTAGCCCGACACCCGTCGCATGAGGCCGGGGAATCCCCGGTCGGTGGCCAGCGCCCGCGCCGCCTCGAGCGCCGGCGGGGCCGGTCCGCCCCGGCGCAGCACCGCACGTGTGCCGTCGGCCAGCACCACGTCGAGCTCCACGAGGTTGTCGGCGGTCATGCCGTGCACGATCGATCGCGCCCCCGCGGAGTTGTTGCCGATCATCCCGCCCAGGGTGGCCCGGCTGGCCGTGGCCACATCGGGCCCGAACATCAGGCCATGGGCCGCGGCCGCGCGGTTGAGGTCGTCCAGCACCACGCCCGGGCCCACGCGGGCGGTCATCGACCCCGGATCCACCTCGATGTCGCGCAGCCGGGAGCAATCCACCACCAGGCCGCGCCCCACCGACTGCCCCGCGAGGCTGGTGCCCGCGCCCCGCATGGTGAGTGGGATGCCGTGGCGTGCGCAGGCGTGCACGGCCAGGTCGAGGTCGTCCGCGTGGCCGGCCAGCAGGGCGCCCACCGGCACGCGCCGGTACAGGCTGGCATCCACGGCGTAGAGCTCGCGCGTGGCGGCGTCCCCGCGTACTGCGCCGCGGGCCTCGCGGGCCAGTTCCAGCAGCGCCTGACGTGCGGGATCCATGGGTTCGATCCTATGCGCGAGCGGCGACCGAAGTCGCGCTTGCCTGCCGCCGCGTGCGTGCTATGTTCCCCCGGCTCGAAAGAGCGACGGCCTTCACACGCGCGGCCAATCAGGGCCGCGCGTTGCATGTGAAAGCCTTTTTCGGAAGCACTCAGCGGGTTGCGCCACTGATGGTCGCAGCCCGCTCGGACGCGCATGAGGAGCGTGTGATGGCGAAGGAGAAGTTCGACCGTTCGAAGCCCCACGTCAACGTGGGCACCATCGGTCACGTCGACCACGGCAAGACGACCCTCACTGCTGCCATCACCCAGACGCTCGGCCAGAAGTTCGGCGGCGAGGTGCGCAGCTTCGATGAGATCGACAACGCCCCTGAGGAGCGCGAGCGCGGCATCACCATCGCCACCTCGCACGTGGAGTACGAGACGGAGGGCCGTCACTACGCCCACGTCGACTGCCCCGGTCACGCTGACTACATCAAGAACATGATCACGGGTGCCGCCCAGATGGACGGCGCCATCCTGGTGGTGTCGGCCGCGGACGGCCCCATGCCCCAGACCCGTGAGCACATCCTGCTCGCCCGCCAGGTGGGCGTGCCGTACATCGTGGTGGCCCTCAACAAGGCCGACATGGTGGACGACGAGGA
>CAZEUE010000104.1:0-6365 GCA_964514615.1 uncultured Bifidobacterium sp. | reverse complement strand
CCCCCAAGCGCCGCCGCAGGCCCAACGCCGGCCCGCCGCCCGTGAAGAACCCGCGGTACGAGGCCAAGGTGCAGGCAGAGGAATCGGGTGATGCCGAGCCGCGCCGCCACGCCGGGCTGCCCAAGGGCGCCCCGCGCCGGGCGGGAATGCGCAGCGTGCTCATCCGCGCGGGCCTCGCCGCGCTCATCTTCTTCGCGTTCCTCTACTACCTCAATGGCGACACGGCCACCACGGCGTTCATCTACGCGCTCATCATGGGCGTGCTGATGATCCCGCTGGGCATGCTGCTCGACCGGTTGGCGCACCGCATGGCCCTGCGCCGCTGGGAGAAGCAGACGGGCAGGCGGTAGGGATGGCCCCCAGGGCGCCCAAGGGCACGCGGGACGTGCTGCCCGCGGAGGGTCGCGTGCGCGCGCGCATCGAGGCCGTGGCCGCAGAGGTGCTCGGTGCAGGTGGCTTCGGCCGGGTGGTCACGCCCACGTTCGAGGAAACCGAGGTCTTCGTGCGCGGCGTGGGCACGGCCACGGACATCGTGCGCAAGGAGATGTACACGTTCGACGACCGGGGCGGCCGCAGCATCACCCTGCGACCGGAGGGCACGGCCCCGGTGGCGCGCGCGTACGCCGAGCACGGCATGCACAAGCTCCCCCAGCCGGTGAAGCTCTGGTACCTGGCGCCGATGTTCCGGTACGAGGCTCCCCAGAGCGGCCGGTTCCGCGAGCACTGGCAGGTGGGGGCCGAGGCCTTCGGCAGCGAGGATCCCCTGCTGGACGCCGAGATGATCGCCCTTCTGGCCGACATCTACGCGCGGCTCGACGTGCCGGGCGTGCGCCTGCGCATCTCGAGCATGGGCGACCCCGAGGGCCGCGGCCCGTACCGCGAGAAGCTGCTGGCGCACCTGTCGGCGCATGAGGACGGCCTTCCGCGCGACGCCCGCGAGCGCATGCACGAGAACCCCCTTCGGCTGTTCGACATGAAGGACGACGCCGTGCAGGCGGTCATGGCCGATGCCCCGCGCCTGCTCGACAACCTCACCGACGATGCCCGCCAGCACCACGCGCGCGTGCTCGAGGCGCTTCGGCTGATGGGCATCCCCTTCGAAGAGGACCCCTCGCTCGTGCGCGGGCTCGACTACTACACGCGCACGGTGTTCGAGTTCACGTGCGACGTGCTGGGCGCCCAGAGCGGCATCGGCGGCGGGGGGCGCTACGACGGGCTGGTGGCGTCGCTGGGCGGCCCGGATGTGCCGGGCGTGGGCTTCGGCACGGGGGTCGAGCGCATCACGCTGGCGCTGGGCGAGGCCGCGGCGGACGACGCCGTGGTGGACGCCTATCTCGCCATCCCCGACGCCGACATCCGGCTGGAGCTCCTGCCGGTGCTGCGGGGGCTCAGGGCGTCGGGCCTGCGGGTGGAGGCCGGCACGTCCGGCAAGGGCCTGAAGGCCATGATGCGCCACGCCTCCGGGTTAGGTGCCAGGCACGTAATCATCATCGGCCCCCGCGAGCACGCGGACGGCCTCGCGACGGTGAGGGACATGCGGACCGGAGACCAGGTGGAGGTACCCGTGGCGGATATCGCCCAGCACATCGGGCAGGCGGAGGGCGCGCGGTGATCGGCGCGGAGCGGTACCGCACGCACTCCGCCGCGGGAGCGGCCGATGCTGCGGGGCAGGCGGTGCGCGTGTCCGGGTGGGTGCACCGCCGGCGCGACCACGGCGGGGTGATCTTCATCGACCTGCGCGATCGCAGCGGCATCCTGCAGCTGGTATTCCACCCCGAGAAGGCGCCCGACGCCCACGCAGCAGCCGAGCGCCTGCACCTCGAGGACGTCATCTGCGTGGAGGGCGAGGTGGTGGCCCGCTCCCCCGAGACGGTCAACCCCCGCATACCCACTGGCGAGGTGGAGCTGGCGGTCACCGCGCTGGAGCGACTCGCCGAGACCCAGCCGGTCCCGTTCTCGGTGGAGGACGAGAGCACCGAGCCGTCGGAGGAGCTCAGGCTCACCTATCGGTACATCGACATGCGCCGGCCGCGTCGGCTGGCGGCGCTCGAGCTGCGGGCCCGGGTGGTGCGCGCGATGCGCCGGGTGCTCGATGACCAGGGCTTCCTCGAGGTCGAGACGCCCGTGCTCACCCGGTCCACGCCCGAGGGCGCGCGCGACTTCCTGGTGCCGTCGCGCCTGAGCCAGGGCGAGTGGTACGCCCTGCCGCAGAGTCCGCAGCTGTTCAAGCAGCTGCTGATGGTGGGCGGGCTCGAGCGGTACTACCAGATCGCCCGCTGCTTCCGCGACGAGGACCTGCGCGCCGACCGGCAGCCGGAGTTCACGCAGTTGGACGTGGAGGCGTCGTTCGTGGAGCCCGGCGACATCGAGGCGCTCACCGAGCAGGTGCTGGTGGCGTGCTTCGCCGAGGCCGGCATCGACCTCCCCGCGCCGTTCCCGCGCATGCCGTATGCCGAGGCCATGCGGCGGTTCGGCACCGACCGGCCGGACCTGCGGTTCGGAATGGAGATCCGGGACTGGACCGCGCAGGCGGGGGCAACGGACTTCGCCGTGTTCCGCGGAGTGGTGGATGGCGGCGGCGTGGTGCGCGGGCTGGTGGTGCCCGGCGCGGGGGAGGGCGTCTCGCGCAAGGACGGCGACGACCTCATGGCCGAGGCACAGGCGCTGGGCGCCAAGGGGCTCGTGTGGGCAGTGGTCCAGGACGACGGCACGCTGCGCTCGCCGGTCGCCAAGTTCCTGGACGGCCTGGCGGGCGACCTGGGCGCAGGGCCGGGCGACCTCATCACCCTGGTGGCCGACGAGGAGCAGGTGGCGTCCGAGGTGCTGGGCGCGCTGCGCGTGCGGTTCGCCGAGCGCCACGGGCTGGTGCCCGAGGGCATGTGGGCGCCGGTGTGGATCGAGGACTTCCCGCTGGTCGGCTGGAACGCCGACGAGAAGCGGTGGGACCCGCTGCACCACCCGTTCACCGCCCCGCATCCGGACGACGTCGGGAAGATCGCGGGCGACACCGGGGAGGTGCGCAGCCTTGCGTACGACGTGGTGCTGAACGGGCTGGAGATCGGCGGGGGCAGCATCCGCATCCACGACCAGGCCGTGCAGGCCGCGGTGTTCGAGGCCATCGGCATCACGCCCGATGACGCCGAGGACCGCTTCGGGTTCCTGCTGAAGGCCCTGCGCCTTGGCGCGCCCCCCCACGGGGGCATCGCACTCGGCCTTGACCGGCTGGTCATGCTGCTGGCGGGCGAGAAGTCCATCCGCGACGTCATCGCGTTCCCCAAGACGGCCACCGGGGCCGATCCCCTCACCGGGGCACCCGCGGGCGTGGACGACGCACAGCTGGCCGAGCTCGCGGTGCGCTCGGTGGCGCCCCCTCCCGCGGCCGATGGCTAGCGGTGCGTACTAGCCTTCGGCGCGCACCCGACCGTGTGCGCGACCGGACTTTGTTCCGAGCCGTATCTCGTGACCAGGGTGGTGGAGTCGGGGCCGCATATCGCGAGGTCCCGCCCGTCGCCCGACCTGTGTGAAGCAGGTTCGGATCACGCCCCGGAGCGGCACGGTGGGGGCAACGAGGACCATCGGTGCCCCGCCCGGGGGAGCGGGGCACCTTATCCGGGGGCCTCGGTGAGAGGACAGTATTGCCTTTCCGTTCCCTTTACCTCAAGATTTCCTCAAGATGCGGGTTCCGCAGGAACGTCGGTCCGTGCCGTCCGGGGTGCGCCTGATGCCGGCTGAGGCATCCGGGTGGGGTCCCGCGATCGTCGATGCCTGGGGCGAGGCCGGCTCGCCCGCGTGCGGTGACCTGGTGACCGTGCAGGTGCGCGTGTCCGGGGGGAGGGTGACCGACGCGGGCTACCGCGCGCAGGGATGCCGTGCCACCCACGACGCGGCGGACGCGGCCTGCGCGGCGCTCCGCGGGGCCACGCTCGACCAGGCCCTGCAGGTGTCGGAGGCATCGATCGCGCGCGACCTCGGCCAGGCCCCCGTGGGGGATGGACATGCGGCGGGCATGGTGGCCGACGCCGTGGCCGAGGCCTTCGAGCAGTGGTTCGGCGCGCGCCTCGGGACTTCCGGGCCCCCTCCGCGGCCCGGCCGGGTGGCCGTGGCCATGAGCGGCGGCGTCGACAGCGCCGTGGCGGCGCTCCTGCTGTCCCAGCAGGGGCACGACGTGGTGGGCGTGACCATGCGCCTGTGGCACGACCCCGTGGCGTCGCCCGCGCGGAGGTCATGCTGCGCGCCCGAGACGGTGCGCATGGCCCGCGATACCTGCGCGGCCATCGGCATCCCGCACCTCACCATCGACGCCGCGGACCGCTTCCGCCGCGAGGTGGTGGAGGAGTTCGCGCGCGGCTACGCCGAGGGCCGTACCCCGAACCCGTGCATCACCTGCAACGGCGAGGTGCGCTTCCGGATCCTCTCGGAGGCGGCGGCCCTGCTGGGAGCCCATCACCTGGCAAGCGGCCACTACGCCCGAACGGGGACAGTCCCAGCCCGGGGACAGTCCCAGCCCGGGGACAGTCCCGGCCCGGGGACTGTCCCCGTTGTCGCTCGTAGCGCGGACTTTGCAAAGGATCAGTCATACATGCTCGCCCGGCTCGAGCCGGGCATCCTTGAGCGGTTGCTGCTGCCGCTCGGGGGCATGACCAAGGATGAGGTGCGCGCCATCGCCGTGCGGCACGGGCTGCCCGCCGCCGATGCGGTGGAGAGCCAGGACGTGTGCTTCGTCGGCGAAGGCGGGTACGGGCCGTTCCTGGAGCGGCATGCGGGGCTGGGCGCGCGCCCCGGGCGCATCGTGGACCAGCACGGAGCGGTGCTCGGCATGCACGATGGCCACTGGCGCTACACGGTGGGGCAGCGGCGCGGCCTGGGCGTGGCCGCGCGCGAGCCGCTGTACGTGCTGGCCACCGATGCGCGGCGGAACGAGGTGGTGGTCGGCCCGCGGGCCGCCCTGGGCCGCCAGCGCATCGAATTGGCCGCGATGGTGGTGCACGCCGCGCCTGATCACGCACTCGACGTGCGAATCCGGCATCATGGGCGACTACTTCGGGGGCACCTGCTCATCACGGGCGATGCAACCGGTGAGGTGGTGCTCGAGGATGCCGCCGAGGCCGTGGCCCCGGGGCAGACCGCGGCCCTCTACGACGAGGGCCGTCTCGTCGCCGCAGGAACCATCACCCGCGCGCATCCCGCGCGGATCGGCACGGAGGACTGAATGAGTTGGTCGGACGTCGCCAGCCTCGCGCTGGCCATCTTCCTGATCCTGGTGGGCGTGGGCCTGTTCTACCTGTTCCTGCGCCTGGGCGGGCTCTTCGGCCAGCTCGACAACTCGGTGGAGGAGATCACCGACGAGACCGTGCCGATCCTCACGCGGGTGCAGGTGACGGTGGACGAGGTGAACGCCCAGCTCGGGCACGTGGACGAGATCATGACCACGGCGGTCACTGCCACGAAGAGCGCTGAGCAGGCGGCCACCGCGGTGAGCAAGGCGGTCACCGCCCCCGCGCGGGCGCTGAGCGGCGTGACGGCGTCGGCGTCCGAGGCCGTGCGCTCGTTCAAGGCACGACGCGCCGCGGGCCAGGCGGACGAGCCGCCGCGCGTGAAGCACGAGAGCCCCTATTGAGGCGCGTCCCCGCCCCGGTCCTGCTGATGGCGGGCGCGGTGGCCTGGCTTACCGCCCGCGAGCGCAATCCCGCGCGATGGCCCGCGCTGGTGAAGGAGGACGCCCGGGGGCTCGCCCGCGACGCCCGCGAGGCGCTGGTGGACGGCGTGCAGGCGGGCGTGCGCGCGGAGCGCGCATTCGACGCCGACCTGGACGAGGCGCGCCGCCGCGCGCGCACCTGGTAGCGCGCCAACGAACCCGCCGGGCGGCCAGGGGGCCGCTGGTAGATTGCCGCCCGTGACGACCGCCGATATCCGGGAGGGCTTCCTCCGCTACTTCGAGCGCGAGGGACATCTGCGGATCCCCTCCGCGTCGCTGGTGCCGTTCGAGGACGATCCCTCGGTGCTGCTGACCATTGCCGGCATGCAGCCGCTCAAGTCGTTCTTCCTGGGCCAGGCGCAACCCCCGGCCCCGCGCATGACCAGCGCGCAGAAGTGCTTCCGCACGCTGGACATCGACCAGGTGGGTCGCACCGCGCGCCACCTGACCTTCTTCGAGATGCTCGGCAACTTCTCGATCGGGGACTACTTCAAGGACGACGCCATCCGCTTCGGTTTCGAGCTGTCCACCGAGGTGCTGGGGTTCGATCCCGAGCAGATCTGGATCACGGTGTTCGAGGGCATGGACGGCGTGCCCGCCGACGACGAGGCGCTCGAGAAGTGGGTGGAGATGGGCATCCCGCGCGAGCGCATCCAGCGCCTGGGCGAGG
>CAZEUE010000103.1:0-6410 GCA_964514615.1 uncultured Bifidobacterium sp. | reverse complement strand
GGGATTCGTGCGCCAGGTGATCGGCTGGCGCGAGTACGTGTGGGGCTGGTACTGGCGGCGTACGTGGCGCCACGCCAACGCGCTGGGCGCGGAGGGCCCGGTACCCGCCGCGCTCGAGGGCGCGCCCACGCGCATGCGGTGCGTGCAGGTGGCCATGGACGGGATCGATGCCCGGGGCTACTCGCACCACATCCAGCGCCTGATGGTGCTGGGAACCCTCATGCTGCTGCGCGGCACGCGCCCCTGGGAGGCCACGCGGTGGTTCTGGGCCGCGCACGTGGATGCGTCGGCGTGGGTCATGGCGCCCAACGTGGTGGGCATGGCCCTGTTCGCCGATGGGGGCGAGATGATGACCAAGCCCTACGCCGCCAGCGGCGCATACATCAACCGCATGAGCAACCACTGCCGCGCGTGCCCGTACGACCCGAAGCAGGCCGCCGGCCCCACGGCGTGCCCGTTCACCACCCTGTACTGGGACTTCCTCGACCGGCATCGCGATCGCCTCGGGCAGAATCCGCGCATGTCGCTGTCCATGCGCAACCTGGACCGCCGCACCGACCTCCCCGCCATCCGCGCGCAGGCGCTGCAGGCGATGGCCGACCTCGACGAGGGAACCGCATGATGGACGATCCGGTCAAGCGCCGCGGGCGCATCACCACATCCGGCCCCGGCGCCGAGCGCGTGCGCGATGCCGACCTGTCGCTGTTCCGGGGCCCGGAGCCGGACTTCGTGAGCACCGACCCGTGGCGGGCGCTGCGGATACTCGGCGAGTTCGTGGAGGGCTTCGACACCCTCGCCCGCATGGGCCCCGCCGTGAGCGTGTTCGGCTCGGCCCGCACGGCACCCGACGACCCCGACTACGCGGCAGCCGTGGAGATCGGGCGCCTGCTGGCCCGGGAGGGGCAGGCAGTCATCACGGGAGGCGGCCCGGGCCTGATGGAGGCCGCCAACAAGGGCGCCGCGGACGCGGGTGGGCTGTCGGTGGGGCTCACCATCGAGCTGCCGCACGAGCAGGCCCGCAATCCCTACGTGAACCTCGGAGTGGACTTCCGTTACTTCTTCGTGCGCAAGACCATGTTCATCAAGTACTCCGAGGCCTTCGTGGTGATGCCGGGCGGCTTCGGCACGCTCGACGAGCTCTTCGAGGCCCTGGTGCTCATCCAGACCGGCAAGGTGCGTGACTTCCCGCTGGTGCTGTATCGCAGCGCGCACTGGGAGGGCCTGCTCTCGTGGATGCGTTCCACGACCCTGGCCGAGGGGTGGATCGACGCCTCCGACCTGGACCGGATCCAGGTGGCGGACACGCCGGAGGAGGTCGTGCGCCTTGCATGCGGGGGCGCCCCCTAGCCATGCGATGAGGGCACTCCCCCCCGGAATGGCCGTTGAGCACGGACCGGCCGCGGGGAACACTCGGGTGCATGACCCAGCCCGTGCTGCCCGGAGGCGATCTGATGTCGGCATCGCAGGCCGCCCGCCTGCTCGGCGTGAGCGTGTCGTCGCTGCGGGCCTGGGCGGCAGCGGGCCTGGTTCCCCACGTGCGCACCCCCGGCGGGCACCGCCGGTTTCGCCACGACGACCTTGACGCCTTCATCCGCGCGCGGGGCGGGCACCTGCCCTCTGCGGACCGCGCACGCGGGGCCGGCCTGGTGGCCGGCAGGATCCCCGTGCGCGCCGGCGCCGCCGAGCACCTGCGGGCGCAGCATGCGCAGGTGGTGGCACGGGCCATGGACCTGATGGGCGACGGCGCCCGGTTGTCCCGGCGACGCGCGCGCGCCCGGCGCGCCCGGATGTCCGGGCGGCTCGCGGCGCTGGCGGATGCCCTGGGCGGCGGCGACCTGTCGGCGTGCCTGCGCGACGCCGGGTGGCAGGCGTTCCGGCATGGGGCCGCGGGACTTCCCGCCACCCAGCCGGTGGGCGAGGTGCTGGCCCTCGGCCGGGCCGTGGAGCGCGCCCTTGCCGACGCGGGGTGCCCGGCTGCCGACCGGCAGGTGGCCCGCGATGCCACCGACCGCATGGTGTGGCATGCCACGGAAGGGCTGGCGCGCGGCACGCGGTCGCGGGAGGAGGCCCGCGGTGGCCTGGCAGACGCTGCCTGACCGGCGCGCGCAATCCGGGTACGACCGCGCATGGCTGCCGATCTCCGACGCCGCCCAGGCGCTCGGGGTGAGCACCAGCACCCTGCGCGCGTGGGCGGCCGAGGGCCGCGTGCCCCACGTGCGCACCGCCGGAGGGCACAGGCGATTCGATCCCGGCGAGCTGGCCGCGTGGCTGGCGGCGCTGCCGGCGCCGCGCGCGCCGCGGGCACCACGTGCCGCGCACGTGGTGCCAAGCCCCGCGGCGGCGCAGCTGCTGGAGCGGCGCGCGGCCGACATCGCCGCCCGGGCCGATGCAGAGTTCGGCCTGGGCGCCGACCAGCTCCAGGCGGCGCGCGACTGGATTCTGCTGGTGGCGCACGCGCTCCGCACCGGCCGCGTGGACCGCGCGCTCGACAGCGCGGCCGCGCACGGCCGGGCGCACGGCAGGGCCGGGTCGTCGGCCCGTGCCGCCATGGCGGGCGCGCTGTCGGTGGAGCGCGCCGTGGACGACGTCCTGGCGGGGGAGCCCGTGGCCGCGGACGAACGCGACCGCGTGGACGCCCTGATCCGCGGCATGCTGGTGCGGATGGCCGACGCCTGGGCCGAGGCCCGCGCCGGGGCCTAGCGGGCGGGCACCTGCACGTCCTCGATCGTGGCGCCGTTACGGCGCACCGCGCGCACGCGCAGGCCGGATGACGAGGCGTCGACCTCGAGGAAGTGGTTCTCGGGCCGGCAGGTCCGGAGACCCGGGGGCACCCGCACGCAGGGGTACACCTGCGCGCCCCCGCCTCCGGTGACGATGTAGGTGACGCCACCCACCACCATGCGCTCGTACGAGTGGTTGTGCCCGCTCAGCACCAGCGCCACCCCGTGGCGACGGAACAGCGGCACCATGAGGCGCTGCTGCGTGGTGCTGGGCCTGTGGAGCCCCGCGGTGTAGGGCGGCTGGTGGATGACCACCACGCGCACCGGCTCGGTGGCCCGCTGGAGGGTGCGGCGCAGGAAGGCCAGCTGCGCGCGGCTGCCCGGCCGGTTGCCATCCAGCACCACCACGCGCATGGGCCCCTCGGTGAACGTGTACCAGCGGCGCGGGCTCTTCAGTTGCGTGGCCGTGGACGAGCCACCGAGGTCGTGGTTGCCCCAGGCCGCCCGCCAGGGCAGCCCCGCGGAGATGAGGCAGGCCTCGGGGCGGAAGAAGTTGGCCCGCGTCGCGCGGCCATCGGGCACGTAGAAGTTGTCGCCCGTCGTCAGGATGAACCGGGCGGGGGCGCGGGCATGGCTGCGGCACATCTGCCGCGTCACCGCCGACTGCGCGCTGCTGCCGATGCCCCAGTCGCCCTTCACCAGGAACCGCACCTGGTCGTCGCCCTGGCCATGCGCGGCGGCTGCCCCGACGCCCAAGGCCACGACGGCGGTGAATGCAATCGCCAGGCGGATGCGCGGTGCGGGCATGCGGGCGATGCTACGCGCGGCCATCGCGTTGCCGGCACGTGGCGGGTCCGGCACGAACGCGCGGGATCGGTGACGCTCCGCTGGTATAGTCTCGCGCCTGCCGCAGCCGGAAGGGTCCTTTTCCACGGTCCCTCCCGTCGCCCTGCGGCCGCAGCGACTGCACCCACAACTGACGCGACGAGCACCGGAGGCACGGCAATAACCCCGTACCAGATCATGATGATCCTCAGCACAGAGGTGGATGGCGAGCAGCACGCCGAAGCCGTCGCCCGGGTGCGCTCGCTGGTGGAGGACGCCGGTGGCACGGTGGACGACGTCGCCGAGTGGGGCCGCCGCAAGATCGCCTACCCGGTGCGCAAGCAGGCCGATGGCGTGTACGTCATCGTCACGTGCCAGACCACGCCGGAGGTCATCGACGAGATCGGCCGCGTGCTGGCCATCAGCAAGGATGTCGTGCTGCGCGCGATGCCGTTCCGCCTCACCGAGGCCGAGCTGGCCACCGTGCAGGCCGGGGGCGTCCCCGAGCCGGTCGACGAGCGCCCCGAGCGCGAGGAGCGCCCGCGTGGCGGGCGTCGCGGCGGTGGCGGCGGGCGCAGGCGCGAGCGCTAGACGCCCACACCTTCCCGAGGAGCTGACGTGCCCGCCGATCTCAACCGCGTGACCCTCATCGGTCGCCTCACGCGCGACCCCGAGTTGCGCCACTCGCGCTCCGGCGACGCCATCGCCTCGCTGCGCATCGCCGTCAACGGCCGCGCGCGCGACGAGGGCGGCCAGTGGGTGGACAAGCCCAACTTCTTCGACGTCAGCGTGTTCGGCCGCCAGGCCGAGACCGTGGCCAACTACATGGCCAAGGGCCGGCGCATCGGCATCGATGGCCGCCTGCAGTGGCGCGAGTGGGAAGCCCAGGATGGCACCAAGCGCCAGAGCGTCGACGTGGTGGCCAACGACATCTTCTTCCTCGACAACCGCGGCGACGCCGAGGGCGGCGGCGGCGGATGGTCGGCGCAGGCAGCCCCGGCCAGCCCGGGCGGTGACCTGCCCGTGGACACCAGCGACCTCTCCTCACCGGCCCCGGCGCCCGCCGGGGACGACGACATCCCGTTCTAGGAACCGACTGATGCAGGCAATCCTCCTCGAAGACATCAAGGGCCTTGGCCAGGCAGGCGCGGTGGTCAGCGTGGCCCGCGGCTACATGCGCAACTACCTCGAGCCGCGGGGACTGGCCGAGGTGGCCACGCCGGCGCGCATCGCCGAGGTGCAGCGCACCCAGGAGCAGCGGGCCGCCGCGCGGGCCAAGAAGCTCGAGGAGGACCGCGAGATGGTCGACCTCCTGGGCCGCACCATCCTCACCCTCAAGGCCAAGGCCGGCGGCGACGGGCGACTGTTCGGCTCCATCACGTCGGGCGACGTCTCGGACGCCATCCTCGAGGCGCGTGATGTGCGCATCGACCGGCGCCACATCACGGTGGACCCGCCCATCCGCGCCACCGGCACCTACGTGGTCCCGGTGGACCTGGGCGAGGCCGGCGTGGCCGAGGTCAAGACGATCGTCTCCCCGCTGCTGGACGAGTAGGTGGGGTCCGAGGCCGGAGCGGTCGCCCGCCGCCAGGCGGCGCCTCCCGCGACGGTCGGCGGCGGGCACATCCCCCCGCCCCAGAACCAGGAGGCCGAGCAGCTGCTGCTGGCCTCCCTCATCGACGGACCGCAGAACAACATCGCCGAGGCCATGGCGCTGGTGGGCCTCGACGACTTCTACCGCGAGGGCCACCGGCGCATCTTCAATGCCATCACCGAGCTCTTCGCAGTGGGCGAGCCCATCGAGCCCATCACGGTGATCGAGCAGCTCACCAAGGGCGGGGACCTCGACATCGCCGGCGGCCGCGACGCCGTGCTCGACCTCATGACCACCCCGTACATCGCGGCGTCGTACCGGTCGTACGCGGAGATCGTGCGCGACACCTCCACGCAGCGCCGCCTGCTGCAGGTGGGCCAGGAGATCGAGGTGCTGGTCGCCGAGCGCGAGGGCGAGACCACCGACATGGTGCAGCGCGCCGAGGACCTGATCTACGACCTCACGCAGAAGCGCACGCGGGGCGACTTCGTGGGCACCGACACCCTGGTGATGACCAGCATGGAGCGGCTGGTGGCCGCCAGCGAGCACGGGTCGGAGGTGACCGGGCTGCCCACCGGCTTCGAGGACCTCGATCGCCTCACCGGGGGATTCCGGCCATCCAACCTCGTGGTGGTGGCCGCCCGGCCGTCGATGGGCAAGACCGCCTTGGCGTTGTGCATGGCCGAGCACGTGGCCCTGGCCGAGGACAAGGCCGTGGCCATCTTCAGCCTCGAGATGAGCGGCGAGGAGTTGACCCAGCGCATGCTGTGCTCGGTGGCCATGGTGGATGCCTCGCGCATGCGCAGCGGCCGGCTGTCGGCCGACGACTGGCCGCGGGTCAGCCAGGCGGCCGACCGGCTGTCGAAAGCGCCCATCTTCATCGACGACTCCGAGGGCATGACGGTCACCGAGATGCGCACCAAGGCCCGGCGGCTGAAGGCCCGGCAGGACAAGCCGCTCGGACTGATCGTGGTGGACTACATCCAGCTGATGGAGGGTGCGCCCAACCTGCGCCGGCGCGACGAGAACCGCGTGCAGGAGCTCTCGGCCATCTCGCGAGGCCTCAAGATGATGGCCCGCGACCTCGAGGTGCCCATCATCGTGGTGTCGCAGCTCAACCGGTCACCGGATGCCCGCACCGACAAGCGCCCCATGCTGTCCGACCTGCGCGAGTCGGGGGCCATCGAGCAGGACGCCGACATGGTGCTGCTCATCTACCGCGACGACTACTACGAGCCCGACAGCGAGAGCAAGGGCATCGCCGAGGTCAA
>CAZEUE010000102.1:0-6431 GCA_964514615.1 uncultured Bifidobacterium sp. | reverse complement strand
CGCGATGAGGATGCTGCCCACCCCCACGCCCACGCCGGCCGCCATGGCCTGCGCCACGGCCTGCCCGCTCTCGAACCGCAGCAGGGCGTCGGTGCGCTCGGTGGGGAAGCTCATGAGGCGCGGGATGGTCTGGGTCATCGAGAACTCGTAGTTCCATCCGTGGTAGCGCGTGGCGGCGCCGCACAGGGCCAGGCCCGAGATGCCGTCCACCGCCCGGCCGTACCAGGCGTTGAGGTTGGTGAGCCAGAGGATGAGGTGCGACGACTGGTTGATGATCTGCACGTTGAAGCCCGACACGCACTCCTCGACCTCATCCCACAGGTCGCATTCGTCGCGCCGCACCACGATGGCCTCGGTGCAGTTGATGTTGCCCTGGCAGCTGGCGAACCGCGCCGCCTGCAGCATGGTCTCGATCTTCCAGCGCTCGACCTCGCGGGAATCGTCGAAGTAACGGATGCTGCGGCGGCTGCCGAGGGCCTCGAGGATCGGCACGTCGGGTACCTGGTTCGCGCTGGGCGCGGCGTCGTCGGCCATGGGTCATCCTCCGATGCGGGTGGGTGGCTCCAGCCTACGCCCGGCCGTCCGCCGCGTCGTGTTGCCTTCGCCCAGTGAGCCCGCAGACCCCCTACCCCGCCTACCAGCAGAAGGGCGGGGGCACCGGCGCGCGCCTGCCCTACATGCCGGGGGTGGATGGCCTGCGGGCGCTGGCCGTGGCCACGGTGTTCATGTACCACGCGGGCGCCACGTGGCTGCCCGGCGGCTTCCTGGGCGTGGACTTCTTCCTGGTCATCTCGGGGTACCTCATCACCTCGCTGCTGGTGGTGGAGCAGCAGGGCACGGGACGCCTGGACCTGTGGCGCTTCTGGTTGCGCCGCGCGCGGCGGCTGCTGCCGGCGTTGTTCCTGGCCATCGCGGGAACGCTGGTGGCGATGCTCATCCTCCACTGGGAGGAGGTGGCGCGCCTCAAGGGCGCGGTGCTGGCGTCGCTGGCCTACGTGACCAACTGGTACTTCATCGTGGCGGACGTTCCGTACTTCGAGCAGTTCGGGCGCCCCAACGTGTTCACCCACCTGTGGTCGCTGGCGGTGGAGGAGCAGTTCTACCTGTTCTGGCCGCTCGTGCTGGCGCTGGTGCTGATCGTGTTCCGCATGCCGGTGTGGGTGCTGGGTGCCCTGGCCGCGGCGGCGGCCGCGTTCTCCACGTGGTGGGCATGGCACCTGTACGACCCGTACGAGCTGCCGTGGCGTATCTACTACGGCACCGACACCCGGGCGGTGGGGCTGTTCGTGGGCATCCTGGGCGCGGTGCTGCTGCCACCGGGTCGGCTGAAGGCCATGGGGTCGTGGCTGGCACGTGCCGGGATGGAGCTGCTGGGCCTGGCCGCGCTCGCCGGCGTGCTGTGGTGCATGTTCACCATCAACGAGTTCGAGTCGCCGCTGTACCAGGGCGGGTTCCTGCTGCTGGCCGTGCCCGCCATCGTGCTCATCATCGTCACCGCGCACCCGCAGTCGTGGATGGGGCGCTTCTGGGGGCTGCCGCTGCTGGTGTGGGTGGGACAGCGCTCGTACGGCATGTACCTCTATCACTGGCCGGTGCTCATGCTCACCCGGGCCGGCCAGGACGTGCCCATCTCGGGCGCCCCGCTGGTGGCCATGCAGGTGATCCTCGTGGTGGGGATCTCAGCCCTGTCGTACACCTACGTGGAGCAGCCCATCCGGCGTAACGGCCTGGCGGGCCTGCGCCGGGCATTCGCCACGCTCGACGGCACGTGGCGCGCGCACCCCGCGCAGACCATTGCGGCGTGGGCGGGGTTCCTCGCCGTGCTCGCGCTGATCTCGCTGGTGGTCCTGGTCCCCTATGTACCCCCGGTGCCGGGCATCGGTTGAGGCCGCCGGTACCCTTGCGCGCATGATCTCCACCTCTCGCCTCCTGCTCATGGGCGCGGCCGCATTGGTGGCCGTGGCCCCGGCGGCCTCGGTCGCCACGGCCAAGCCCGCCAAGTCGAAGTCGGGTGCGAAGGCCACGTGCACGGCGTCCACCGCCGGCTCGGCCGTGGGCGATTCCGCCCTGTGGATGGCCGTCGAGAACTACGGCCAGGAGCGCACCCTGCAGCGGGCGCTCGGCGGGGCCGCCGCGAAGATCGACACCGAGACGGGCCGGCAGTTCAGCGAGGGCATCACGGCGCTCAGGTCCATCATGGGGACCAGGCCCTGCGCGGTGGTCATCGCACTCGGCACCAATGGTCCCGTGAAGCCCCAGCAGTGGCGCGAGATCATGGCGGTGGCCAAGCGCGCCCCGCGCGTGGTGGTGGTCAACACCTACACCAAGGATCACCGGACCCGCAGGGACGGCCAGCAGCAGTGGTGGATGGAGCAACTCAATCGCGACATCGCTGCCCTGCCGCGCAAGTACCGCAACGTGCGCGTGGTCGACTGGTACCGCGTGGCGTCGCGCAACTCGTCGGTGCTCGAGCCCGACGGGGTGCACCCCAATGCCAAGGGCTCCAGGGCTTACGTGGCCCTGATCGTGCGCGCACTCCGGCAGAAGTAGCCCCGTGCGCGCGGCGCTGGCCCCCGTGGCGCTGATGCTGGCCCACGGCCCCGGCGGCCATGGGCCGGGCTTCCGCCACCACGCCCACCGCCCCGGGTCCATCGGCGACCGCACCGCAGTCCCACACGGCCCCCGCGCACTTGGCCCGGGCCACGCGCACGGATGATCAGGCGGGGTCGCCCGCCAGGTACGCCGCCAGGCGCCGGAAGCTGCTCTGGAACCCCAGTTCGGCGTTCTCGCCCCGGAACTCCTCGGGCACGTTGGTCTGCAGCACGGTCACGCGGGTGCGGTCCCCGCCGATGTCGTCGAATGAGATCGTGCAGCGGATGTCCAGCCCGGGTTCATGGAACTCCACGAACTCCGGCCCCTTGACGTCGGCGAACGTCCCCGTCATGGGGAACTCGTCCTCGCCCACCTTCATCACCATGTTGAAGGCCCCCCCGGGCACGGGCTCCAGGTCCACGCTGTCGGGCGGGATCTCCACGCCCTCGGGCGCCCAGAAGTGCGGGATGGCCGCGGGGTCGGTGTAGGCGGCGAACACCTGCTCGCGCGGCGCGTCGACCTCGCAGGAGATCGAGAAGTCACCGCGAGGGCCGAACTGGGACGACGGATCGCTCATGGCGGGGCACGCTACCCCACCCCGGTGCCAGGCACTTAACCGAGCGTCGCACGTCGTGTGACGCTCGGTTAAGTGCCTGGCACCGGGGTCAGGCGACCATCCGGGTCACGCTCAGCTCGGTCACCCTCCCGGCGGTGCCGAAGCGCAGGGTGGTGACGGTGTTGCCGGGCTGGGGGTCGCCCAGCGTGCACAGCAGGGGGTCCGACCCGCAGCGGGCCCGGGGCAGCCGGGCGCGCACGGCTGCGACGGTCGAGCCCACCCCGATGCCATTGGCCATGCGGATGCCGCGGTCGGTGACCGTGATGGTGACGACGCGCCCGCCGGCGCCCTCCCACCTGCGCACCTGGATTCCGGGCCACGTGAGGTCCACGAAAGTGCCGAGCTCCGTGCGCGCGCTGCGGCGCACCGCCGGCCTGCCCAGCACCTTCACCACCTGTGCCTCGCTCATGCCGAGGCGCACCCCGCCGGCGCCCTGGCCGTGACGCACCTGGTGGTCGGGCATGGGCACTCCGAACGCCGCGGTGCCGGGGGCCAGGGACGAGGCCGCGATCACGGCGAGGTTGCGGGGTTCCATGGGGGCATCATCACCAGTGCCGGCACGGCCCGGGTGCCGGAGGTTCCCGGGGCACGTCGCGGCGCAACCGCGTCAGTCGACGATCTCCAGTGGGTGGCGCACCTGCACATCCGATCCCCGGGCCCGGAGGTGATTGCGGATCTGGATGGCGCATCCCGGATTGGCCACCGCCACCACGGGGGCGCCCGTGGCGATGATGGCCCGCGCCTTCTGCTCTCCCAGCGTGGCCGCCATGCCGGGCTCCAGCACGTTGTAGATGCCGCCCGCGCCGCAGCAGCGTCCTCCATCACCAAGGTCCACGCACGTGGCACCCGCCTCGCGCAGCGTGCGCCGCACCTCGGGGCCGATGCCCTGCGCGTGCAGGTGGTGGCAGGCGTCGTGCACCGCCACCCGCTCGTCGACCGTGCGGGCGGGCGGGGCATCCAGCTCCACGGCGTCGCGGATCCTGGCGGCGAAGTCCCGGGCGCGCGCGGCCCATGCGGGATCGTCCTCCAGGAGGTGGCCATACGCGCGCATGTGGGCGCTGCAGCCCGCGCTGTCGGCCACCACCACCTGGGCATGCCCCATCTCGGCGATGCGCTGACGGGCCAGCTGGCGTGCCTCCTCCAGCTCGCCCGCGTGCGCCGCCAGCGCACCACAGCACCCGCCCCGCGATGGGGTGGTGGCGCGGTATCCCGCCCGGGCCATGGCTCGAAGCGTGGCGGCATGCGCGGGCCGGAAGGCGATGTCCATGACGCACCCGGTAAGCAGCATGGCCTCGGGGCCGGTGCCCACCGGATCGGGGAGGGGCATGCGCATTCCGCTGAGGCTCACGCGGGGCATGGCCATGCGCAGCCGCTCCGGCACCAGGCGGTCGAGCCGCAGCGCCTGGGCCACTGCCAGCCCCCAGCCCAGCAACCGCGTGAGGCGACGATGGCCGATGACGCCGTTGATCCCGACCCGCCGCGCCGCGCGCTCGGGCGCGGGCCGCGCGGCCTCCGTCTGCGCGCGCGCGGCCTCGATGAGCCGCCCGTAGGGCACCGACGACGGGCACGCCGACTCGCAGGCCCGGCACGCCAGGCACTCGTCGGTGAAGCGCGTGAAGTCGCCCTGCACGGAGGCCTCGCCTGCCTGCACCGCGCGCATGGCGGCGATGCGCCCGCGCGGCGACGACGTCTCGAGCCCGGTCACGCGGAACGTGGGGCAGTGGGGAAGGCACAGTCCGCACTGCACGCAGGTGTTGAGGTCGTCATGCGTGGGGGCGGGAACCCCCGGGATCCACCCGGTGCTCATGCCACCACCGCCTCGCGTGCCGCGAACCGCCCCGGGCACATGATGCCCGCGGGATCGAACGACGCGCGGATGCGCCGCATGATGTCGGCGCCCGCCGGCACCGGCCCGAATGGATCGGCCCGCAGCGCATCGTCGCCATCCAGCACCTGGGCATGCCCGCCGTGCAGCATGGCCAGGTCGCGGACAGCGGCGACATCGGTCGCCGACCCCACCGCCACCATGCACGCGCCCGTTCCCATCCACGCCTCGTACGCACGGCCGTCCATGGCCAGCCGTCGCACGAGCGCGGGGAGCGATCCGGGTGGCACGCCGGCCTCCACCACGCCCGCGCCCGTGGGCCCCGGGGGCGGCGTGCCCGGGCCCATGCCCGCCGGTGCCACCACGTCCCCCGGCACCCCGGTGAGGCACACGTGCACCGATCCCGGTGACACCACCACGGCGGTGGGCCGATGCAGGCGTGCCAGTGCGTTTCCGGCCGCGGCGAGCACCTGGTCGTCATCGCCCTGCGCGGTGAACCACTGCTCGGCCATGGGGAGCGGCCAGAGCCGCAGCGTGGCCTGCACGATCACGCCGAGCGTGCCGAGCGACCCGGTGAGAAGGCGCGGCAGGTCGTATCCGGTGACCGTCTTGACGGTGCGTCCGCCGCCCTTCACGATGCGGCCGTCCCCCGTGGCCACCACCACCTCCAGCAGGGAGTCGCGCACCGGCCCGAACCTGAGGCGCCGCCGCCCGGTGGCGGCCGCGGCAAGCACGCCCCCCACGGTGGCCCCGGGCTGGTCGGGCGCCTGGGGCCATCCCTGGCGATGCGCCCCGGCTGCCTCCTGCACCTGCCCCACGGTGGCCCCGCCCTCCACGGTGATGGTCATGTCGTCGGGCACGTGATCCACCACGCGGTCGAGCGCGCGCGTGTGCAGGATGTCGTCGGGCACGAACGGCCAGCCGCGGCGCGAGTGCAGCCCGCCGCCGCGTACGTCGACCACCCGCCCGTCGGCCGACGCCGCGCGCAGCACGTCGGCCAGCTCGTCCCGCGTGGCGGGCGTCAGATCCACGTGCCCTCGGGCACCTGGGTATCGGCCAGGCCCACCTCGCCGCAGCGCGTGCCCGTGGGCAGGACCTTGTCGGGGTTCATGCGCCCGTCGGGGTCGAAGGCCCGCCGCACGCATGCCTGCGCCTGCAGGTCGTCCTCGTCGAACACCAGTGGCATGTAGTCGCGCTTTTCCACGCCGATCCCGTGCTCGCCCGACAGCGTGCCGCCCATCGCCACGCATGCCCGCACGATCTGGTCGCCCGCCCGCATGGCCCGCTCGGTCTCGTCGGGGTCGCTGCGGTCGAGCGCGATGATGGGGTGCAGGTTGCCGTCACCGGCGTGGAACACGTTGAGGCACATCACGCCCTCGCGCTCGGTGATCTCGCCGA
>CAZEUE010000101.1:0-6450 GCA_964514615.1 uncultured Bifidobacterium sp. | reverse complement strand
TGATGCGCATGAGCGACGACGACTGGCGTGCGGTGATCGACACCAACCTGTCGGGTTCGTTCTACTGCGCCCGCGCGGCCTTGCGCGGCATGATGAAGCGGCGCGCAGGGTCGATCGTGGCGGTGTCGTCGGTGGTGGGGCTCATGGGCAATGCGGGGCAGGTGAATTACGCTGCCGCCAAGGCAGGCCTCATCGGCATGACCAAGTCGCTGGCCAAGGAGGCCGGCGCGCGCGGGGTGCGGGCCAATGCCATCGCCCCGGGGTACATCTCGACGGACATGACCAACGTGCTGTCGGACGACATCAAGGAGCAGCTGATCGGCCACACCCCCCTTGGGCGGCTTGGCACGCCGGACGACGTCGCGGGCCTCGTGGCGTTCCTGTGCTCGGACGCCGCATCGTTCATCACCGGGACCGTCGTCCCGGTGGACGGCGGACTGGGGATGTAGGCGGGAGACGTCATGGCAAGCACCCTGATAGACGCAAATGGCCTGCGCCGCGTGGTGATCACGGGCATCGGGCTGGTGTCTCCGCTCGGCCTGTCGGCCGACGAGGCCTGGGCGGCTGCGAAGGAGGGCACCTCCACGGCCGCGCCCATCCGGCAGTTCGACCCGGGGGAGTGCGACACGCACTTCGCCTGCGAGGTGCCGGAGGCCTTCGACATCGAGCAGTTCCTCGACCGCAAGACCGCGCGGCGAATGGACCGGTTCTCGCACCTGGGCGTGGCCGCGGCCATGCTGGGCCATGAGGATTCGGGGATAAAGGGCACCGTCGCCCCCGATCGCATGGGCGTGATCATCGGGTCGGGCATCGGGGGCATCCAGACCTGGCACGACCAGACCGTGCGCCTGCGCGACCTGGGCCCCACGCGCCTGTCGCCGCTGTTCATCCCCACCATCATCGCCAACATGGGGGCCGCGCAGGCCTCGATGGAGATCGGCCTGCAGGGTCCGTTGTCGTGCAGCACCACCGCGTGCGCCTCGGCCAACCACGCCATCGGCGATGCCTTCGACCACATCCGGCTGGGGCGCGCCGACGCCATGATCGCCGGCGGCACCGAGGGCGCCGTGGCCCTGGTGGGCATCGCGGGCTTCAACGCCATGAAGGCGCTGTCCACGCGCAACGACGACCCTGCCGCCGCCAGCCGTCCGTTCGACAGCGGACGCGACGGGTTCGTGATGGGCGAGGCCGGCGCGGTGATCGTGCTCGAGGAGCTCGGCCATGCGCTCGACCGCGGGGCGGACATCGTGTGCGAGCTGGCGGGCTACGGCCTGTCCGGCGACGCCCACCACATCACCGAGCCCGACCCCACGGCGGTGGGCCCGGCGCTGTCGATGACCATGGCGCTGGCCGATGCCGGCATCGAGGCGTCCGAGGTGGACTACGTGAACGCCCATGGCACCTCCACCCCGGTGGGCGACCCGTCGGAGATCCGCGTGATCAAGCGCGCGCTGGGGGATGACAAGGCCGCGCGCACCATGGTGAGCAGTACCAAGTCGATGCACGGCCATACCCTTGGCGCCGCCGGCGGCCTGGAGGCCGCGCTCACCGCGCTGGCCGTGCGCGACGGCGTGGTGCCGCCCACCATCAACGTGACCGACCTCGACCCCGAGTGCGCGGGCGTGGACCACGTGCTGAACGAGGCGCGCGAAGCCGAGGTGCGCGTGGCGCTGTCGAACGTGTTCGGCTTCGGCGGCCACAACGCCACCCTCGCCTTCCGGCGCCTGGAGGACTGATGGCCCGCTCGGGGCATGCGGGAGGCCACTTCCCCGGCAGGCTCAGGGTTGCGTTCACGCCCATTCGCGATGCGTGGTTCCGGCTGGCCACCAAGGTGTACGGCCCGGGCACCAGGACCCGTCCGTGGACGTGGATCGGCGACGAGCGCATCGCCATCGGCAGCGTGCCCACGCCCGAGAGCCTCCAGGACCTCGCGCGCGAGGGCGTGACCCATGTGGTCAATTGCCGCGCCCGGCTGCAGACGCACTTCAGCCAGGACCTGTCGGCCGAGCGCCAGGTGTTCGGCGACCGAAACGTGGCCGTGGCGCCCATGTGGGACCACGGCCGCCACCAGCCGCCCGAGAAGTGGGCGCAGGCCGCCGAGATCGCCGCAGGCTGGCTGGACGACGACCCGCACGCGCGGGTGCTCATCCACTGCCAGCGCGGGCGTCGCCGCTCGCTGTTCGTGGCCTATGCGGTGCTGCGACTGCGCGGCCGATCGCCCGAGGTGGCGGCCCGCGAGCTGCTGACGCACCGTCACGAGGCGCGCCTGGTGCCCACGTACCGGAAGGCCGTGGAGGACTGGCTGGCCACCGGGGCGAAGCCCATCCACCAATCCGACCCCGGCGCCATGCGATGATGGGGGATCAGTGAGCCGCGTCGGCAGGAACATCCACGTGTCGGTCGATCGCCTGCGCCAGCTGGCGCACCGCGATTCGCGTCCGCGCAAGATCAAGGCCGACGCCGGCACGTGCCCCAAGTGCGACAGCCACTACTCGGCCGATGAGATGCAGCGCAACCTGCGGGTGTGCCCCGCCTGCGGGCACCACTTCCCGGTGACCGCCCGCGAGCGCCTGGAGCAGCTGGGCGAGCCGGGGGGCTACGTGGAGCTGTGGCCCGAGCTCCGGGCAGCCGACCCGCTGCAGTTCACGGACCTCAAGCCCTACACCGAGCGCATCGCCGACGCCGAGAAGTCCACCGGCATGGGCGAGGCCATCGTGTGCGCCGAGCTCGAGGTGCGCCACCAGCCCGCCGTGGCGGCCATCATGGACTTCACGTTCATGGGCGGCAGCATGGGCGCCGTGGTGGGCGAGAAGTTCGCGCGCGCATGCGACTACGCGGCGCAGCGGGGCCTGCCGCTCATCGTGGTGGCGGCCTCGGGCGGGGCCCGCATGCAGGAGGGCACGCTTGCGCTGATGCAGATGGCCAAGACGGTCATCGCCCTCGATGCCCTCGCCGAGGCCCGCGTGCCCGTGGTGGTGGTGCTGGCGCACCCCACCACCGGCGGCGTGTGGGCATCGTTCGCGTCGCTGGGTGATGTCACCTACGCCGAGCCCGGCGCCCTCATCGCGTTCAGCGGCCCGCGCGTGATCGAGGAGACCACCCGCGAGGTGCTGCCCGACGACTTCGGTCGCGCCGAGGCGCAGCTGCGCAACGGACAGGTGGACGACGTGGTGGACCGCCGCGAGCTGGCCGAGCGCATTGGCCGGGTGCTGCACATCCTGCAGCGACCGCCTGCCGAGGGCAACGGCGGCTCGTCCCCGCCGGCGCTGCAGTGGGCGCAGGGCGGCGCGCAGAAGGTGCGGTCGATGGTGGGGCGCATCCGACCCGGATCCACCGACGGCGAGGACGCCGGATGAGCGACGGCACGCCCGGCGGGCGGTTCGTGCGCAAGGTGGCCGACAAGGTGCGCCGCGCGCCGGAGCCCGAGGACGACGACCTCTGGGAGAGCGTGCAGCTGGCGCGCCATGCGGAGCGCCCGTACACGCTCGACTACATCAACCGCCTGTGCACCGAGTTCGAGGAGATGCACGGCGACCGCCTGTACGGCGATGATGCCGCCATGGTGGCCGGGTTCGGCCGCTTCCACGACCGCCCCGTGGCGTTCATCGGCCAGCAGAAGGGCCGCGACACCAACGAGCGCACCTACCGCAACTTCGGCATGGCCGGGCCCGAGGGCTATCGCAAGGCCATGCGGGTGATGGAGGTCGCCAACCGCCTGGGCATCCCGGTGGTCACGCTCATCGACACCCCGGGGGCGTTCCCGGGCGCCAGCGCCGAGGAGCGCGGGCAGGGAGGCGCCATCAGCCGCAGCATCCAGATGATGTGGCGGCTCGACGTGCCCACGGTGGCCGTGGTGATCGGCGAGGGGTCGTCGGGCGGCGCCCTGGGTCTGGGCGTGGCCGACCGCGTGCTGATGCTCGAGAACAGCACCTATTCGGTCATCAGCCCCGAGGGCGCGTCGGCGATCCTGTGGCGCGACGCCGGCAAGGCGCGCCAGGCCGCCCAGGCGTTCAAGCCCACGGCCGCCAACTGCTACCGCTGGGGCGTGGTGGATGCCGTGGTGCCGGAGCCCGAGGGCGGGGCGCACACCGACCACGACGCCGCGGCGCAGGTGCTCGATCAGTACCTGTACCGGGTGCTCACCGAGCTGTCGGCAATCCCCGCGGCCGAGCGCCGGCGCGCGCGCCGGGAGCGCTTCCGCAAGCTGGGCCCCTTGCGCGACCCCGAGGGCGGCATGGGCATGGCCACGGGTCGCGAGACCCCGCCCCCCGGCTGACCGTGCCCGAGCGGGACGACCCCGGCGAGCGCCGCATGGACGCCGCCCGCCTGGTGCCCATCGACGATCCGCTCGAGCTCGCGCGCGCGGTGTCGGACGGCGAGCCGTCCGACCCGTGGCCGCAGGTGCGCGACCTGCTCGACGACGCCCGCGCGGGCCTGCCGGATGCGGAGTTCGAGCACGTGGTGCGCTCCACCCGCCGGGTGATCCTGCCCTTGCTCCAGGGGCGCCCGCCCGAGTGGCCGCCCACGGGCCCGTCGGACGGCGGCGGCCTGCCCGCCGGCGCGGCTGCGGCCATGCGCGACCTCCGGGCCACGCTGTGCCTGTCGGCGCGCCACGGCGGTCCCGGCAGCGCCCGGGCGCTGGCCATGCTGGGGCGGCGCATCGATGCCCACCTCGACGACCTCGTGGCCGGGCAGGACATCTAGCCGGGCCCTACGCCGTGTCGCCCCGCAGCACCAGCAGCCCGGTGGCCGGGGTGATGACGATGTGGCGGTGGCGCCCGAGTGGCTCGCCGTCGGCCTGCAGCGCCATGCGCTCGGGCGACTCCAGCACGATGGACCGGTCGGCGGTGCCGTGCGCCACGCGCCGGCTGTTCAGGTGCCAGGCACCGGTGAATGCGCCGGCGGCGGCCACGGCGGGGCCGGCCATGCCGCGCGATACCGATCCCAGCCAGCCGAGCGACCCCATGTGGTGCCCGGCGTCGGGGATCAGGTCGAACTCGCGGGTGCGGAAGTACGCATAGGGGCGGGCACAGGCCACGCTCATCGATGCCAGGGCGAACGGCGTGCCGCCGTCGATGCTCACGCGCATCATCGGCCGGCGCCACTGGCGGGCCGCGGCGGTGAAGGTGGCGGTGGCGAACCACGCCTGGCCCACGCGCTTCTTCCACTGGGGGTGCCGCTCCACGATGTCGGCGGCCTCGGCATCGATCCCCACGCCGGCATTCACGATGAAGTACCGCTCGGTGCCGTCCGCCGCCACGTGCCCGATGGTCACGGGGCTGGCCTGCTGCCCCTGCTCGAGGGCCCGCACGAGCTGGTCGATGGCGTCGCGCGGGTGCATGGGCCAGCCGATGGCACGCGCGAAGACGTTCGTGCTTCCCGTGGGCATGGGGGCCAGTGCGGCGCCGGTGCCCACGAGCGCCCCGGCCGCCTCCGCCGCCGTGCCATCCCCGCCCAGCGTGACCACCGTGAGGGCCTCGTGCTCCTGCATGGCGAGCCGTGCGAGCTCGGCCGCGTGCCCCCGCTCCCGCGTGGCCAGCACGGCCCGCAACCCGAAGGGCGCGAGCCGCGACTCGGCGTACTCGGTCAGGCCGGGCTGCGCGGCGGTGGACCGCGGGTTCACCAGGATCGCGATCGGGTGGTCCGCCGACGGGCGGGGTCCGGTCATGCCTCTCCCGTGAGCGCCAGTTCCAGCCGGGCCAGGAAGGCCGCGATGAGCAGGTCGATGATGTCCGGGCGCTCCAGCTGCGGCACGTGGGCCGTGCCGGCGATCACCGCCACCGATGCCCCGGGGAGCTCGTCGGCGAGCTCCTCCGACAGCCAGGTGGGCACCAGCGGATCGGATTCCCCGGTCACCACGAGGGCCGGCACCTCCACCGTGCCCAGCCTGCCCCGGAGGTCGTGCCCCTGCGCCGACAGGTAGTCGGCGCGCAGGCTGTCGGGGCCCATGGAGATAACCGAGTTGGTGCCGCGGCGGATGAGGTCGGGCTCGTGGTGCAGCCAGGACTCCTCCACCAGGCGCGCGCACTCGGCCTCGAAGTCGTCGTCGATCCGGGCGATGGCCTCGGGCGGCACGGGAAGCCGGGCACCGGTGCTCACCAGCACCAGCCCGGCCACCATGTCGGGGCGCGCGAGGGCCACCTGCAGTGACACTGCCCCGCCCAGCGAGTGGCCCGCCAGCACGAGCGGGCCCGGCACCTGGTCGAGCTCGTCGATGACCCACTGCGCCATGGCCTCGGTTCCGGTGAGCGGCGCGCCGTCGGGGTGCCCGGGCAGGGCGACGGCCAGCGCGCCCTCGAACCGGGCCAGCTGCGGGCCCCACGATGCGGGCGTGCGGCCCGCTCCATGGACGAATACGGGGCGCGGGGCGTCTATGGGGTCATCTCCTGCACGCCGATCATGGTAGCGACGTCGTTGGTAGCCTCACCGGCCGTGGCTCCGCTCCTGCTC
>CAZEUE010000100.1:0-6481 GCA_964514615.1 uncultured Bifidobacterium sp. | reverse complement strand
CAGGTACTCCATGACGATGTAGTAGGTGCCCTCGGCCCCGCCGCGGTCGTACACCCCCACGATGTTGGGGTGGTTCAGGCCCGCGGCCGCCGAGGCCTCGCGCCGGAACCGCTCCACGAACGCCTGGTCGGCGGCGAACCGCTCGGCCAGCACCTTCACGGCCACCTCGCGGTCGAGCACGGTGTCGTAGGCCAGGTACACCGACGCCATGCCACCGCTGCCGATCTGGTGGCCCAGTTCGTAGCGGTCGCCGAGTTCCGTGCCGGGGCCGATGGTCATGTGGTGGGCTCCCCGGGCACGGGCCCGATGGAGAGCGCCGTGCGCATGACCTCGCCGGCCACCGGCGCGGCCTGCGTGCCGCCGGTGCCCGAGGTGTCCTCGATCACCACGGCCACGGCCACCTTGGGGTTCCGGGCCGGCGCGTACCCGATGAACCACGCCTGGTTGCGGTTGGGATCACCGGTCTCCGCGGTACCGGTCTTGCCGGCCACGGACAGCCCTGCGAGCCCGGCCTCAGTACCGGTTCCCTCGGACACCACGCTCTGCATCATGCGGCCCACCTCGGACGCGATGTAGGCGCTCGAGACCGAATCCACCTCGTCCGGCCGCTGCTGCTTCACCACCACCCCGTCCTTGGTGATGACCCGCCGCACAAGGTACGGGCGCATCATGCGGCCGCCGTTGGCCACCGCGCCGGCCACCATGGCCATCTGGAGTGGGGTCACCTGGAGGTTCTCCTGTCCGATCGCGATTCGCGCCGAGTCGGAATCGCGCTGCTCGTTGGGGAGGATCTTGCCGTTACGGTACCTGCCCGACACCGCCACCTCGCCCGCGGGGAGGTCGATCTCCACCGGGCGGGCGAACCCGAAGCGGTTCATCTCGCGCCCAAGCTTGCGGCCACCCATCTGGTCGCCGATCCGGGCGAACGTGGTGTTGATGGAGAAGGTGAGTGCGTCGGTGAGGTTGTGCAATCCGTACTTGGCCCTGCCGGAGTTGTAGATGGGCCTGCCGTCCACCACGTACACGCCCTTGTCGTCGAAGGTGGAGCCCGGTGACCACTTGCCGGTGCCGAGCGCCGCGAGGGTGGTGACCACCTTGAACGTGGAGCCGGGCGGGTACAGGCCACCCGTGGCGCGGTTGAGCAGCGGTGCGTCGCTCTCCTTGCGGATGGATGCGAAGTCAGTGGTGACCTGGTTCAGGTCGAACGTGGGGGATGATGCCACCGCAAGCACCTTGCCGGTACTCGGCTCGATGGCCACCACGGCGCCCTTGCGCCCCGACAGCAGGGCCTCGGCGGTGCGCTGCACGCGGGTGTCGAGCGTGAGCCGGATGTCCGCGCCGTCCTTGGTCTCCTGGCGCAGGCGGTCGAGGATGGCCCCGGTGCCGTAGCTGCCCGCCAGGTAGCGGTTGTAGAACTGCTCCAGGCCCGTGGCGCCCTGCTCCGGCGTGGCGTACCCCACCACCTGCGACGCCAGGGAGCCCTGCGGGTAATAGCGCCGGTAGTACTTCTTGCCCTTCTCGCGATAGGCCACGCTCTCGGCCAGCACCTTCTTGTCGGCCGAGATGATGCGCCCACGGTCCACCAGGCGCTGCTGCTCGAGCTTGTAGGGGTTGTCGGCGCGCTCGTCCAGGCCGCCGGCGGCGATCACCTGCCAGTAGCCCAGCATCAGCACCAGCAGGCCGAATCCCGCGGCGAGGGTGAGGTACAGCATGCGGATGGACTTGTTCACGTGGCCGGAACCCCCCGCACGGCCTCCACCAGGCCCTGCCGCGAGCGGTTGCTGATGACCAGCAGGAGTGCCGCGATGCCGAAGTTGACCACCACGCTCGAACCGCCGTACGACATGAATGGGAGGGTGACGCCGGTCAGAGGCACCAGGCGCACCACCCCGCCGATGATGATGAAGGCCTGCAGTCCCACCACCGCCGTAAGCCCGCCCGCAAGCAGCTTGGAGAAGCCATCACGGGCCGCGGTGGCGATGGCGAACCCACGGGCCATCAGCAGCACGTAGAGAAGCATGACGCCGATGGCGCCCACGTAGCCGAGGTCGTTGGAGACCGCGCTGAAGATGAAGTCGGTCTCGAGCGCGGGGATGCGCGGGGTGCCCCCCTCGGTCACCAGCAGGGCGCGGCCGAAGCCCGGCCCCAGCACGCCGCCGTCCGCCAGCGCATACAGCGATTGCACCATCTGGTAGCCGGTGCCCTGGACGTCGTCGAACGGGCTGAGCCACGACTGGATGCGCACGCCGATGCGCGGCACCGCCGCCCAGATGAACAGCGACCCCGCTGCGAAGAGCCCCAGCCCGAGCCCCACGTACAGGGCGCGGCCGGTGGCCAGGTACAGCATCGCCAGGAACACCCCGAAGAACAGCAGGGCGGTGCCGAAGTCGTTCAGCACCACCACGGCCGCCAGCGCGGCGCCCCAGAACACCAGGATGGGCGCCAGGTGCCGGAACGCGGGCAGGTTCAGGCCCAGCTTGCGCTGCGTGGGGATGGCCAGCACCTCGCGCTTCTCGCGCAGGTACCCGGCCAGGAAGATCACCATCAGCACCTTGGCCAGCTCGCCGGGCTGCACGCGCTGGCCGCCGCCGATCTCGATCCACAGGCGCGAGCCATTCACCTCGGTGCCGAACACCATGGTGGCCACCAGCAGCAGGACGGCGGTGAGGCCGATCACGTAGCGGTAGCGCTCGAGCACGCGGTGGTCGGGCATGAACACGATGACCGCGCAGAACACGATGCCACCCAGGGTGACCCAGATGGCCTGGTCGCCCGCAAGCCCGGGGTCGATCCGGTACAGCATGGCCAGCCCGATGCCCGTGAGCGCGGCCATCAGGGGCACCAGGTAGGGGTCGGACAGCGGTGCGCGCAGCCGCAGGACGGCGTGCATGACGATGAACACCATGGCCACGCCCACGCCGGTCTGCCATGGGCCGGCCTGCAGCTCATCGGCGCGTGCCGATGCGCCCGCGGCAAGGCCCAGCAGGCCCAGCAGCAGTGCGGGCACCAGGAACCACAGCTCGCGCAGCCGCAGGCTCACGGCCGGCCCCCGGCCCGGGGCACCTTCCACTGCTGCGGCATGCCGTGCCGCCAGATGAGCCGCGTGGCCAGTGCCACGGCCTCGCCCTCGCCCTGCACGCCCTGGTCCAGCGCCTGCGGGTCCTCGGCCTGCACGGCCGAGGCCGGCACGCCCAGCGGCCGCCCGGTGTCGCTGAGCGCGATTCCCAGCGGGGCGTAGGGGAGGCCGGCGTACAGGCGCACCTGGCCGGCGTCGTCCGCCTGAACCACGTGGGATCGCGACGACAGCCATGCGATGCCGCCCGCCAGGAGGCCGGCCACCACCAGCACGGCGGTGCCGGCGAGCAGGATGCGCGACCGCGTGGTGGGCACGCGCTCGAGCACGCGGCCGGGCTCGGGTGCCCGCGCCGAGCGGGCGCCGGGCTCCACCGTGGGCCGCGGCAGCGTGGCCACCCGTGGGGTGGCGGGGGTGAACTCGGTGACCGGCGGCACCGGCGCGGCGTCGCCCTCGCCCACGCGGGCCAGCACCACGGTGGCGTTGTCCTCGCCGCCGGCCCCGTCGGCCGCGGCCAGCAGTGCGCGCGCGGCGTCCTCCAGCCCGGCGCCGTCGGCCAGGGCGGCGCGGATGGCGTCATCGCCGATGGCGGCCGACACGCCGTCGGTGCACAGCAGCACCACGTCACCGGGCTCCACGCCCACCTGGAATGCGTCGGGCG
Source organism: uncultured Bifidobacterium sp. (assembly GCA_964514615.1). Lineage (GTDB taxonomy): Bacteria > Actinomycetota > Thermoleophilia > Miltoncostaeales > Miltoncostaeaceae > SYFI01. The sequence goes on along the minus strand of CAZEUE010000100.1, from coordinate 2,747 downwards.
ACACCTTGTCCGATGCCCCCAGGGCACGCGTGATCACGTTGCGCTGCGGGTGGTGGTGGGCCTGCTCCTCGGTCAGCGCGCCCCCGCGCACCAACTCGGCCACCACGGAGTGGTCGTCGGTCAGGCGCCGGAGCTCGCCGTCGCGCACCAGGTACGCGCGCGAGTCGCCCACGTGCACCAGGTACAGGCGGCCGTCGTCGCCCAGCATGCAGGCGGTGACCGTGGTTCCCATCCCGGCGCGCCCGGCGTCGCCGGCCGCCGACGAACGGATGTCGCGGTTGGCGCGCTCCACGGCGCGGCGCAGGTCGCCGGGCCGTGGGCTGGCCGGCAGGGCGTCGAGGGCCGTCACCGCGATGCCCGCGGCCACCTCGCCCGCCTTCGCGCCGCCCATGCCGTCGGCCACGGCGATCACCGGCGGCCGCACCAGATGGCGGTCCTCGTTGTGGCCCCGCACGCGCCCCACGTCTGTGGCGCGCGCCAGCTCCACCCAGGCGAGGGGCGGTGTCATCCCGTGGCCGCCGCCTCCCGGGTGACGGCGTCCACGCGGGCCAGCACCACCGTCACGTTGTCCGGGCCACCCGCGGCATTGGCCTGGTCCACCAGGGCCGACGCCGCGCCCTCCAGGGTGGCGGACGACTCCACCACCTCCAGGATGGCGTCGTCGCCCACCGGGCCCGAAAGGCCGTCGGTGCACAGCAGCACCACGTCGCCGGGCTCCAGGTCCACGCGCAGGGCGTCGATGTCCAGGTCGGCGTCCACGCCCAGTGCCCGGGTGATCACATGGCGCGCGGGGTGGGTCTCGGCGGCATCGGCCGCCAGCGCACCGCGCCGCACCATCTCGGCCACCACCGAGTGGTCGTCGGTCACCTGGATGATGCGTCCCCCACGGATGAGGTACGCGCGTGAGTCGCCCACATGCACGAGGTACAGGATGCCGCCTTCCAGCAGTGCGGCCGTCGCGGTGGTTCCCATGCCGGCAAGGCCCGGGTCGTCGGATGCCGCCCGGGCGATGGCGCGGTTGGCCTGCTCGAGCGCCGTGAGCAGCGCCGTGGGGTCGGTGGCGCCTCCCACCCCGCGCAGGGCGTCCACGGCCATGGCCGCCGCCGTGCCGCCCCCGAGGTGCCCACCCATGCCGTCCGCGACGGCGATGAGCGGCGGCGCGAGCAGGTCGCGGTCCTGGTTGTCCGCCCGCTGGCGGCCCACGTCGCTCGCCGACGCCAGCTCGATCAGCGCCAGGTCCGCCCGGGGGCTCATTCCTCCCACCTCAGCACGGTCTCGCCCACGCGGATCTCGTCGCGCAGGTGAAGTTGCTGCTCGCCCGAGATGCGCCGTCCGTTCACATAGGTGCCGTTGAGCGAACCGAGGTCCTCCACGAACCAGAAGTGGCCCTTGCGGAACACCCGCGCATGGCTGGTGCTGATGAACTGGTCCGTGATGGGTATGCGGCTGCTGCGCGAGCGGCCGATGGTGGCACCGCCCGCGACGTCGTAGGTGGTGCCCACCGGCAGCGAGTTGGACCGGCTCACCACCAGGTGCGGCTCGGCCGCGGCGGCGGCATGCACCACCTCGGGGCGCGCCGATTCCGACAGCGGTGGCTCGGGGCGTGCCGATCGGCGGCCCCATCGCGCGCCGGCACCGGCCGCGGCGGGTGCGCCCACCACCTCGGTGGGCGCCGCGGGCACGCGGGCGGGGCCCGGCGGCGGCTCGGGTTGCCGGGGAGGCGTCATCTCGAGCTCCGACGACCTGAGGGCACGGGTGGATGCCCGCACCACGAACGCGATGAACAGGTAAAGGAGCAGCAGGAAGACGGCCTGCCCGATGATGAGCCCCGTCTCGGTCACGGCGCGCCCCGGGCTATCGTCGCTCGACCACCACTTCGGCGCCGCCAAGGCTCACGCGGTCGCCGTCGCGGAGGCTGTGCCGCAGCACCCTGCGGCCGTTCACCTCGACGCCGTTGGTGGACCCGAGGTCCACCAGGACGTACTCCAGTCCCTCGTGCCGCACCTCCGCATGCACGCGGCTCACGTTTGGGTCGGGCACCACGATGTCGCAGTCGCGGCTGCGCCCCATGGTCGTCACCTTCTGGCCGATGCGGAATGCCTGCCCGCCCACGTAGAGCGTGACCTGCTCGCGGACCAGGCCCGCGGCCCGCGCCTGCTCGGGCGACAGCACCTGCGTGCCGCTGACGGCCTCGAGGGCCTCGTTGGGCAGTGGCTCCGCGGGCACGGCCGGCACCTCCGGCACCTCCGGCACCTCCGGCACCTCCGGCACCTCCGGCACCTCCGGCGCTGCGGGCTCCGCGGAGGCGGGGGCATCCACCGGTGCCTGCGCGGCCACGACCGCCGCCGCCGCGGCGCCATCGGCGCCCGGCCGCCCGGGATCCACCATGCGGCAGGCGATGCCGAACTCCCCGGGGCGCAGGTCGGTGTCGGTCTCCAGCCGGATGCGCGGCATCGACAGCAGCGACAGGCCCTCGCTGCGCGCGTGGGCCTCGAGGTACGACCCCAGCTCCAGCACCAGCGCCGACTCGTAGCTGGAGAACTGCCGGCGGTCTGCCGGGGACAGGTACACGGTGTACTGGTTGGGCACGTACACCCGCGACACCGAGACCGTCTTGTGATCCTCCATCTCGCGGGCAAGGCGGCGCGCCAGCTCCACCGGCTGCAGGGTGCTGCGGAACATGCGGCCGAACGTCTTCTCGACCACGCCCTCGATCTTCTGCTCGATGTCGCGGAGTGCCATCTAGC
>CAZEUE010000099.1:0-6483 GCA_964514615.1 uncultured Bifidobacterium sp. | reverse complement strand
CGCACCGACATGCAGCGCCAGCGCCTCAACGTGATCCGCATGCGCATGCTGGGCGCCGAGGTGATGCCCGTGGATTCCGGCAGTGGCACGCTGAAGGACGCCACCAGCGAGGCCATCCGCGACTGGGTGACCAACGTGGACACCACGCACTACATCATCGGATCGGCCGTGGGCCCGGCGCCCTACCCGGAGATCGTCGCGGAGTTCCAGTCGGTCATCGGCATCGAGTCGCGCGCGCAGATGCTGGAGGAGACCGGCGCGCTGCCGGGAACGGTCGTGGCATGCGTGGGCGGGGGGTCCAATGCCATCGGCATCTTCCGCGGTTTCATCGACGACGACCCGGTGGCGCTGGTGGGCGTGGAGGCCGGGGGGGAAGGACCCTCCGGCCGCCACGGGGCATCGCTGGCGCAGGGCCGTCCGGGCGTGCTGCACGGCTCGTACTCGTACCTGCTCCAGGATCCCGACGGCCAGGTGGCCGAGGCCCATTCGGTGTCGGCCGGCCTCGACTACCCGGGGGTCGGCCCGGAGCACGCCTTCCTGCGCGATTCCGGGCGGGTGCAGTACGTCAACGCCACCGACGAGGCCGCCCTGTCGGCGTTCCTCGAGTGCTCCCGCATGGAGGGCCTGATCCCCGCACTCGAGACCTCGCACGCCCTCGCGCACGTGCGCGACGCCGCGGCGTCGCTGCGCGGGCGCGGCGCCGTGCTGGTGTGCCTGTCGGGACGCGGCGACAAGGACGTCGACCAAGCGGGCGCCGCCCTGGGGATCGACGCCAGTGCCTGAGTCGGGCGCCGCGCGCCTGGAGCGCACCTTCCGCGAGGCCGGCAGGCCGTTGTTCGTTCCCTACGTGATGGGGGGTTTCCCGGACATCGAGGCCAGCCGCCGCCACGCGCGCATCCTGGCCCGCCACGCCGACATCATCGAACTGGGCATCCCGTTCTCCGACCCCCTGGCCGACGGCCCCACCATCCAGGCCGCGGGCCAGGCCGCGCTCGATGCCGGCACCCGCCCCATGGACGTGCTGGCCATTGCCGATGAGTTGCGCGATGGCCCGCCGGTGGTGGCCATGACCTACTACAACACGGTCATCGCCCAGGGGGCCACGGAGTTCCTGCGGCAGGCGGCCGACTACGGCGTGGCCGGCATCATCATCCCGGACCTCCCCGTGGACGAGGCCACCGAGGTCCGAGATGCCGCTCGCGACGCCGGAGTCGCCCTGGTGGCGCTGGCGGCGCCCACCACCGACGACGACCGCATGGCGGAGATCGGCCGCAGTGCCGAGGGCTTCGTGTACCTGGTGGCGGTCACCGGCGTGACGGGCGGTGAGATGTCCATGGACGATCGCCTGCGGGCTCTGGTGGAACGCGCCCGCCGGCACATCCCGGTGCCCGTGGTGGTGGGCTTCGGAGTGCGCACGCCGGGGCAGGCCGCCCAGATCGGGGAGCTCGCCGATGGCGTGGTGATCGCCAGCGAGATCATCCGGCGCATCGATGCCGCTGCCGATCCCGACGCCGCCGACGCCGAGGTGCAGTCCTTCGGCGAGGGGATCGCGGCGGCCCTGCGCCCCTGACGGATCCGCAGGGTGGGGTCGTTGACCTCCCCGCGTCGACGGAAGCCCGGGCGGACTAGTAGGGGTACACGCGCATGAAGCGCACGAGGGCGTCCACCTCGTCGCCATCCACGGCGCGCTCGTCCACCTCGTCATCGATGTACTCGAGGTACTGCATGCGGATGAGGCGCCCGAAGTCGGTCGCGCCCGCCGGGATCTCGCCGAACTCGCCCCACCACACGAAGTCCGCGCGCCCGCCCCAATGGGGGGCCAGCGCCCGCATGGTGGCCAGCGGGTCCGCGCCATCCTCGGGCACGGCCCGCACCACCTCGCGCGTGGCCTGCACAAGGTCGTCGAAGTCAGGCCATGCATCGGGGTCGAGCAGCAGCACCGGCACGATCTCCACCATGAAGTCCGCGGCCTCCTGGTGGTCGGCGAACCACATGAAGGTGCCCGGGCCCTGGCTGGGCGGCGGCACCGGATCCCGTGCGAAGAGGCCCACGGGGAATTCCCGGGGGTCGCGGGCGGTCACGATCCCCAGGGCGCGTCCGCGCGACAGTCCGGTCCATTCGTGCATGTGGCCAGCGTACCGGCCCGCGGGTGCCGACGGGCGCCCTCGCTAGCATCACCGCCGTGAGCCCACCCGACTCATCGGGGCCGCCCGGCCGCCCGCGGCCATCGGCCGAGGAGCGCCGCCGCGACCTTCGCCGTCGCCGCCGCAACGCGTTGCTCATCCTGGGGGGCGGGCTCGCGGTGATCGTGGGGTTCGTGGCATGGGCCAGCCGCGGCGGCGGCGGGTCGGGCGATGCGCCCGCCGAGCAGGCGGCCACGCAGGCCCCACTGCAGGTGGCGGCGCGCAGCCCCAAGCCCGCGCTGCCCGCGCCACGGCGCCCCGCCCTCGCGGTGACCGCGACCGGCGGCAGCGGGGTGGAGATGCGCGTGGTGGCCACGCCCCGGTCCGCCAGGGCCATGACGGGCCCGTGGCGCCCGGCGGCGAAGACCCTCCCCATGCCGGCGGACATCGCCGAGGTGCTCGAGGCGGGCCCGATTCCCGGCCATGTGGAGGTGCGGGACGACTCGGGCCGCACGGCGCGATCCGGCACCGTCCTGCTGCCGGCCACGCCCGGCACGGGCACGGCCGAGATCATCCGGTCGCTGCCCACGTCAAGGCCCCACGTGGGCCTGGTGTTCGATGACGGGCTCGAGGAGTCCAGCGCCCTGCGCATCGTGGACATCCTCCGGCGCACGAAGTCCGGGGGCACCTTCTGCTTCAACGGCATCAACGTGAAGGACTGGAGCCCGCGGGCCGCGCGGAAGCTGCAGGCGGCCGTGGCCGACGGGGTCATCACCATGTGCAGCCATGGCTGGAGCCACCGCACCAGCACCACCTCCAGCGAGGCCGAGGCCACCTCGGACCTGTCGGCCAACGCCAGCATGGACCGGTTCATCGGGGTGGACAGCGTCCCGTACTACCGGCCCCCGTATGGCGCCCTCAGCCCGGGCATCGAGGCCGCGGCCGGCAAGCTGGGGTACCGGTGGATCGTCATGTGGGACGTCGATCCCTCCGATTACGAGAAGCCCGCCGTCGCCACCCTCACCAGCCGCGTCGTGGAGGCATCCGGCAAGGGGTCGATCGTGGTGCTGCATGCCGTGGGCAACACGGCCGATGCGCTGCCGGGCATCATCACCGGGCTGCGCCGGAAGGGTCTTCGCGCGGTCACGCTCACCACGATGTTCGGCGACCACGCGGCCGCAAAGCGCGCCGCCACGCAGACCACCACCACCCCGGTCACCACCGGTGGTGACGCGCCGCCCGTGCCGGGGGAGGGCACCTGATGACGTCCGACTGGGTAATGATCAGCGCCACGATCGTGATGTTCGTGTCGCTGCTGGGCGCGCTGGGGCTGCTGCTCATCGCATGGCGCCGCCAGGGGATGATCCGAAGCCTCGCGGCCCGCCAGCAGAACGGCCTCGGCATGTCGTCGCCGGTGGCCACCGACCGGGTGCAGGCCCTCGCCGCGCGCGACGGAGTGTCGCAGGGCGGGGTTCCCATGCCCAGCAGTTCCGGCAACGGCGCCGCCGTGGCGGTGATCGCCGGCGTGCTGGTGCTGCTGCTGGCCGCGGGGGGCGCCGTGTGGTGGTTCGGCTTCCGCGACAGCGGCACCTCGGCCACCGCCGGGGCGCCGCAGAGCGCCACGCCGGCCAACAGCCCGCTGGGGGGCGATCCCGACGCGGTGGTGCCCGATGACCCGCCGCCCATCCAGGACCGCGCGGCCTACACCGTGGCGGTGCTCAATGCCAGCGGGGTCACCGGCGCCGCGGCCGACCGGATTGCGCCCAAGGTGGAGACCGCCGGATACCGCGTGGGCGAGGTGGGCGACGCCAACTCCCAGGAGCTGGCCGCCTCGGTGGTGATGTGGCCCGAGGGCAAGCAGGCCGTCGCGCAGAACGTGGCCAAGGACCTGGGCATCACCTCTGCGCCGCCACTCGACGGCGTGCCCGCGGATGCCATCGGCCAGGCCGATGCCGTGGTGGTGGTGGGCAGGGACCAGGCGTCCGGGCCGTGAGCGCGGAGCGCCTGCGCGCGCTGGCCGACTCGGGGGCGCCGCTGGTCCTGCCCGGGGTCTATGACGGCCTGTCGGCGCGACTGGCGGCGCAGGCCGGGTTCGGCGCCCTCGTGGTGTCGGGCTACTCCGTCGCGGCATCGCGGCTGGGCCTCCCGGACTTCGGCTACCTCACCCAGACCGAGATCACCGACGCCGCGCGCGACCTGATCGCCGCGGTTCCCGGGGTGCCCGTGATCGTGGACGCCGACACCGGGTACGGCAACGCGCTGTCCGCGGCGCGCACCGCGCGGCTGCTGCACGGGGCGGGCGCTGCCGGGATGCTGCTCGAGGACCAGCAGTGGCCCAAGCGCTGCGGGCACATGGAGGGCAAGTCCGTGGTGCCCCGGGATGAGTGGCTCGCCAAGGTCCGCGCGGTCGTGGACCTGCGCGACGAGGGCATCGACATGTTCCTCATCGCCCGCACCGACGCCCGCGGGGTGGAGGGGCTCGACGAGGCCATCGCGCGCGCGCGCGCCGCGGCGGCCGCGGGCGCCGACGCGGTGTTCGTGGAGGCCCCCCTCGATCGCGGCGAGCTGGAGCGCATCGGCGACGAGCTTCGCCACGCGCGACCCGTCGCGAACATGGTGGAGGGCGGGCGCACGCCCATCCTGTCCACGGCGGAGCTGGGGGACCTGGGGTTCCCGTTTGTGCTCTGGGGAATCAGCGGCATCCTCGCCGCCGGGCATGCGCTGCGCGCTGCCTACGACGCGCTGGCGACGACGGGGTCGGGGCCCGACCCGTCCGCGCTCATGACCTTCGGCGAGATCACGGACGCGGTCGGGCTACCCGACCATCGCCGCCTGGACGAGCGGTACTCGGCCTAGCCGAGCGCCTTCGCCTTGAGCTTCTCGTACTCGGCCTGGTCGATCGCGCCGGAGTCGAGAAGGGACTTGGCCTGGGCGATCTGGTCGGCCGGGGTGTCGGATCCGCCCACCATCTTCTTCAGGTTGGCCACATCCTGCTGCTGCTGCCGGATCGCCCGCTCCTGCATGCCGCCGCCGCGCGCGATGAGGTAGATGAGCACTCCCAGGAAAGGAAGCACCACGAGCACGATCAACCAGAGGGCCTTGGCCCACCCGGACAGGTCATGACTGCGGAACAGGTCGATCAGCACGTTGATGAGGATGACGATGAACATCACCCACACGAACACCACGAAGGTCGTCCACAGGACGTCCCAGAAACTCCAGTCCATCTGATGCCTCCAAGGATGACGGTGCGCCCCCCGCGGGGGCGTCGCGGCGCACCCTACCCATGCCCGCGTCGCCGGACGGTGGGGTTTCTCCTACACGATCGTCTCTATGATTCGGGCGTCCCCACCCCGGATCGGAGGCCGCCATGGCGACTGACCAGATGCACGAGGTGCGCGTGCACCTCACCCGCGAGCAAGCGCCAATCCGGAAGGCGCACCTCGAGATGACGGGCACCGACGTCACCTTCGGCGTGCCCGGCTGGCAGGGCGAGCACTACGGATTCGCGCCCGGTTCGGTGCCCGAGTACCCGGGCACCCTCGACTACCTCGTGGCGTCGGTGGCCGGCTGCCTGATCGGCACGTTCGGCGGCACGCTCAAGGCCCGCGGCATCACCGCCACGGGCGACGACCTGGTGGCCGATGCCATCGGCGAGGTGGGCGTGGACGATGACAACGTGCTGCGGCTGCGGCGCATCATCGTGCGCTACACCCTCAGGGCGGCACCGGAGCAGCGGGAGGCCGCGGAGCGCTGCAACCAGGTCCATGCCCACGCGTGCCCCAACGCACGGTCCGTGGCCGCGGCCATCGACATCGTGACGGAGCTCGACTTCGTGCCGGTGGGCGAGACGGCGACCACCACCGCCTAGGGATCCATGCCATGCCGGAGTTCGAGGTGTCGGTGGACGTCGCCGTGGCGCCCGAGACCGCCTGGCGGGTGATTCGCGACCCCTGTGCGATCACCCGGTGGTACCCGCTCTACGTGCGATGCCATGCCGTGCGCGACATGCGCATCCTCGAGCGCGTGGACGGCGGTCGCATCGAGGAACGCTTCCTCTCGCGCGACGAACAGGCCATGACACTCACCTCGACCGTGCTGGGCGGCCTGCCGGTCACGCGGCATCGCAACGTATTCCGCGTGGAGCCCCTGCATCCCGGGTGCCGGGTGACGTGGTGGACCCACGCGGACGCCGCCGCGGGCGAGGGCGACCCCGGGGAGTGGATGCCGGCGGAGCACCTCGCCGCCCTCCACGGGCTGCGGACGTACCTCGAGGATCAGTAGGGGGGCCGGAAAAAATGCACTTGAGCAGGGAACTCCTCGGGTAGGACTCGAACCTACAACCCTCCGGTTAACAGCC
>CAZEUE010000098.1:0-6591 GCA_964514615.1 uncultured Bifidobacterium sp. | reverse complement strand
GGTGGGGTTTACCCAGCCGGCCCGTCACCGGACCGCTGGTGCGCTCTTACCGCACCTTTTCACCCTTACCCCGCGATCGCTCGACGGGGCGGTTTCGTTTCTGTGGCACTTTCCCTCGGGTTTCCCCGGCTGGCCGTTAGCCAGCACCCTGCTCTTCGGTGTCCGGACTTTCCTCGGGGCACGGGGCCCCGCGACTGCCTGGCTCGCCCCCGTAGGGTATCGCCCCCCGGGCCGAGGCCCGGGAAGTCGCGCATCAGAGGTCGCGCATCACCCCCACCACGCGACCGATCACGCTGATGTCGGTGCTCCGGATGGGGTCGTAGGCGTCGTTCTCGGCCTCCAGGCGCACCCCGCCCGGCTCGCGGTACACGCGCTTGACCGTGGCCTCCTCCCCCAGCAGGGCCACCACGATCTCGCCGTCGCGCGCGGTGTCCTGCTGCTTCACCGCCACCAGGTCGCCGTCGAGGATGCCCGCGTTGATCATCGAGTCGCCCTTTACGCGCAGCAGGTAGTCGGCCGCGAACGGCGCCGGCACGTGGTCCTCCACCTGCTCGTCGGCCAGGATCGGCGCGCCCGCCGCCACCGCCCCCACCAGCGGGAGGGTCATGGGCGCGGGGCCCGCGTGCGATGCGCTCCGACCGCCCTGCAGCCCCACCAGCATGGCGCGGGGCTTGGAGGGGTCGCGGCGCAGGTGACCGCCTTCCTCGAGCTTCTCGAGGTGGCGGTGCACGGTCGATGGCGATGCCAGGCCGACGCCCCGCCCGATCTCGCGGACGGTAGGCGGGTAGCCGTGCCGCTCCACGTGGTCCTCGATGAAGGCCAGGATCTCTGCCTGCCGGCCGGTCGGTGCGTTCGCCATGCTGGGTGCCCCCGGGTTGGAGATGTCGAACTGGTGTTCGCCACCCTAGCACCGCCTCCTGCTGCTACATTGCCCCGCGCCGCCAGAGGGATCGGCGGTGGTCATGCGGCTGTGGCGGAATTGGTAGACGCGCAAGGTTGAGGGCCTTGTGACCCCTAGGGTCGTGGAGGTTCAAGTCCTCTCAGCCGCATCCGGCAGTCACTGCAACGACGACGGGCCGCCCCGAGGGGCGGCCCGTCGTCGTGTGTGTCGCGTGAGGCCCCTACCCGAAGATGGCCTGGATCAGCCACACGACCCAGGCGATCATGTACATCGACAGCACGCCGATGAGGTAGAGGACGATGCCGGCGATGACGAGCAGGATGAACCCGCCAACGAACTTGACCGGCAGCGAGCGGATGATTGAGCTTTCCACGCGAGGGACTCTACCGGGCGCGCGGGGGGCGGGCCGTTCCCACCCGGGGGCTGACTGTCCCTAGGTCAGCACCATGCCGAGCACGTAGGTCATCAGGAAGAACAGCACCGCCACCACGATGGTGATGCGCGTGAGGTTGCGCTCCACGATCGCCGACGACCCGCCGTATGCGCTCGCGCCACCGCCCACGCCGAAGGCGCCGGACAGTCCGGAGTCCTTGCCGCTGTGCATCAGCACCAGCGCGGTGAGCAGCACGCACAGCAGCACGTGGATGACGACGAGGAACGCGATCACGGCGCGGCACAGTAGCAGCGATCAGGCCCCCGGCGGCAGTGCCCCCTCGGCCCGCAGCATGCGCCGCTTGGCCTCCCCTCCCCCTGCCGAGTAGCCCCCCGGCGAGCCATCGGCGCGCACCACCCGATGGCAGGGGATCACCACGGGCAGCGGATTGGCCGCCATGGCCGACCCCGCGGCGCGGGCGGCCCCCGGGCTACCCGCCCGCGCGGCGAGCTCGCCGTACGTGACCACCTCCCCCCTGGGGATGAGGTGACAGGCACGCAGGGCACGACCCCGGAAACCGCCCGGCAAGCGGGACCAATCGGGGTGCGCGGGAATGTCACGCATCGTGCCGGAAGCCACGCGGGTGGCCCCGGCGGCGCGTGCGCGGCGCTCCGCCTCGCGGCGCGTGCGGGCCGATGCCACCAGGCCGCCGTCGCCCCAGGCCATCCACCAGTCCCCGTGCTCGGTCCGCACGCGCGCCACCTGCGCCACCCATCCGGCCATGCCACCATGGTGGCATGAGCACCGATGGCCGCGATCTGCTGAACCCACCCGACATCACCCACTGCTTCGTGTGCGGGTCCGAGAACGCGTCGGGCCTGGGCCTGCACGTGTACCGCGACGGCACCGACGCCGTGGCCACCTGGACCCCCGACGCGCGGTTCCAGGGGTGGGCCGACCGGCTGCACGGCGGCATCATCGGCCTCCTCGTGGACGAGATGCTCGTGTACGCGGGCGCCCCGCACGACCTCTGGGGGATGACCGCCAAGGTGCGGTACTGGCTGCGCAAGCCCGTGCCGCTCGAGGGCACGGAGCTCACCCTGCGGGGGCGCCTCATCCAGAAGAGCGCGCGCGGGTTCCGCGCGGTGGTCAGCATCCACGCGGATGACGTGCTGGTGGCCGAGGGCGAGGGCATGTGCGTGCTCCGGGACGATTCACCTCGCCCCGAGTAGCCGGGCGGCGATAGGGTTCCCCGGCTCGCACCCGACCGGAGGAACCACCGCATGACGCTGATCCGCCTGGGTCACAGCCCCGACCCCGACGACGCGTTCATGTTCTACGCGCTCGCGAAGGACCTCATCCCCACCGGGGAGTTCGAGTTCGAGCACCTCCTCCGCGACATCGAGACCCTCAATCGCTGGGCCATGGAGGGCCGCCTGGAGGTCTCGGCCATCTCCATCCACGCATACTCCACGGTGGCCGACACGTACCGGCTGCTTCCGCACGGGGCGTCAATGGGCGAGCAGTACGGCCCCATGGTGGTGGCGCGCGAGCAGGTGGACCCCGCTGACCTGCCCCGCATGACGGTGGCCGTGCCCGGCACCCTCACCAGCGCGTTCCTGGAGCTGCAGCTGGCGGCCGGGCGCATCGACGATCCGCTCATCGTGCCGTTCGACCAGATCCTCGACGTGGTGGCCGACGGAACCGCCGACGCCGGCCTGGTCATCCACGAGGGCCAGCTCACCTACGCGTCGCAGGGGCTGGTGAACGTGCTCGACCTCGGCACCTGGTGGCACGAGCTCACCGGCGGGCTCCCCCTGCCCCTGGGCGGCAACGTGGTGCGCCGCGACCTGGGCGAGGACACCATGGTGGCGCTGTCGCACATCCTGCGCGAGAGCATCCGGTACAGCCTCGACCACCGCGAGGACGCGCTCGCGTACGCCGCCGAGTACGGCCGGGGGCTGGACGACGACCTCAACGACCGGTTCGTGGGGATGTACGTGAACGCGCGCACCCTCGACTACGGAGAGGATGGTCGCGAGGCCGTGCGCGAGCTGCTGCGCCGCGGCGTGGAGGCCGGCCTCATCGGCCATGAGGTACCCGTGGACTTCGTGGAGGACTGACCGGGTGACCGACCGCGACTGGGACGCCGAGATCGACGCCTGGACCGAGCGGTTCCGGCGCATCCCCGACCCTCCCCCGGTGTTCGCCCGCGCCATGCGCGACGGGTGGGATGCCGCCGAGAAGACCGCGCTGGCCCGCGAGGCCGCCGAGTACTCCACGCGCCATCAGGGATGGCTCGCGCAGATCGAGGCCGCCGGCTGGGACCTGGTGAGGCTGGACACCCGCGGCCAGGAGTGCGGTGCCTGCGCGCGGTACTCCGGCTCGCCCTACTCCCTGCGCGGCGAGGCACCGGGCATCCCCGCCCCGCCACCCCTGCCCATCTGCCCTGCCTGCCGCCACACGCTGAACCTGCTCACGCCGTTCTTCATGCAGAGCGCCGGGCTGGATGCCGGCGACCTGGTGCGCGACGCCGTCCCGTACGAGCCCATTGACTGACCTCGCGCCCTCCGAGCCCGGACCCTTCACCTTCGGCGAGCTGCTGGCGCGCGCGTGGCAGCTGTACCGTCGCGAGCCCCTGCTGTTCCTGCTGCTCACCGCGGTCACCGTGGTGCCCGTGGGGATCCTCTCGGCCATCGCCAGCCGGGCGGCCGTGGATGCCAGCGACCTCGCGCAGGCGGGCGCCATCATCGGCATCGCCCTCATCCCCGCCGTGCTGCTGCTGCCGGTGAGCGGCGCCGCCATCGCCTACGCCACGGTGCGGCGCCTCGACGGCGACCCCGTGGGGGCGGGGGCGGCGCTCGAGCGCGTGGGCGTGCGGTTCTGGATCCTCTTCAGCGCGCTGGTACTGGTGACCCTCGGGGTGATCGTGGGCCTGTTCGCCCTGGTGATCCCGGGCATCTTCCTGGCCATCCTCTGGCTCTTCGCGGGCCCGGCCGTGGTGGTGGAGGACAAGGGCATCCTCGATTCCCTGCGCCGCAGCCAGGACCTGGTGCGCGGCGCGTGGTGGACGGTGTTCCTGGCATGGCTGCTCATCCAGGTGGTGACCGCCGTGGCGCAGATCGCCATCGGCATCGTGGGCGCCGCCGTGCTGAGCCCGCTCGACGGCAGCGCCCTGGCCTGGGGTGAGGGCATCTGGGGCACCCTCACGCAGCTCATCGTGCAGCCCTTCGGCCTGATCGCCGTTGCCATCCTGTACGCAGACCGCCTGCTGCGCGTGGATGGTCGCCTGCCCGGCCCGCGCTGAGTGTTTCGGCGCGACCCCGGGTGCCCACGGGGCTCCGCAGCCGTGCAACCATCGGTACGGCAGCAGGATTGCACGCCGGTCCTTAACAATTGCGAATCCCTGCTTCGCATGCGGGGATAGAGGGGTATCGAGGGGCGTTCCGCAATGCCGTGACCCCGATATCTCAACGCGCCCGTCACTGAGCGTTACCGGAGACCTCAAAGGTCTCTTACAACCCCCTGCGAGGGTGGACCCATGGCCACTCTCACACCACTTCCCACGCTCCCGCCGAACGGCACCATCGAGGCAGCGCGGCCCGCGCTCTCCCGCCTGGACCTGTTCGACGGAATCCCGCGCCGCGACCTGGACCTGCTGGATGCGCGCCTGCCGCTCGTCCGCTGGCCCCGCGAGGCCGATGCACCGGCAACGCTCACGCGCGGCGACCACCTCTACATCGTCCGCCAGGGCCGCATCGCCCTCAGCGACGTCACCCTGCAGGGGCAGGAGGTCACCACCACCATCGTCGAGCCCGGCGCCGTGTACTCGTCGCTCGGGCTGGAGACCGCCGCCCCGGCGGTGGCCCTCGAGGCCAGCGCCGTGACGCCCCTGCCCGTGCATGCCATCGAGGCGCTCATCACCCGGTACCCCCGCTTCGGGGTGAACCTGGCGGTGGCGCTGACCGGACGCCTGGCCAACCTGCGCCAGACCGTCGGGATCGTCTCGGAGATGCGGGTGGAGGACCGGCTGCGCCGGCGCCTGCACCAGATCGCCGAGCAGATCGGCACCGCCGCGCCCGAGGGGGTGCGCATCGGTCTCGACCTCACGCACGCGCAGTGGGCATCGCTCATCGGCGCATCCCGCGAGGCCGTGACCACCGCCTTCGGCAAGCTGCGCTCCGCCGGCGAGGTGGAGATGGACGGCCGTGCCATCACCATCCCGTGGGCCGCGATGAACGCCGCGGGCGATCCGGTGCCGGCCCTCGCAAGCTAGTCCCCCCCGGGACATGCCCTGCGGGACCGGCGATCCTCGCGGCCGCCGGGCCCGCAGGGCATCATTGGGGTGATGCCACCGGAACGCACACCCTCGGGCAGGCGACAGCAGCCCGGCCGGCGCCCGCCGACGCGCAGGCGCAGGACGCAGCGAGGCGTGCCGCCCTTCGCCCTGGCGATCATCGCCATCGCGGTGGTGGTGGGGGTGATCGCCCTCATCGTGCGCGGCGGGGACGAGCCATCGGCATCCGGGTCGGCCGCGGCCGACCCGGTGATCCCCCAGGTCAGCGAGGCCGACATCGTCGCGGCGGCGCAGCAACTGGGCCCGCGCGACCAGGAGCTCGTGGACATCGGCCGCACCGGCGTCAGCATCAATCGCGCGGGCGGCGGGCGCAAGTACGTGGCGCTCACGTTCGACGACGGCCCGGGGCCCGACACCCCCGCCGTGCTCGCCGAGCTCAAGAAGGCGGGCGTGCCCGCCACGTTCTTCGTGATCGGCCGCAACGTGAAGGCCAACCCCGAGGTGCTGCGCCAGGTGGTCGCCGACGGCCACGAGGTGGGGATCCACACGTGGAACCACCCGGACATGACCACCCTCAAGCCCGCGCAGCAGAAGGCCGAGATCGAGAACACCGCCGGCGAGGTGCTTGCGGTGGCCGGCACCGCGGGCCGGCTGTTCCGCGCGCCCTACGGCGCGGTGGACCCCTCGGTGCTGAAGCGCGCCGAGGACAGCAAGCTGCTGTCGGTGCTGTGGGACGTGGACACGCAGGACTGGAACGACTTCCTCGCCGTGCGCGAGGATCTCTATCTGCGCTTCATGGATGCCGTGAAGGAGGCGGGCACGGGCTTCGCGTTCCCGTCCTCCACGGAATGGGAACAGGCGCTCCGTGAGGCGCACGCTGCTTCCGGTCGTCTCGGGATCGTCACCTGCTACGCATGGAACGAGTTCGGGGAAGGTGGAATCCTTGCACCCACGCTCGGCCGCGGATAGGGATCGAACTGCTCGGCCAGGGTCCGCTGGTAGGAGGCCGGGCCCGGGCCC
>CAZEUE010000097.1:0-6720 GCA_964514615.1 uncultured Bifidobacterium sp. | reverse complement strand
GGCACCGGCAACTACCACCCCACCACGGCCCGCCTGTACACCGACGTGGGCCTGTTCACCTGCCGCGACGACCTGGTGGACGACGTGGCGGATCTCTTCAACTACCTCACGGGGTTCTCGCGCTCGCCGGCATACCGCCGGGCGCTGGTGGCGCCCGAGCACCTGCGCGACGACCTGCTGGCGCACATCGACCGGGTGACCGAGCGGCACCAGCAGGGCCATCCGGGCCACATCCGCATGAAGCTCAACTCCATGATCGACGGGCGCATCATCGAGGCGCTGTTCCGCGCCTCGGGCGCCGGCGTGCCGGTGGAGATGTGCGTGCGGGGCATCTGCGGGTTCGTGCCGGGCATGCCGGGGATCAGCGAGAACATCCGGGTCACCTCCGTGGTGGGCCGGTTCCTCGAGCACTCGCGCATCTTCGTGTTCACCAGCGGCGACGAACAGGCGGTGCTCACCGGATCGGCCGACCTGATGGCCCGCAACCTCGACGACCGGGTGGAGCTGGTGGCGCCCGTGGACGACCCGGGCGCGGCCGACGAGCTGGTGGGGATCGTGGACACCATGCTGGCGGACACCGCATGCGCATGGCGACTGCACCCGGACCGCTCGTGGGAGAGGGTGGTGCCCCCGCCGGGCGAGTCACCGTTCTCGAGCCAGCAGGCCCTCATGGAGCGCGCGTCCGCCCGCCCCGAGGCCACGCCGCGCGACGACCGCTGAGGCCCGAACACGCGCTATGGTGGACGCGATGAGCACCGAGAACGCAGAGACCACCGCCACCGACGAGGCCGTGGCACCCAGCTGGGTGCCGGCCGAGCGGCCCAACTTCAACTCGCCGGCCGCTGACCTGAACCAACTCAGGAACGAGGCCAAGCGCATCGCCGACGCCGCGCCCGGGCAGCCCGTGCACGACGCCGTGCTGTCGCGCGCGCGCGCGCTGGCCGAGGCGCTCGACCACGACCTGGGCCTGCCGCAGACCGCCGACGGGCTGTCGTACGCCGACCTCGCGGTCCTGCTCTCGCAGAGCCGCTAGGACCTCGCGGGGGTACGCGGGGGCGTGGACCTGCTCCGTTCGTTCTGGGGCCTGGCCAGCGCGGTGACGGGCCGCGTGGCGCGGCATGCGCAGATGGCCCGCGCCAGCCAGTTCGCCTATGTCACGTTCGTGGCGGCGATCCCGTTCGCGATCGTGCTCATCTCGATCATCGGGCTGGTGGCCAGCCCGGCGTCGTACTCCACCTTGGTGGACAACCTGCGGGGCACCATCCCCGACCAGTTGGCGGACTTCCTCGACACCATCCTGCAGTCGGCGTCGGCCACCACCGGGCAGTCGATCTTCTTCCTCGCCTTCGGACTGATCGCTGGGGTGTGGCTGGCCGGCAACGTGGCGGGCTCGCTCACCGATGGCCTCGACGACGCCTTCGAGCGCCCGCACCGCCCATGGCTGCAGGGCAAGGTGCGCGCCCTGCTTCTGGCGGTGGTGACTGCGCTGGTGTTCGTGTTCAGCACCATCCTGGCCGTGTTCGGGCCCGGCGTGCTCGAGTGGGCATTCCGCGAGGTCGGTGCCCCCAGGTCCACCCAGGTGCTCATCCAGTTCGCCCCCTTCCTGGTGGGGGCGGTCATCTTCTGGGCGTACCTGGTGCTGCTGTACCGCTTCGCGCCCAACAACCACGAGGCGTCCACGCGTGATGCGCTGTGGGGGGCGCTGGTGGGCGTGATCGGCTGGCTGGTGGTGGCCAATCTCTTCCGCCTCTACGTGGACAACTTCGGGTCGTACAACCGCGTGTACGGCAGCCTGGGCGTGGTGGTGCTGTTCCTGGTGTTCCTCTACCTGACCGGACTCATCATCCTGATCGGCGGCGAGACCGCGGCGGAGCTGGGCGAGCACGAGGAGGCCCCGGCGCGCCCTGCCCTGCCCCCGGCGTTCCCCTAGCGGGTCACGTGGCGGGCCCGTCCTGTGCCCGCCGTCGGCGCATCAGGCGGGTGATGGGGAAGTCGAGGGCCCACACCATCAGCGCCCAGCCCCCGAGCAGTTCGGCGAATGGGATGGCCAGCAGGAACACCCCCGCGCCGATGAACGTGTCGGGCATCCAGTGGCCCTGCGTCACGCGGCCGAACGCGCCCAGGAACAGGGTGGCGATGGCCATGAGCCCCGCGTACACGCCCACCGTGAGGTACGACGGGTCGCCCACCGAGAAGAACTCCAGGCCGAACGGCAGCAGGCAGATGCAGGCGAGGAAGGCCATGTTCAGCCACAGGGCCCCGGCCGCCACGGTGGAGGGGAGCGTGGCGAAGATGTCATGGTGGTGGATCCAGAACGCCACGATCACGGCGAACGTGATGAGGTAGAAGAGGATGAGGGGCTGGGTGTCCTCCCTGAACGCCTGCCCCAGCGTCTGGCCGGGGCCCGGCGACGGCGGGTCGATGCGCAGCACCATCAGCGTGATGGCCACCGCCATCACGGCGTCCGAGAACATCTCGAGGCGTTTCGTGTTGAAGCGTGGGCCCATGGGGTTCAGCCCTGGCAGGCCGGGCACCAGTAGGTGGTGCGGTTGGCATCGCCCTGGCCGCGTGAGCGTACCGGGGTGCCGCAGCGCCGGCAGGGGCGCCCCCTGCGGCCGTACACCCAGGTGCGCTCCCCGGGGCGTGCGGTGCCCAGCGGGGGACGGTAGGTGCGGATGCGGCTGCGGTCGGCCACGCCCGTGGCCAGCAGCTCGGCCCCGATGCGGCCGATGTCCCCGGCCTCGGCAGGCGTGAGGGTGCCCGCGGCACGCCACGGATCCACTCCCGCCAGGAACAACGTCTCGCTCTTGTACACGTTGCCGATTCCGCTCATCACGCGCTGGTCCATGATGGCCTCGCCCACCTGCCGGGCGGGCTCCACCTGCAGCAGCCGGGCGCCGATGGCGGTGGGATCGGCGCCCTCGGCCAGGAGGTCGGGTCCCAGGGCGTCGACCTGGGGCAGGGGCTCGCCGGGCTCGAGGAGCGTCAGCACCGGGCCCCGGTACTGGGCCACCGTGGCCCGCGCGGTCACGAGCGCCAGCCACAGGCCACGTGGGGGAACCTCCGCCCCGGGGGGATAGGCGCGCCACGTTCCCCCCATCCGCAGGTGCGAGTGCAGCACCCGTCCGCTGCGGAACCGGAACAGGTGATGCTTGCCGCGGGCGTCCATGCGCTCCAGCACGTCACCGGCCAGTCGCTCGGGGATGCGCTGCGGGGCCAGCCGGGGCTCCGGGGAATCCACGCGCAGCAGGGGCTCCCCCGCGATCGCCCTGGTCAGCACGATGGCGTTGCGGTGGCTCACCTGCCCCTCGGGCATCAGTCGCCGGCCTCCATGCCGCGGTACCCGGCGCGGAACCCCGCGCGCTGCATGACGGGCGCCACCGGCGAGTCGGCGGCCGGGGCGCCGTCGATGCGCTCGATCCGCAGGCGCCGTGCGCGGTCGGCCTGCGCCCACCGGGCCAGCGCCCGCAGCCCGGGCTCGAGGAACCGGTGGTCGGGCGCGACCAGGGTGGTCATGGTGCGCCCGCCGCGCTCCACGTGCGCGATGGGCAGCCCATCGGCCAGCACCACCTGGGCCCCGAACACCCGCGAGGGGGAGCGGCCCCCCTCGCGTCGCGGCCAGGGCAGCGCGGCGCCGTAGGGCTGTGCGGGGTCGGCCGCCCCGAGGATCATCACCTCCGGCTCCTCGTGCTCGGCGCGGTCCACGCGCAGGTCACGCAGCCGGTCGATGGCGCCGGGCAACGCGAACTGCGCGCCGCCCAGACCCTCCACGAAGTACCCACGGCGGCAGAGCCCCAGCGTCTCCATCTGCCCGAGGTCCGGATACACCGCGCTGAAGCCCCCGGGGATGCCCTCGCCCAGCACCGCGCCCCGGGTGACGATGCCATGGCGGTCGAGCAGGATCTCGGCCAGCGCGCGGCGGCGGTCGGCCACCGACGGCGCGCGGTCGAACAGCGGGGCCGTGAGCGACCACCGGCCACCGCCTGCCTGCGCGCGCCCGCCGCGCATGCGCGCCGACCGGCCCCACTGGCGACCCCGCGGGGCCCGGGCCGCGGAGGCGCGCTGCGTGCCGCGGGGCCCGGAGCGCAGGGGGATCCACAGGTCGTTGGTGACCTCGCCGGCCCACACCAGTTCCCACAGCGCCGAGACGGCGTCGTCGCGGTGCGCGCCCGAGGCGTCGATCAGGTCGTCGAGGAACTGGGCGCCCATTCCCAGTGCCTCGCGGATGCGCGAGGCGGCCTCGCCCTCGGGGGCGGCATCGGCGGACGGCGGGCCGAAGATCGCGGCGTCCTCGCGCAGGTAGATGGCCACGCGGCCCCCGCCGCCCGTGCCCAGCGATCCCGCGCCCACCCAGGTGATCTCCCCCGCGGCTGCCAGCTGGTCGAGCCAGGCGGGGGAGTACGACCCGAGGCGCCGGGGAAAGGCCTCGCCTTCCCATTGCGCGGCGGGCAGGGCGATGCCCTGCAGGCCCGAGATGACATCGCGCAGGGCATCCGGCCCGGGGGGCGAGTCGGGCCGGTCGATGCGCTGCCACTGGGGCAGGAAGCGCGCCAGCACCTCGGGATCGGTGGGCTCCACCTCGCGCCGCAAGCGTGCCATGCTCATGCGGCGAAGTCGCCTGAGCACCTCGGGGTCGCACCACTCCTCGTCGCTGCCACCGGGGCGCATCTGCCCGCGCACCAGGGCTCCCTCGGCCTCCATCAGCCCTAGGGTCCGCTCCACGAGCGATGCGGATGCGCCCAGCCTGCGGGCTGCGTCGGTTGCGCGGAAGGGCCCATGGGTGCGGGCATAGCGGGCCAGGAGGCCCTCGAGGGCGCGCGGCGCCGGCTCGAGGAAGGCATCGGGCAGGCCGGCCGGGGGCATCACGCCGACGCCGTCGCGAAACCGGCCGGCATCCTCGGCGGCGATCAGGCGCTCTTCGCCGGCCACGCGCGCGCGCGCCGCCCTGCGTTCGCGCTCAAGCTGGTCCAGCACGGCCGCCAGCGTGGAGGGGTCCTCCATGCGCAGGCCCAGCTCGTCGTCGGTCAGGTCGCCCAGGCGACGCAGCAGGTCGTGCACGCCGTCGGCGCCGCGCGCGCGGCGGTCGGGGTGCAGGCCCTGAAGCTGGGCCTCCAGGTCGTCCAGGGCCGCCGGGTCGATCAGCTCGCGCAGCTCGTCCTGGCCCAGCAGCTCGCGCAGCAGGTCGCGGTCCAGCGCCAGGGCCTGCGCCCGGCGCTCGGCCGCGGGCGTGTCGTCGTCGTACATGTACGACGCCACGTACTCGAACAGCAGGGCACCGGCGAAGGGCGACGCCGCGTCGGTCTCCACCTCGGTCACGGCCACCTCGCGCGACCCGATGCGGGTGAGCAGGTCGCGCAGCGCCGGCATGTCGAACCAGTCGTTCAGGCACTCGCGGTAGGTCTCGAGGATCACCGGGAACGACCCGAAGCGGCGGGCCACCTCGAGCAGCGACGACGCCTTGAGGCGCTGCTGCCAGAGCGGGGTGCGGCGGCCCGGGTGGCGGCGGGGTATCAGCAGGGCCCGCGCGGCGTTCTCGCGGAAGCGCGACCCGAACAGCGCGGTGCCGCCCAGTTCGCCCAGGATCAGGTCCTCCACGTCCGCGGGGTCGGGGACCAGCACATCGGTGGGGGGGACGGTGTCGCCGTCCACCACGTGGCATGCGATGCCGTCGTCGCTCCAGATCACGTGCGGATCGCTGCCGGTGGCCTCGCGCAGGCGGGCCTGGATGGCCAATGCCCATGGGGCGTGCACCCGGGCGCCGAAGGGGGAGAGCAGGCAGATGCGCCAGTCGCCGATCTCGTCGCGGAAGCGCTCCACCACGATGCCGAGGTCGCTCGGCACCGTGCCGGTTGCCTCCACCTGGTCGCGAACGTACTGCACCAGGTTGGCGGCGGCGCGCTCGTCGAACCGGCTGGCGTCCTGCAGGCGGGCGGCGGCCTGCTGGGGGTCCGCGGCGGCCAGGTCGCGCGCCATGCGTCCCACGGCGGCGCCCAGCTCATATGGCCGGCCCACGCCCTCGCCGCGCCAGAACGGCACCGCCCCGGGGGCGCCGGGCGCCGGGGTCACCAGCACGCGATCGCGGGTGATCTGCTCGATGCGCCAGGTGGATGCGCCGAGCATGAACGCCTGGCCGGCGCGGGCCTCGTACACCATCTCCTCATCCAGCTCGCCCACGCGGGTGCGGCCATCGGCCAGGAACACCCCGAACAGCCCGCGGTCGGGAATGGTGCCGGCGTTTTCCACGGCCAGGCGCCGCGCGCCGTCGCGGCCGCGCACCATGCCCTCGGTGCGGTCCCACACCACGCGCGGCTTGAGCTCGGCAAACTCATCCGAGGGGTAGCGCCCGGCCAGCATGTCGAGCACGCCCTCCAGCTGGTCGCGCGAGAGTTCGGCGAAGGGATGGCTGCGGCGCGCGACGGCCAGGATGTCATCCACCGCCATGGGCTCATCGCCCGACACCATGGCCACCACCTGCTGGGCCAGCACGTCGAGCGGCAGGCGGGGCACGTGGGTCTCCTCGATGGCGCCGTCCAGCATGCGCTCCACCACGGCGGCGCACTCGAGGAGGTCGCCCCGGTACTTGGGGAAGATGCGCCCGCTGCTGGGCACGTCGATCCGGTGCCCGGCGCGGCCCACGCGCTGGATGCCGCGGGCCACGCTGCGCGGACTCTCCACCTGCACCACCAGGTCCACCGCGCCCATGTCCACGCCCAGCTCCAG
>CAZEUE010000096.1:0-6729 GCA_964514615.1 uncultured Bifidobacterium sp. | reverse complement strand
GATCTCGGTGATCTTGGCGTCGCGGTACAGCCGCTCGGCGTCGTACTCGGCCGAGTAGCCGTAGCCGCCCAGGGTCTGCACGGCCACATCCGCCGCCCGCACGGCCACCGACGATGCGAACAGCTTGGCCTTGGCGCCCTCGGCCCCATGCGGCCTGCCGGCATCGCGCAGGGCCGCCGCGTGCAGGGTGAGGAGCCGGGCGGCGTCCAGCTGGGCGGCGATGTCAGCGATGGGGAAGTGCACCCCCTGGAATCGCGCGATGGGCCCCCCGAAAGCCTCGCGGTCGGTGGCGTAGCGCACCGCGAGGTCGAGCGCGGCCTGGGCGATTCCGCACGCCTGCGCGGCAACCGTGATGCGCCCGCCGTCGAGCGTGGCCAGCGCCAGCTTGAGGCCCTCGCCCTCGGCGCCCAGCATGGCGTCGCCCGGCACGGGCATGCCGTCGAACGACAGCCCCACGGTGGACGAGGTGTGCAGGCCCAGCTTGGGGATCTCGGGCCCTACCTCGAGGCCCTCGGCCTTCCCTGCCACGAACGCACTGACGCCCCGCGCGCCCTCTCCGCCCGTGCGCGCGAACACCACGAACAGGTCGGCGAACCCGCCGTTGCTGATCCACTGCTTGGCCCCGGTGATGCGCCAGCCGTCGCCACTGCGCTCGGCCCGCGTGGTGAGCGCGGCGGTGTCCGACCCCGCGTCCGGCTCGGTCAGCGCGTAGCAGCCCATCATCTCGCCCGAGGCCAGCAGGGGGAGCCACCGGGCCTTCTGCTCGTCGGTGCCTGCGCGCAGCAGCGGGGCGGCAACCAGGCCGTTCTGCACCGCAATCGACACCGCGATTCCGGCGTCTGCCCGTGCGATCTCCTCGACGATCAGGCACAGCGACGTGGCGTCCAGCCCGGGTCCGCCGTACTGCTCGGGGATGGCCGGTGCCAGCAGGCCCAGCGCGCCCATCTGGCGCATCAGGTCCATGGGTACGTGCTTCGCCGCATTCCATTCCGCCGAGCGGGGGGCGATCTCGTTGGCCGCGAACTCCCGGGCCAGCGCCTGGG
Source organism: uncultured Bifidobacterium sp. (assembly GCA_964514615.1). GTDB lineage: Bacteria > Actinomycetota > Thermoleophilia > Miltoncostaeales > Miltoncostaeaceae > SYFI01. The sequence goes on along the minus strand of CAZEUE010000096.1, from coordinate 5,686 downwards.
CGTCGCGGTGGGCATCGGTCAACTGCAGGGGCGTCACGGTTCCCATGGTACGCACGCCGGGCCGTCGTCCACGCGGCATGGCACATTTCCCCGCATGGGAAAATTCAAGGAGTTCGTTCCGGTCGTCGGCGCCCTCGTGATCGTCGCCCTGTGCGCCCTCATCCCGTTCGGGGTGGGGCTGGGTGATGATGGGCTCGCCGACGTGAGGTCAACCACCGCGGCGCTCGCCACCACCAACATCGAGGGGCAGGGGCTGCAGACCGCGGCGCAGCAGGAGCAGCAGAACCTGACTGACGCCATCGTGGCCGCCGCCGATGCGGGCAAGAAGCCCGCCGAGATCGCCAAGGCGGTGTTCGCCACCGGTGCCGGCACCCTGGTGCAGGCCGAGGCGCAGGCCCTGCAGGGCGTGCAGCAGATCATCGCCCAGGCCAAGGCACAGGCGCAGCCGCCCGCCACGCCGTAGCGGCAGTGCCGTGACGAACGACGAAGGGGGCCCTCCGGGCCCCCTTCGCGCGTTCGCGTTCGGTCGAGCCGCTACGCCTTGCGCGGCGGCTTGCCCTCGTGGTCGCACAGCTCGGGGTGCCACCGGTGGAAGTGGTTGGCGTGCTGCCCGCTGTACGACCCCTCGGGGTAGTACTCGTCGTAGAAGTCCGTGTCGATGTGCTGCACCTGGGTGGTGAGGCGCTGGAACATCGGGTCCATCGCCACCGGGAACCGCCCGTAGGTGTCGTAGGCGTACTGGCAGTAGGCCTTGACCATCTCCACGGTCTCGTCGTGCGGCCGCGGGATGGCCCCCGTGAAGGCCTCGTTCATCGACTCGGTCTTGTACGGCTTGCTCACGTCCGGGTCCATGGCACCCCACTTCATGGCCATGAAGGCATCCACGGCCTCGCCCATGTCCTTGTAGTACGGCGGCACGTAGGCCTCGAAGTACCCGTCGCGGCCGACCGCGTAGGTGTTGCCGTTGTTGTCCTCGTTGAACCGGAAGCCCAGCCCCAGGACGTCGCCGCCGCCCATCACGAACTTGGGCAGGTAGCCGGTGAAGGTCCAGCCGCCCAGGCCCAGGGCCTGCATGGCCACGTTGAGGTTCTGGCAGATGAACGCCTGCTCCACCACCATCATCGAGAGGATGCGGTTCTCGAGCTCGATCATGCCCATGGGCCGGGCGGGGTCAACGCGGCCCTCGTCCACCCACTTCTGCAGGCCGGCAGAGCGTCCGCCATTGCGCTCGTCGATGATGTTGAACTTGTAGGAGCGCGCCAGGTAGATGAACAGGACGTTGATGTACTCCATCGTCATGTTCGTGATGGGCACGAACAGCGTGGTGCCCGGCTTGTTGGCGTTCCACTGGTTGAAGTCGAAGAGCCCCGGCAGGGTGGTGGGAAGCTGCGCGCGGCCCTCGTGCAGTCGCACGCGGGCGCGGCGGTAGAGGTCCACCACGAAGTCGGCCTGCTCCTCGATGGGGCGGCCCGACAGGGTGGACACCTCGCCAGGCTCGGGGACCATCTTGAAGATGTCGAGCCACCACAGGCCGGAGTCGTTGCTCCAGAACAGCTCGGTGCCGTGGTTGGAGCACGCGCTGGGCCACGTGCGGTTGGTCCACTGCACCAGCGTGCTCATTCCGCGGGCGGGGTCGAGGTCGGCGAGGGCGAGGCCGTTCAGGCCGGTGCCCGCCATCACCAGGAGGGCCTCCTCCAGCTCGGTGAGGGGCACGGGCTCGTAGGGGGAGGAGTACTCGATGACGTCGCTCTCGACGGTCATCCCGAGTGCCACCCGGCGCGACTTGCGGTCGAACACCGACTGGAAGTGGGGGTAGGTCAGCGCGTCGGTGAAGCCCAGGGGCGCTCCGGAGACGATCCCCAGCGGGTCGGCTTCGGTCGTCATCGTCCTCTCTCCTTGCTCGGCGGGAACGGCGCACGGAGTTCGTGCCGGATGTGGCGAAGGATAGGACTCCGAATCGTGTTACGCCGCTGAACCACCTACCCGCGGCGGCGGCAGATGTCCCTTATTGGCCGCTGGGAGCGCACTTTTCTTACGCCGTAAGCCCTCCCGGCGATTGCGGCATACGTGACGAACTCGTCAGCCGATGCGCCACACGTTGGCGATCACCGACGGTGCCGACGGGCGGGTGGAGCCCCGCGGCGGGTCGTAGTAGATCTCCATCTCGTCGATCTCCCCGGCGTTACCCGCCTCGGAGTTGGCCACCAGGCGGCCGCACATGCCGCCCTCGGGAACGGGGAACTCGAACATCACGGTCATCGTCACCTGATCGCCGTTCGACGCCAGCCGTGCCCGTGTGGCGGAGTTGGTGGTGTTGATGAAGTCGGAGTCCTCGTCGCACCCGGAGTCGGGGTCGGCGTACTGCCACCAGATGCTCACCGTTGCCGTGCCGTTGCCGTTCTTGCGGATCTGCGCCGAGAAGCCGCCGGCCCATGTGCCCGCCGTCGTGAAGCGCCAGTTCCAGTTGTTGGGCGCAGCATCCACGGATATGCCCGACGTCGGAGTGATGTCCTGCACGTTGAAGGTGAGCGGCACCACGGTGTCCTGCGAGGTGAAGGCCGCCCCGCCCTGGGTCTGGGTGCTGCTCCACTGGCCGTACTCGGGCGCGAAGGTTCCGCCCGCAGGGCCCTCCGGCCCAACGGGGCCCTGCGGCCCTGCGGGCCCCGGCGGGCCGGTGGCACCGGTCGAGCCGGCGGGGCCGACCAGGCTCGTCCCGGTGGCCGGCCACGCCCCTGCTGCCTTCGGCCCGTACAGGGTGCTGCTCGCGGTGTCGATGTAGAAGTCGCCGTCGTTGCCGACGTCCGGCGCGGGTGGGACGCAGTCACTGCGGATGGACGTGCCCGCGGGCCCCGTGGCCCCCGTCGGCCCCTGCGGTCCGGGATCGCCCTTCGGCCCCACGATGCTGGTGCCCGGCGTGGGCCACGCGCCCCCGGACTTCGGGCCGTAGATCACCTCGGCGGAGGTGTCGATGTAGAAGTCGCCGTCGTTGCCGGCGGATGCCGCGGGCGGCCCCGAGCCGTTGAGGATCGTCTGCGCCGTGCATGCCCCGGCCGGCCCCACCGCTCCCTGGGCACCCGCGGGCCCGGGCGCCCCGGTGGCTCCGGTGGCGCCAGCGGCACCGGCGGGCCCCTGCCTGCCGGGGAGCTCGGCGATGGCGGCCCACACCAGCCAGCTGAAGTCGATGGGCCGGATGGTGGCGTTCTTGATCTCGCGGGTGGTCACCGCGCCGCTCTTGATCTTCTTGGTGCCCACCGATTCGGTGCCCAGGCGGGTGTTGGTCACCGCCCCGGGGGCGATCTGGCGGGTGTCCACGCTGCCGGCCGGAATCCACGATGCCGCCACGGCGCCCCCGCCCAGCAGGGCGGCCACCGCGACCCCCGCGATGAAGCCCGTGGATTCCCCGCTACCGACCATACTTTCAGTATCGCACCCGCTGGTGATCGGGCGCGACCCCCGGGTATCGCCCGCGCCGCCCCGGTGCCTACCGCTGCACCGTCACGCCCGCGGCCTCGCGGTCCCAGGTGTCGGGTGTGATCCCCTGCTCGCGCAGCTCGGTCTTGCGCACGCGCTCGGTGGGGGTCTTGGGCAGGGCATCCACCACGCGGATGTAGCGCGGCACCATGAAGTACGGCATGCGCTCGGCCATCCAGTGGGTGAGCTCCACGGGGTCGGGCGCCGCGCCCTCGGCCACCAGCACCACCATGATCTCGTCCTCGCTCGAGGCCCCCTCGTCGGCCTTCACGCCGATGACCGAGCACTCCCCCACGCCGGGGTGCGCGGCGATCTGCCGCTCCACCTCCATGGACGACACGTTCTCGCCCCGGCGACGGATGTAGTCCTTCACGCGGTCCATGAAGTACACGTAGCCGTCTGCGTCCATGCGGCCAAGATCGCCGGTGTGCAGCTTGAGGTTGCGGAAGTCCTCGGCGGTCTTCTCGGGCATTCCGTAGTAGGCCCGCATCACGATGTTGGGCACCTTCATGTCCACCACGATCTCGCCGGGCGTGTCGGGCGGCAGCGGACGATCGGTGCCGGGCTCCACGATGGTCACCTCATATCCCGGGTTGGCGCGCCCGCAACTGCCAAGGCGCACGGGCTGCGTGGGGTCCATGACCGTGCACACGCCGGTCTCGGTGAGCCCATAGCCCTCGGTCAACTGCACGCCGAAGCGCTGCTCGAACGCGAAGTAGATGTCGCGGGGCGCGGGCGCGGCCAGCACCGAGTGCACCGAGTGGGCGCGGTCGAGCTCGGACGGCGGCTGGTTCCACAGGAAGTAGAGCATGGCCCCGATGCCGTTGAACATGGTGGCGCCCATGTCGATGGCCTGCTGCCAGAAGCGCGTGCCCGAGAACCGCTCCACGAACGCCACGCGCCCGCCCGCGATGAGCGCCGGGTAGGCCGTGAGCACCTGCGCATTGCTGTGGAACAGCGGCAGGCACGAGAACCAGGTCTCGGCGTGCATCTCGTCCACCGCCACGCCGCGGCGCGTGGACATGTACTCCAGCGACCCGCGGGCCGAGAAGTAATCGGCCGCGTTCTGCTTGATCACGCCCTTGCTGCGTCCCGTGGTTCCCGACGTGAACATGATGCGTGCGTCGTCGGTCCAGGCGTACTGCACGTCGGGCTCGGCGTCGGGGCAGTCCATGAGGGCGTCCAGCGTCTCCCACGCCACCGCGGGGTCGGGCCCCGAGGGGGCGCCGCCCGGTACCACGACGACCCGTTCCAGCAGCGGCACGTCGGCCCGGATGAATTCCAGGCGGTCCAGGAAGGCGTCGCTGATGAACAGCGTGCGGGCCTGCACCAGGTTGATGGTCCACGAGAGGAAGTCGCCCTTGTAGGCGGTGTTGATGCTGCTCATCACCGCGCCGGCCTTGAGGATGCCGTACCAGCACTGCAGGAACTCCTCGCAGTTGGGCAGCATGACGCTGACCGACTCGCCCGGTTGCACGCCCCGGGCGATCAGGCCGCCCGCAATGCGGTTGGCCCGGGCGTTCATGTGGGCGTACGTGACCCAGTCGCCGTCGCCGTAGCGCAGGTAGGGGCGGTCGCCGTGCTGGTGCGCGCGGTCGCGCAGGATGCGCGCCAGCACCCACCCGGTGGGGTCCTCCTGCGCATACCAGGTGCTCCACTCGGCGGCCATGTCAGTCCTTGGGCAGGAACTTGCGGGCGTCGATCCCGTGCTCGGCCATGAGGCGCGCGAAGGTGTCCTTCATCTCCTGCGGGTACTCGGGCAGGTCCTCGGTGGCCAGCACGTGCTCGGCACGCGCGCGGATGTTGGGACCGAAGTCCCAGTCGTCGTCGGCCATGAGCCGGCGGATCTCGGCGGCGGGGAACGACAGCGTGCCGGGGTCGCGGCCGTGCTTCTCGGCCAGCTGCACGATCTCCTCGAAGCGCCCCGGCAGCGGGGCCTGCTCCTGGATGAGCCCCTTCTCGCGCAGCATCTGCTCGGTGGATGGCTGGCACTCGTAGGGAACCCCGTAGGCGTTGTCGTGGTAGATGACCCCGAACTTCAGGCGGGGCCGCTGGCCGCCGGCCTGGGGGTCCTCGGCCGGGTAGCCCACGGCGTGGCCCCAGGTGAACCGGTAGTGCGGCGGCAGTCCGAAGGCCTTCTCGATGCCGCCGGGCTTGCGGCCGAACGCGATGAGGATGCTGCCCACTCCCACGCCCACGCCGGCCGCCATGGCCT
>CAZEUE010000095.1:3238-6811 GCA_964514615.1 uncultured Bifidobacterium sp. | reverse complement strand
CCGCGAGCGCAGGCTCACCGACAACGGTCCGGCCGTCAACTCGTCCACCTCGCCGCCTGCGCCGCCATCGCCCACCCGGCGCATGACGGCATTGATGCGGGCGATCAGCTCACGCAGGCCGAAGGGCTTCACCACGTAGTCGTCGGCCCCGATCTCCAGGCCCACCACGCGGTCCACCTCCTCCCCGCGAGCGGTCACCATGATGATGGGCACCCGGCTGCGGGCGCGCATCTCGCGGGCCACGGCGTAGCCGTCCATGTCGGGAAGGCGCAGGTCGAGCAGCACCAGGTCGGGCTCGGGCGCGGCCAGCGCGGCCTGCCCGGTGGCCACGCGCTCCACCTCGAACCCCTCGCGCCGCAGGCCGTCGGCAAGGGGGATTGCGATGGAGTCCTCGTCCTCCACGACCAAGAGCCTCATGGGCGCAGTATCGCGGGCGCCGTGGGCGCGTGCGCGATGCTGGACGAACCTTTACCAAAGGCCGGACGCATCACGGCCTGGCCGTAGCGCGCCCCCGCCCATGGCCGTCATACCGTGGCCGCATGACACGACGCGGAATCATTCTCATCAGCACGCTCTTCGGCCTGTTCGCCCTGTCCTTCGGGGTCCTCGGAGTGCGCGCCCTCACGCTCGGCCCCGACCGGGCACAGCCCACCGCCTCGGAACTGGCCGCCCGCACCACCGCGGCCAACGACCTGGAGCGGCAGATCGCGGTGGCCAGGGCCGACGTGCCGCCGGCGCTTCCCGAGGTGCCCGAGCGCATCCCCATGCCGGCGGCCCCGTCGGGCGGGTCGGCATCGTCGGCCGGCCAGGCCCAGGGCGCCACGCGCGCCCCCGCCACGCGCGAGTACGAGGACGACGACGACCACGAGCACGAGCACGACGATGAGCACGAGGGCGAGTACGAGGACGACGACGACCACGGGGATGAGCACGGCGAGGACGACGACGATCACGAGGAGGGCGACCACGATGACGACTGACCGCAGCAGGCGCCGGGTGCGCGTGGCCGCCATCGCGGGCACCGCACTGGCCGGCGCGGGCGTGGCGGTGGCCGTGGGGGCCGACCCCTTCCCCGCCAGCCAGCAGCCGCAGGACCCGGCCGTGGCGGCCCTGGAGAAGCGCGAGCGGCAACTGTCGGCTGAGGCCCGCAGGGTGAACGCGGCAAACGCCGAGCGCTGGGCCGGCTACCGCGACCAACTCGCCGAGCGCACCCGCCAGATCGCACAGGTCGAAGCCGCAAACGATCGCGCGCTGGCCGCACGCGGCTCTGCCTCATCGGGGGGCGGGTCGTATTCCGGCGGGTCGTCGTACTCGGCGCCTCAGGCCACCTATGTGCCCCCGGCGCCCCCGGTGGCCAGCTCGAGCTCGTCATGACCATGCGACGCGAATTCCTGGCGATGGGGACCGACGTGCTGCTGGTGCTGGTGCCGCAGGTGGACACCGCGCAGGCGGAGGAGGCCCTCGACGCCGCGCGCCGCGAGATCACGCGCATCGAGGCCATCGCCAGCCGGTTCGATCCCGGCTCCGAGTTGTCGCGCCTCAACGCCTCCGGCAGGGCGGAGGTTTCCGCCGACCTGCTGCGTCTCATCACGCTGGCGCTGGCCATGCGCGACGACACCGGGGGGCGGTTCGATCCCACGGTGCACGAGGCCATGATGGCGGCGGGGTACGACCGCCCCATCCACGAACTCCCCGCCGACGGGGGCGAGGTCGGTGCCGCCATGCCCGCGGGTGGTCACGTGCGCATCCGGCGCGGGGTGGTGTCGCTGGGCGAGGGGACATGCCTCGACCTGGGGGGCATCGCCAAGGGATGGACGGCCGATCGCGTGGCCGACCTGCTGGGCGCGCACGGGGACTGCCTGGTGAGCATCGGCGGCGACATCGCGGTGCGGGGACGGCACGCCGGCGGGCCATGGCCCGTGGAGGTGATGCACGGCGATGCGGCGCGGGTGGTGGGGCTGGCGCGCGGCGGCATGGCCACGTCGGGCACCGACAGGCGCCGATGGATGCGCGACGGGGCGCAGATGCACCATGTGATCGATCCCGCCACGGGCGCACCCAGCACCACGGACCTGCTGCGGGTCACCACGGTGGCTGACGATGCCGCCACCGCGGAGGCCTGGGCCACCGCGCTGCTACTGGCGGGTCGCGACGGCGCGGAGGGCGAGGCCCGCGGGCGCGGCATCACCTCGGTGCTCGTGGGTGCCGATGGATCCACCACCACCACGGGGAGCCTCACGTGAGCATCATCAATGGGATCACCGAGGTGCCCTTCTGGTGGCTGATGGCCCGGGTCACGGGAATCGTGGGCTACGTGATGATCGTGGCCAGCATGGTGTCGGGGGTGGTGCTGCGCACCCGCCTGGTGCAGAGGGTTGCGTCGCCGGTGGCGCGCATGGAGTGGCACCGCGTGCTGGCGTTGCTGGGGCTGGGGCTGGTCGCCCTGCACGGCGTGGCGTTGGTCATGGACGACTACGTCACCATCACGTGGCTCGACCTCGTGGCGCCCGGTGGCACCGACTACCGGCCGCTGTGGGTGTCGGTGGGCGTGCTGTCGATGTGGCTCATGGTGATCGTCTCGCTCACCGCCATGTGGAGGAAGCATCTGGGGGCGAAGGCCTGGAAGGCCATCCACCTGGCCTCGTATGGCGTGTTCGCCACGGCTACGGTGCATGGCGTGATGGCCGGGACCGACAGCAGCCAGCCCTGGATGCTGGGCGTCTACGTGATGTCGACGGCGCTGGTGGCGGGCATGGGCGCGCGCCGCCTGCTCGCGGGGCCCAACGCTCCGGTCAAGCGCAAGCGGGCCGCGGCGTGAGGGTGCCCCCGTGGGCGCGGTGGGCGCTGGGCGTGGTGCTGGTGCTGGGTATCGCGGCAGCAGGCCTGGCAGCCAACCTCGCCGTTCTCGACAGCACCAACGACGACACCCGGCTGGGAACCCTCAGCGCCAAGTCGCTCGCGGTGGCCAGCGGCCAGGCCCCGCCGGTGCGGGCGGTCACCGACGATGATGATGACGACGACCGCACGGCCGGCGACAGGAACGGTCGCGACGATGACGATGATGATGATGATGACGACGATCGCCGCGAGGACGATGACCGCCGCGAGGACGACTCAGACGACGACTGACGGCGGGGCATTCTCGGCGGGAAGGCCGAGCACGGCCCGCAGCACCGCGCAGGCGTCGGTGGCATGCACGTCCACGGTCGGGTCGGCGGCGAACGCGCGGAGGGCTGCCTCGGCCTCGGGGGAGATGCCCCACACCACCAGCTGATCGGCGTGCACCACCACGCCCTCGCAGGCCACGTGGATGAGCAGGCCCTCGCCGGGCCCGGTGCGCGCGGCCTCAGCGGCGCGGGCCAGCAGCACGGCCTCGCGCTCGAGGAGCCGGCGCTCGTGGGGACGGGGCTCCACGGCCGCCGCCAGGCCGCGATCGTCTGCAAGGGATGCCACCTCTGCAGCAATCGGGTTCCATGACGGACTCATGGGGAGTGGCCTCGTTCATCGACGCCTCGTCCTGCAAACCGGACCCTACCCGAAAAGCCGGGGGTTTCCACCCCCGGGGACAGTCCC
>CAZEUE010000095.1:0-3138 GCA_964514615.1 uncultured Bifidobacterium sp. | reverse complement strand
CCCGGGTTGCGTATCCTGACGACACGATGCGTAAGGGATCACCGCAGCCCCTGAGCCTTTCCCGTGATGAATACGACCTCGACCACGTCGTGGCGTCCTACTGGGTGCCGGTGCTCAACTGGATCCGGGCCAGCGGGCGGGTGCGCGGCGGCGAGGTGGAGGAGGTCCGGCAGGAGGTATTCCTGCGCGTCACCCGCGAGATCCAGTCGGGCATGCGATACCGGCTGCCCATCGGCGCGGCGATCTTCCAGATCACCAATTGGACGCTCCGGGGCTACGTGGCGCGCGCAGCCGGCCGCCGGGAGCGCGAGCAGCTCATCGGGGAGCTGCCGGGGGACGAACCCGTCGACCTCGGCGCCTCCCGGGAGATCGACCAAGTGGGGCAGGACGAGGTGGTCGAGGCCCTGTTCCGGCGCCTTGGCGACCGCGAGGGGACGCTCATGACCATGCACTACCTCGAGGGGCTTGAATTGTCAGAGGTGGCAGAGGCCATGGGCATCACGGCCAACAACGCGCACCAGATCCACCACCGTGCCAAGAATCGCATCCATGGCTGGCTCGCGGAGGAGGGGGCGTGAGCCTGCTCGACGACCTGGCGGAGGAGTTCCGCCGCGAGTACTCCGGGGGCAGCCACCCCGATGCCGCCGCGTTCCTCGAGCGGGCGCCCGAGGCCGATCGGCCCGAACTCGGCCGACGCATCCGCCTCATCCTGGCCGAGGAGCCTCCCCCCGATCCCGCGCCCGAGACCCTGCTGATGGTGCAGGCCATGCTGCGCGGGCAGCCGCCGCTGCTGGAGCTGCGCACGGCCAAGGGCATGACGCGCGACCAGGTGGTGAGCGACCTGCGCGAGGAACTCGGCCTGGAGCCCGCCAAGGAGCAGCGGGTCGCGGTGTACTACCACGAGCTCGAGAACGGGCAACTCCCCCTCGCCGGCATTCGCGACCGGGTGTTCGAGGCGGTGGCCAAGGTGATGGGCGTGGCGCGGGCGTCGCTCATGCTCAAGGGTCCCCAGGCCGGCGCGCCCGACGCGGAGCCGGTGGTGTTCGCGCGGGCGGAGCCCGGGACCGAGGTGAGCCTCGACGCCCTCGCAGCCCTCCCAGGTGATCCGGACGAGGTGGACGACCTCTTCACGGGCGGGCCGGGGTGAGCACCGGCCGCCGCGAGTCGGACCCGCGCGCGGAGGATCTGCTCGCGAGGTTCACCGCGGCGTTTGGCGCGACGGAGGGGGCCGTGCCGGTGGACGCCCTCGCCACCGACCTGCTGGGGCTCCTTGTGGTGGAGTCAGGCGACATCGAGGTGTCGGGGCTCCTCGTGCCGGCCACGCGCTACGTCTACCTGAATGCCCGGGAGGCACGCGAGAGCGAGGGGCGCCGGCGCTTCACGCTGGCGCATGAGATCGGGCACTGGGTATGCCAGTGCGACGAGGGGCGGGGCGTCGCACCCGAGCCCATCATGTGCCGGCAGTCCGACATGGCGTCGAAGACGGGCGGCCCGCTCGAGCGGGAGGCCAACAACTTCGCCGCCTCGCTGCTCATGCCCGAGGCGCAGGTGCGCCGCGCGGCGGGCGAGGGCCTGGACGTCGATGCCGCTGCCGAGCGCTTCGGCGTGAGCGACATCGCAATGGAGTGGCGCTACTACAACCTGCGGATAATCGACGAACGCCCGTAGCCTCCGAGAGGGCCCCAAGAGGGACAGCCCCGGCGGAGGGACAGTCCCACGCCTGGGACTGTCCCTTGCCAGTTTCGGCACACAACGCTGCACACGCGCCACGTGGGCCGTGCACTAATCGCCCCAACGACGATCAGGGGGCGCAATGCCGCGACACGGACGATTCCTGGAGGGCGACGGGCCCCTTCACCTGACAGCCCGGGGCACGAACCGCAAGGCCATATTCCTCGATGAACACGACAATCGTGCGTTCATCCACGGGCTTGGCCGCACATGCCGCGCGCACGGCTGGTCATGCCTTGCCTACTGCCTCATGGTCAACCACGTGCACTTGGTGATCGCTGGTGATTCAGACGGCATCAGCCGCGGAATGAAGTCGCTGCTCGGGGGCTACGCACAACGCTTCAACAAGCGCCATGCCCAATCAGGCCACGTCTTCGGCGACCGTTTTCACCACGTCCGCGTGGACGACGATCGGCAGCTGCACGCGCTGATTCGCTACGTGGCCCTCAACCCCGTCAGGGCGGGGCTCGTGGACCACCCCGAAGGCTGGCCATGGAGCAGCCACGCGAGCGTCATGCGCGGCGTGGCACCGCCCGACGCCCTCGATGTGACGGCTCTCCTCGCCCTCTTCCCGGCGCCGCCCGGACATCCGGATCGCGCGCGCGGGGCGCTCCAGCAGTTGGTCGCCGGCGGGCTGGCCGACGCGCTGGCCGAGGCATCGCGCCGGGTCGCAGCGACGCAGTGGCAGCGCGGCGTTCGGTCAGCGGCGGGCCCCACGGGGGCGACCGGCGAGGATCTGCTGCGCATGCTGGTGGGCCATGCCGAGCAGTGCGCCAATGTCACGCACGCTCAGCCCGGCATCGCGCAGGCGGCGCGCGGCATCCGCCATGGCCTCTCGTGACCGCCGCATGAGGGCATCCGCCTCGTCGCGCAGGCGACGGGCCTCTGCGATGTCGGCATCGAGGGCGTCGGCCACATGGTGAGTGACCTCGAGGTCGAATGAGGCGGGCGGGGTGCCCTCCAGAAGGGCAATGACATCACGGGCAGAGTCCTCGATGTCAGAGGCGCGCCGTGCCTGGGTAACGACATGGCGCATATCGAGCACCCGGACGATCCACCAGCCGCGATCGTTGCGCTCGGCAGCCACCCGGTAGGTGCGACGCGGGCTCACCTCCAACACCCGGGGCCGAACACCGCCTCGAGGCGCCGGACGATCCCTGCCTCGACTGTGGCTTCGTCGATCTCGCGATGCCGGGGGGTTGGAATGGGCGCGGCCGCGCACCTCCAGAGGTCATGGCGGGAGCCATGGCGAACCAGCCGGAACTCGAACCCTCGCGCTCGTGCCTCGGTACGGATTCGCCGGATGAGCACAGAGCATCCCTCGTCATCAGGCTATGCACACGACGCTCACTTGACGATCACACAGTCACACAGGAGCCACCCGACACCGTCAGAGCTCTCACCCCA
>CAZEUE010000094.1:0-6871 GCA_964514615.1 uncultured Bifidobacterium sp. | reverse complement strand
CCGGCGTGGAACACGTTGAGGCACATCACGCCCTCGCGCTCGGTGATCTCGCCGATGGCCTCCATGATCTCCACCAACCGGGTACGCGGCACCACGCAGTCGTGCAGGTAGTACGAGGGCTTGACGCGCGCCACCGCCCCGAATGCCGTCTTGCGCGCCTTCCACAGCAGGGCGCGCTCGTCCTCGTCCTGCGCCACGCGCACGGTGCGCACCCCGTGCCGCGCGGCCACCCGCTGCACCACGGCCGTGCCGGTCTCCACCTCGGCCGGCGTGCCGTCCACCTCCACCAGCAGCAGCGCCGCGGCATCGGTGGGGAGGCCCGCGTGCACGAACTCCTCCACGGCAAGGGTCATGTTGCGGTCCATCATCTCGATGGCCGCGGGGATGACACCCTCGGCGATGATGGCCTGCACCACCGCCGAGGCATCGGACACCGAGGTGAAGTCGAGCAGCATGGTGCGCACGTCCGGCGGCAGGGGGGTGAGCCGGAGCAGCACGCGGGTGACCACGCCCACCGTGCCCTCGGCGCCCACCACCACGCCGCGCAGGTCGTACCCCGGGGCATCGGGGGCCACGCCGCCCAGCACCTCGACGGTGCCGTCGGGCCGCACCAACTCCACGGCCAGCACGTGCTGCACGGTCACCCCGTAGGCCAGGCAGTGGGGGCCGCCCGCGTTGGTGCCCACGTTCCCGCCGATCGAGCACGCCTGCTGGCTGGAGGGGTCCGGCGCGTAGTGCAGGCCCAGGTGCGCCACGGCGGTGCTGACATCGAGGTTCAGCACGCCCGGCTGCACCCACACGCAGGAGTTGGCCACGTCCACCTCGCCCATCTCGCGCATGCGCGCCAGCGAGATGACCAGCCCGCCGTCCAGCGGGACGGCCCCGCCGGTCAGCCCCGTGCCCGATCCGCGCGGGGTCACCTCCACCCCCGCGGCATGGGCCATCCTCATGCAGGCAGCCACCTCGTCGGTGGTCTCGGGCAGGACCACCATGCCGCAGTCGCCGCCCACGATCGAGCCGTCGTGCGCGTACAGGCTGCGGGCGAGGTCGCCCTGCAGCACGCGGTCGGGGCCGAGCAGGTGGCGCAGCTGATCGGCCAGCGCCGCCTGCGCGGTGGTCATGCCACGCCCGCCGGCACCGCCCCGCCGGCGCGGTCGGCCGCCGCCTCGCCGGCCTCGATGGCGGTCACCACCGTGCCGCCACGTGCAAGCTCGAGCCCATCGAGGGACGCCAGCCACATGGGCGCGCGCAGGGCGTCGTCGATTCGCCAGGCCTCCACCAGCGGGTATGCCCGTGGCATGCGCACCACCTGCAGCATGCGGAACGCCGAGGGGTCGTCCACCCAGCCCAGGGGGCTGGCGAGCGCATCGGCCACCGCCCGCGCCAGCGCGGCGTCATCCAGTGCCCACCAGGGGTCGTCGGCCGCGCCGGTGCCGTAGACCTCGGCGCACACCACGGTGCGCCCGGCGGGCACCATGCGCGGATCCCAGTTCGCGAACTCCGCGATGCGCGAGAACGGCACATCGGGGTGGCTCACCTGGATCCAGGCCTCGTCGGTGACCCTCTCGCGATCGGCCACCAGGTACACCAGCGCCACCGCGCGCATGGTGATGGGGGGGAGCAGGTCGGGCGGCGCCGCGGGCTCGGCGGCCCGCACCGCGAGCCCGGGGGTGACGGCCGAGATCACCGACGCGGCGTGGATGGTGCCCGGCTGGTCGCCCCCCACCATCACCCCGGTGACCCGGCCGTCGTCGTGGAGCAGGGCGGTCATGGGCGCGCCGAGCCGCACCGTGCCGCCCGCGTGGCGCACCGCACCGGCCATGGCATCCATCAGCGCGCCGATGCCCCCGGGCGGGAACCAGAAGCCGTCGGGCGCGCGCTGTTCGTCGCGCAGCTTCACGGCGCGGTCGGCGGCGATCACCTCGAGCGGCCAGCCGTCCACCTTCTCCATGTAGGGGCGCACCACGCGGTCGCGGAAGGCCGCCCCCACCGTGCTGCCCAGCTCGCCTGCCGCGGTGCCGTCCTGCGGCACGGCATCGGTGACCCGGCCCGGATGCTGGTCGATGTAGCGACCCGGGCGGATGCGGCCGTCCTCGAGCCGCGCCACGGGCCGGTCCACCCACATCAGGTCATCGCCCAGCAGGTCGGCGGCCCATGCGACGCGCTCCGGGGAGCGCAGGAAGGGGATGTGCCCGCCCAGGTCGTATCGGCACCCATCCGACTGCAGGGTGCGGCACAGGCCGCCCACCTGGTCGCCGGCCTCGAGCAGCGTCACGCTGGCCCCGGCCCGCGCCGCGCGCAGCGCCGCGGCCAGCCCGGCGGGGCCGGCTCCCAGCACCACGACGTCGCAACGGGAGTCCATGACACGGGACGGTGCCGCCTTCTGGGCCGAACGTCAACCCATGTCTGGCCCGGACGGCCTGCCGGCCTTCACTATCCTCGGCCGTCGTGCGCCTTGCCGTGCTCATCATCGCCGCAGTGCTGGTCGTGGGGGCCGGCCTGGCAATCATCCGCAGCATGTGGAGCATGCGGGCCCCGCTGGCGCGTGGCGCGACCAGTTCCACCGAGACGCTCTGGCTGGTGCTGCCGCTGGCGATGTCGGTGGCGCTGGTGGCGTGGACCGCCTGGGTGATGCCCTGATGGGCACCACCACCGCCGACGCCGTGGCCCGCCCGCCCGGGTTGCTGCGCGACCTGGTCACCCTCACCAAGCCGCGCATCATCTCGCTGCTGCTGATCACCACGGTGTGCGCCATGTTCGCGGCCGAGCAGGGCGTGCCGAGTGGCTGGCTGATCCTGTGGACGGTGATCGGCGGCTACCTGTCGGCGGGCGGCGCCAACACCATCAACCAGTTCGTGGACCGCGACATCGACGCCGTGATGGGCCGCACCGACCGCCGGCCCATCGTGTCGGGGCGCATCCCGGCGGTGGCCGCGCTGTGGTTCGGCGTGGGGCTGGTGGTGGCCAGCGTGCTGGTGCTCGGCCTGCTCACCACGTGGCTGGCCGCGGCGCTGTCGCTGCTGGGCGTCGCGCTCTACGTGGGCCTGTACACGCTGTGGCTCAAGCGCACCACCATCCACAACATCGTGATCGGCGGCGCCGCGGGCGCGGTGCCGCCGCTGGTGGGGTGGGCGGCGGTGACCGGCGACCTCACGTTCGGCGCGGTGCTGCTGTTCGCCATCGTGTTCGTGTGGACGCCCCCGCACTTCTGGGCGCTGGCGCTGATGATCCGCAAGGACTACACCGAGGCCGGCGTGCCCATGCTGCCGGTGGTGTACGGCGAGGCCGCCACGCGCCTCCAGGTGCTGCTCTGGACCATCGTGATGCTGGGCACCACGCTGCTGCCGTACGCGGCCGGCGCCGGCGCCGTGTACCTGGCGGGGGCCCTGGTGCTGGGGCTGCCGTTCCTGTGGATGGCCGTGCAGTTGTGGCGCGGTGACCAGCGGAGGGCCTGGGCGGCGATCACGTTCCACTACTCGCTGCTGTACCTCGCGCTCCTGTTCGTGGTGGTCGCGGTGGACGCCGCCCTGTGAGGATGCGCCTGGGGTTCTTCGGCACGCCGCTGGGGATCGTCTTCTCCACGGTCCTGATCGACCTGATCGGCTTCGGCATCGTGATCCCGCTGGTGCCGCTGTACGCCGAGGAGTTCGGCGCCTCGGTGGTGGAGATCGGCTTCCTCACGGCGTCGTACGCCCTGATGCAGCTGATCTTCGCGCCCATCTGGGGGCGGGTCTCCGACCGCTTCGGCCGCCGCCCGGTGATCCTGGGCTCGCTGCTGGGGTCGGCCGCGGCGTGGCTGATGTTCGGGTTCGCACCGGCCCTGTGGGTGCTGTTCCTCGCCCGCATCCTGGACGGCATCTCGGGGGCGTCGTATGCGGCCGCGCAGGCCTACGTGGCCGACATCACCACCGACGAGGAGCGCGTGCGCGGAATGGGCCTGATCGGCGCGGCATTCGGCCTGGGCTTCATCATCGGGCCGGCCATCGGCGGCCTGTTCGCCGCCATCGACCCGCGCGCGCCGTTCATCCTGGCCGCCGCCGCCGCGCTGGCCAACTTCGCCCTCGCGTGGAAGCGCCTGCCCGAGTCGCGGCCCAAGGGCAGTCGCGAGGGCGCCCGCCAGGCGCGCTGGACGGCACTGGCCCGGGCGGTGGCATCGCGGGACTACGGCCCGCTGATCTGGATCTCGTTCCTGGGTGGCCTGGGGTTCGTGGCCATGGAATCGGTGTTCTCGCTGTTCGGCAACCGGCGGTTCGGGTTCGGGCTCACCGAGACCGGCCTGGTGTTCGTGTTCATCGGGGTATTCGCCGCCATCGTGCAGGGTGGCCTGGTGCACCGGCTCACCGTGCGGCTGGGCGAGTGGACCGTGCTGCGCGCGGGCCTGTGGCTCACCGCGGCGTCGCTGATCGCCCTGGGCTTCACCACCCAGTTGTGGCTGCTGTTCCCGGTGCTGGCCGTGGTGGCCCTGGGGTCGGGGCTCACCTTCCCCACGGTCAACGCCATCGTGTCGCAGCGCGCACCCGACGACGACCAGGGCGGGATCCTCGGGGTGCTGGCCTCGGCCGGCGGGTTGTCGCGCCTCATCGCCCCCATCGCGGCCACCGTGCTGTTCCAGGAGGTCGGGGTGGGCTCGCCGCTGGTGATCGGTGGCCTGTTGTTCGTGGCGTGCGGGATCATCGCCGCCACGCCGCTGGTGCGCCGACCGGCCATCGCATGAGTGCTGCGGTTTTCCACGGACACGGCATCAGGGACAACAGGTCCCCCTTTTTCGGGTCCTGTCACGCCCTCCAACCCGACTAGGGTTATCACTCGTGTACAAGAACGTTCCGATCATCCCGCTGGCAGTCATCGGCATCGTCATCGCGGCCATCACGGCGGCGCAGGCGCTGATCATCGACTGGCTGCCCCCCGCGCAGAGCGAGCAGGCCGAGCGCACGTTCGGCCTGCTGTGGTTCCTCTTCTGGCTCAGCGCCTTCTTCTTCGTCATCGTCACGAGCATCCTCGTGTACGCCATCTGGAAGTGGCGCGCGAAGGACGACGACCTCGAGGACGGCCCGCCGCACCACGGCAACACGAAGCTGGAGATCATCTGGACGGCCATTCCGGTGATCGCTCTCATCACCGTGGCCGTGTACGGGTACATCGTGCTCGAGCGCAACGAGGCCGTGGCCGCCGACCGCCTCAACGTCGATGTCTACGCCCAGCAGTTCATGTGGACGTACGGCTATCCGGACGCGGGCATCGAGACGGGCACGCTGGTGGTGCCGGTGAACCGCCAGGTGCAGCTGAACCTGCGCGCACGCGACGTGATCCACGACTTCTGGGTGCCCGAGTTCGGCATCAAGGGTGATGCCGTTCCCGGCATCACCCACACCATCTGGATCAACCCCACCAAGGAGGGCACCTATCCCGTCATCTGCGCCGAACTCTGCGGCGTGGGCCACGGGGTCATGCGCTCCGAGGTGAAGGTGGTGTCGGAGCAGGAGTTCCAGTCGTTCCTCACCCGGTCCAGCGCCCGCGTGAAGGCCGACACCGCGGCCGCCACCGCGGCGGCCAAGCTGGAGGGCGGCCCGGGTGACGTTGCGGCGGGGAAGACCATCTTCGAGGCCAAGTGCAGCGGCTGCCACGCGGGGCTGGGCACCGAGGCCGGCGGCGTGGGCCCGATCCTGGCGGGGTCGCAGCTGGACGCCGCGGGCATCCGCGACGTGGTGAAGAACGGCCGCGGCGCCATGCCCGGCGGACTCGTCAGCGGCGCCGAGGTTGCTGACGTCGTGTCGTACGTGGAATCCATCAAGTAGCCAACCCGAGACCGAGCGAAGAACATGGCAACTCACGCACCCGCTCCCGCACACGCATCCGGTGGTGGCCACGGCGGCCACGAGATCCACCAGGACCCGCGACCGGTCTCGTACTGGTGGATCCGTGCTGCCTACGGCACCGTCGGCGGCATCCTGTTCGCGTTCCTCCTGGTGTTCCTGCTGCGGGTGGGCTTCGGGTTCGAGCCCCTGTGGAACGGCGAGGTGTACGCCACCACGGCCGGCCTGCTCGGCGCCATCGGGTTCCTGTGGGGCATCGGCTGCTTCGACTTCTGGCTGTACTGGGCCAAGGGCGGTGACATCTCCCACGAGGACCACTCCTTCCACGGGGTGACCAACTGGAAGCAGTACTTCCGCATCAACACCGACCACAAGGTCATCGGCATCCAGTACCTGGCCATGACCTTCTTCTTCATGCTGTGGGGCGGGCTGATGGCCCTGCTCATCCGCACGGAGCTCGCGGCCCCGGGCCAGCAGATCGCCGACGGCGAGACCTACAACGGGTTCCTCAGCATGCACGCCACGTTGATGATCTTCGTGTTCGCCGTGCCGGTGTTCGGCGGGCTGGCCAACTACGTGCTGCCCATCATGCTGGGCGCCAAGGACATGGCGTTCCCGCGCCTGAACGCGCTGTCGTTCTGGTTCCTGCCGGTGGCCGGGTTCATGTTCCTGGCCAGCATGTTCACGGGCATGTTCTCGTCGGCGTGGACCGCCTACCCGCCGCTGGCCAGCCAGGGCAGCGTGGGCCAGACGCTCTTCGCGCTGGGAGTGCAGTTCGCCGGGGCATCATCCATCGCCACGGCCATCAACTTCCTGGCGACCATCATCACCATGCGGGCCCCGGGCATGACCATCTGGCGCATGCCCATCCTCGCGTGGGCCACGGCCGTCACCTCGGTGCTCGCGGTATTCGCCACGCCGTTCGTGGCCGGCTCGCAGTTCCTGACGCTGTTCGACCGCGTGATGGGCACCAACTTCTTCGTGCCCGACCAGGGCGGCGACGTCATCATGTACCAGCACATCTTCTGGTTCTACTCGCACCCGGCCGTGTACATCAT
>CAZEUE010000093.1:0-6879 GCA_964514615.1 uncultured Bifidobacterium sp. | reverse complement strand
CGCGAGGCCCGCGTGGCGGCGCAGCTGGAGCACCCCAACGTGCTGCCGGTGTTCGACGCCGGTGACGACGATGACGTGCTGTTCATGGCCATGCGCCTGGTCGACGGTCCGGATCTCGGCACGCGCCTTCGCGACGGCGGGCCGCTGCCCCCGGCCGAGGCGCTGCGGATCACCGACGCGGTGGCGTCCGCCCTGGACGCCGCCCATGCCCGTGGGCTGGTGCACCGCGACGTCAAGCCCGCCAACGTGCTGGTGGACCAGGCGGCGGGCGGGCACGTGTACCTGACCGACTTCGGCATCGCGCGGAGTGAGCAGGAGGGGACGATCTCGAGCCATGGCGACGTGCTGGGAACCGCCGGCTACGCCGCCCCCGAGCAGATCATGGGAGAGCCCGCCGGGCCCCCTGCCGACGTCTACGGCCTCGCCGCGCTGCTCTTCGCCATGCTCGCGGGTCGCGCGCCGTACGCGCGGGATTCCGCCGGGGCGTCGCTGGCAGCGGCCCTGTCGGAGCCGCCGCCGCCGGTGCCCGGACACCCCGGGCTGGACGCCGTAATGGCCAGCGCGCTGTCGCGCGACCCCGCGGCTCGCCCCGCCTCGGCTGCCGAGCTTGCTCGGCGCGCCCGTGCCGCGATGGGCGGCTAGGGTGCGGAGGGAGGCGACCTGCACGTGGCCGAGCCCCGACATCCCAAGGCCGAGAGCGTGGCCGAGTCGAAGGCGGTGATCGCCGCCGAGCGCTCGGGCGCGCCCTTCCTGTTCCTGCGCGACGCCGACGACCGGTTCGTGGTGGTGTCGCTGGGCGATCGCCAGCGCGTGACCGTGGGCCGCAACGCCGACAATGACCTGGCGCTGCCGCTGGACGGGCGGGTGTCGGGCGTGCACGCGGTCCTCGAGTTGCTGGGCGGGGCCTGGGCCGTGGAGGACGACGGCCTGTCGCGCAACGGGACGTTCGTCAACGGCATCCGGGTGGCCGGGCGGCACCGGCTGCGCGATCGCGATTGGCTGCGCGCGGGGGACACCGTGATCGTGTTCCGCGACCCGGCCGAGGGAGGTGACCCGGGGACCCTCGTGGCCACGGAGCACGCCGCGCCCCAGGTGACCCCCGCGCAGAAGCGCGTGCTGGTGGCGCTCTGCGGGCCGCAAGTGCGCGAGCGTCGCGCCACGCCCGCCACCAACCAGGAGATCGCCGACGAGTGCTTCCTGAGCATGGATGGTGTGAAGAGCCACCTGAAGGAGCTCTACAGCCGGTTCGGCATGGATGACGTGCCGCAGGGGGAGAAGCGTGGTGAGCTCGCGCGCAGGGCGCTGGAGACCGGGGCGGTGAGCGAGCGCGAGGTCGGCGAAACCGGGGGATAACCCCCCCATGTGCAGGTGCTTCGGTGCCTTCCGGGGTAGGCGCAGCCGCCGCGGGTGGCTAGTGTGGCCGCGGTGACTGCCCGCCGACCCCTCGTCCGGTTTGCCGCGCTGCTGGCCGCCCTCGCAGGGCTGCTGGGCCTCGCCACCGCGGCAGCGGCGGCGGAGCGCAACTTCACGCTGCGCTACAGCACCAACGTGAACGGCCAGATCACCATGGCCGCCAACGTGATGATGCAATGCCCCACCGACACGGTGGACCCGCTCATGAACTCGGGGTGCCTCGCGGCGCGGGACGGCACGGGGTCGCGCAACAACAACTCGTTCGACATGCGCTGGCTGGACGTCGACTCCGATCCGTCCACCTTCACGTCGTCGTCCGCGCAACTGGCGATGCCGGCCGGCAGCCGGGTGCTGTTCGCCGGCCTCTACTGGACGGGCCTCAACAAGAAGGGCGAGGCCATCAGCGGCGCCAATGGGTTCAAGGCCGTGCCGCAGAATCCGCCCAACGCCGCGGCCATCGGCACCGTCAAGATCAAGGCGCCGGGCGACGCCGCGTACTCCACGGTCACCGCCCTCGGCGACGACGTGAACACGGCGGCCATCGCGGTGGGGGGCGGCTACGGCGCCTTCGCCGACGTGACCACCCTGGTGAAGAGCGCGGGGGCGGGCACCTACACCGTGGCCGACGTGCAGACCGGCACCGGGGGCAATGCGTACGCCGGGTGGTCGCTGGTGGTGGCCTACTCCAACCCGGCGGAGCCGCTGCGCAACCTCTCGGTGTTCGATGGCCTGCGCGTGGTGAGCGGCACCCAGCAGCTGGACATCCCGCTCAGCGGCTTCAAGACGCCCACCACCGGGGCGGTCAACACCACGGTGGGAGTGGTGGCGGCAGAGGGCGATGCAGGGGCCACCGGCGACTACCTCACGGTGAACGACAACCGCCTCACCGACGCCGTCCACCCGTCCAACAACACCGAGAACAGCACCATCGCCAACCGTGGCGCCTACGTGACCACCAAGACCCCCGACTGGCGCAACAACCTCGGGTACGACTCCAGCCTGTTCTCGGCGGATGGGTTCCTCGGCAACGGCGATACCAGCGCCATCTTCCGTGCCAAGACCAACGGCGACACCTATGCCCCGCAGGCCATCACGTTCGCCACTGAGCTGTTCTCGCCGGACGTGACGCTGACCAAGACCTCCACGGGCGGCTCCAAGCCCGGCGATACGGTCACCTACACCGTCACCGCCACCAACAGCGGGTCGGCCAACGCCACCGACGTGCAACTGACCGACGTCATCCCGCCCGGCATCACCTACCTATCGGGCCCCACCGACACCACCACCGTGAAGAAGGCCACGGCCTCCACCGCGGACAACCTGATCGTGAACCTGGGCACCGGTGCCACGGCGACGGCCGGCGGGATCATGCCGCCGTCACCCGCCGCGGAGGCCACGCAGACGTTCCAGTTCACGGGGAGAATCCGCGCGGACGAGCCCCTGGATGACGTCATCACCAACACGGCCACCCTGGACTTCGTGTCGCCCGACCTGGGGCTGCCCATCTCGGTGGTGGCCGAGGACTCCATCACGGTGACCTACCCGGACCCGGGCATCACCAAGTCCGTCGCATCGTCGTCGGGCAATCGCTACACGTTCGACATGGTGGTGACCAACGAGGGCACCGTCACCACCTCCAGCAATGTCACGGTCAACGACACTCTGGCCGCGGGTGCCACGCTCGTGGGTACCCCCAGCGGAACCGGGTGGACGTGCAGCACCACCGGCACCCCCGCCACCTCGTTCAGCTGCCAGCGCACGAACGCGGGCGACATCCTGGCGCCCGGGGCGTCGTTTCCGGTCATCACCGCGGTGATGGACTTCACCGCGGGATCGGACGTGCAGAACACCGCCACGCTGGCGGATGGCAGCGGCGGTGAGCCGAACGACGCGAGCAGCCCGGCGCGGCTGAACAACTCGTCCACCGCAACCGCGGGGCAGTCGCCGCTTGCCGCTCTGGCGGTGAACAAGGCAGCCCTCAGTGGCACCATCAGCTTCGGCACCCTCGGTGGCTTCCGCATCGAGGTACGCAACACGGGGCCGTCGGCGGCAACCAACGCCACGCTGGTCGACACCCTGCCGGCGGGGCTCGACTACGCGTCGTACACGTCCACGCAGGGCAGCTGCTCGGTGGCCCCGGGGTCGGGTGGTACCACCGTGGTGTCGTGCGCGCTCGGCACCATCGCGGCGAATGCCGCTGCCACGGTCATCATCCGCGCGCGCCCCGACATCTCGCTGGTGGGCGCCACGCCCACCACGGTCACCAACACCGCCACGGCATCGTCGGACGTCACTCCATCGCCGGTCACCGATACCGCCACGCTCACCATCCGGCCCGGGGCGGACCTGTCGATCGCGAAATCCGTGAGCTCGCCCTCCGTGGCCGAGGGCGGGTCGGTCACCTACACGATCACCGCCACCAACAGCGGTCCGGCTGCGGCGTCGAACATGCGGGTGGTGGATCGCCTGCCAGCGGCCGTGAATGAGCAAAGCGTGGTCTTCACGCAGGTGGACGGCGCCACGTGCACCACTCCCGGCGCCGGCGTGACCACCCTCATCTGCTCCTGGGCCAGCGTGCCCAGCGGTGCCTCGCGCACCATCACCATCACGGCGCCCATCCGCGCAGCGGCGGACTTCGTCGCTGACCCCGCGAAGCGCCAGGCCGTGAACCTGGCCAACGTCTTCTCGTCCACCACCGACCCCGATGCCTCGGACAACGCCGACCTGGCCACCACCATCGTCACGCAGGCCGCGGACCTGCAGGTGAATGCCTCGGGGCCGGGGTCGATCGCCGCTGGCGCCACCGGCGAGGTGTCGTTCACCACGGTCAACAACGGGCCGTCCACGGCGCTGTCGCCCACGCTCACCGTGACCATTCCCGGTGAGCTCACTCCCATCTCTGCACCTGCCGGATGCACCATCGCCGGCCAGGTGGTCACGTGCGCCCTTGCCGACATCGCCGACCGGGGCAGCGTGACCACCACCATCGGGGTCCGCGCGGGCACCGGCCTGGTGGAGGTGAGCACCGCCGCGGAGGCGGACGTGACCTCCAGCACCCCAGACTACGACCCCGACAACAACCGTGACATCGCTCCGTTCGTCACGGGTCCCGTGGCCGACCTGGTCGTCGCCAAGACGGCCGGCGCGGCCGCGGTGAATGGCGGCGGCACCGTCAACTGGACCCTCACGATCACCAACAACGGGCCGTACTCCAGCAACGGCTCGGTGGTGACCGACACGCTGCCGGCCGGGCTCACGCCCACCAGCGTGTCGAGCAGCGTGCCCGACGCCTGCACGGTGGCGGGCCAGGTAATCACCTGCCGCGCCGGGGAGATCGTGCCCAACGAGGGCTACAACGCCCTCATCGTCACCACCGTCGATCCGGCCTATGCCGGAGCCACCATCACCAACACGGTCACGCTCACGCCCGGTGCCGAGACCGACCCCAATGCGGCCAACAACACCGCCAGCGCGTCGGTGCGGGTGAACCCCGGTGCCACGGGGAACCCCGGCGCCACGGGGAACCCCGGCGCCACCGGGGCCGACCTGGCCATCACCAAGCAGGCCAGCGCCAGGCGCGTGAGGCCCGGCGCGGCCATCGGTTACCAGATGGTGGTCACCAACACCGGTGGCAGCGTCAGCACCGGGGGAACGGTGACCGACATCCTTCCGCCGGGGGTCATGCCCACCGCGGCCACCATCAACAACCAGCCGTGCAGCATCCGCGGGCGCATCGTCACGTGTGCGGTGGGTTTCCTGCCCGTTGGCTCGTCGGCCACGGTGAACATCGCAGCGCGTGTGGGCAAGGACCGCGCTGGCGCCCTGCTGGCCAATACCGCGCGGGTGACCACCGGCAGTGAGTCCGACCCCAACGCGTCCAACAACTCGGCGACGGTGCGCACGCGCGTGAGGGTGCCGCGCGGCACCCGCGCGCGCCTGGCAATCCGCGCGCGCGTGGGCCCGGCGGTGGTGAAGCGCGGCAAGGCCGTGCTGGTGTCGGCCACGGTGCGCACGCGGTCGCGCTACCCCGCCAACAGCGTGCGGGTGTGCCTGAGCATCCCGAAGACCCTTCGTTACCGGACGTCCACCGGCGTGCGCCGGGGCAACGCGGTGTGCTGGACCCGGGCCCAGGTGCGCAAGGGCTCGTCGTACACGGTGCGCTACCGGGCGGTGGCGCGCAGGTCGGCCACCGTTCGCGTGCTTGGCACGGCCGTGGCCGGCAACGCGCCCCGAGTGCGTGCCCGGTCGGCGGTGCCAACGGTCAGGGTGACCGGCTGATCAGCTCCCGGGCTGAACGCCGGCGGCCACCGCGCGGTTGACGGACCAGGTGGCCATCATGCGGATGGCGATGAGCGCGGCGACCAGGCCGATGGAGCCCCACGAGGTGTCGGCCGACAGGCGGATGAGGCCCCCGGCCACCCAGAAGTCCAGGCCCAGCGGAAGGCCCTGGCGCCACTGCCCGCGCAGGGCGCAGGCGGCGAACACCAGGATTCCCAGCGCGGCCAGCACCGGGACGATGCCCTGGTCGGTCGCGGTGGCCGCCCAGCTGCCCATGGACTAGTGCCGGGGCGTGGGGAGGGGCGGCATGTCCTCGCCGGCGGCCTCCAGCTCGGCCCGCTCGGCGGCGATCTCCCGGGTGAGGAAGTAGTTCAGCACCGTGCGGATGGCGGCGATGGCGGCCAGCTGGCCGATCTCGGTGAAGGACGGCGCGATGGCGGTCTTGAGGATGTCGGCCGCCAGCTGGAATTCCAGGCCCAGCACAAGGTACGAGCCCAGCACCAGGCGAAGGCGCGTGAACGATGCCGGCTGGGTGGGGTGGATGAGTGCCCGCACCAGCAGCACGAGCGAGATGACGATGCCGACGGCGATGATGATGGCGCCGAGCGACTCCACCACCAGCACGACCCAGTCGACCGCCTCGCGGACGGCATCTTGCGCGTTCTGCATCCGCACGAGACTAGCCAGCGCGATCGGTTTACAATCCGCGGCCCCCATCTGGAAAAATACCTAAATTTCTATAGTTTATTGGGGCAATCGCCGACCACGCAGGAGACCACCGCCGCATGAGCGACCACCACCGCGACACGATCGCCCTCCACGGGGGGCAGGTGCCGGACCCGACCACCAACGCGCGGGCCGTGCCGATCTACCAGACGACCTCGTTCGTCTTCAACGACGCCCAGCACGCCGCCAACCTGTTCGCGCTTGCCGAGCCGGGCAACATCTACACGCGCATCATGAACCCCACCTGGGATGTGCTGGAGCAGCGCGTGGCCCAACTCGAGGGCGGCATCGCCGCGTGCGCCCTGGCGTCCGGGCAGGCCGCGGTGGCGTACTCGCTCATGAACGTCTGCCGCGCGGGCGACAACGTCATCGCCGAGCCGCAGCTGTATGGCGGCACCTACAACCTCTTCGCGCACACGCTGCCGCAGTTCGGCATCGAGGTGCGGTTCGCCGACCAGGACG
>CAZEUE010000092.1:0-7015 GCA_964514615.1 uncultured Bifidobacterium sp. | reverse complement strand
CACGTCGTCGTACTCCAGCACCCGCTTGCGGATGTTGAAGTTGTATTCCTCCACCTTCTTCTGGGCGCCCTCGACCGTCTTGGTGAGCATCTTCGAGTCGAGCGGGAGGTCGTCGCCAGGGCCCAGGCGGTCGAGCACCTTGTACATGCGGTCGCCGGAGAAGATGCGGATGAGATCGTCCTCGGCCGACAGGAAGAACCGGGTGGCACCGGGGTCGCCCTGGCGCCCGGAGCGACCGCGCAGCTGGTTGTCGATGCGGCGGCTCTCGTGGCGCTCTGTGCCGATGACGTAGAGGCCGCCGAGGTCGGCCACGCCCTCGCCCAGCTTGATGTCCACGCCGCGGCCGGCCATGTTGGTGGCGATGGTCACCGCGCCGGGCTCGCCCGCCCGCGCGATGATCTCGGCCTCCTTCTCGTGCTGCTTGGCGTTGAGCACGTTATGCGGGATGCCCCGCCTGTCCATCATCCCGGAGAGCATCTCGGAGATCTCGACGCTGATGGTTCCCACCAGCACCGGCTGCCCGCGATCGTGGGCCTCCTTGATGTCCTCGATCACTGCGTTGAACTTGGCGTCCCTCGTCTTGAAGATGAGGTCGTTGCGGTCGTCGCGGATCATCGGCCGGTGCGTGGGCACGCTCACCACGTCGGTCTCATAGATCTTGTGGAACTCGTTGGCCTCGGTGGAGGCCGTGCCGGTCATGCCCGACAACTTGTCGTACATGCGGAAGTAGTTCTGGAGGGTGATCGTGGCGAGGGTCTGGTTCTCCTCGCGGATCTTCAGGCCCTCCTTGGCCTCGATGGCCTGGTGCAGGCCCTCCGAGTAGCGGCGCCCCTCCAGCACGCGGCCCGTGAACTCGTCGACGATCAGCACCTCGCCGTCGCGGACGATGTATTCCTTGTCCTTGCGGAACAGCGACTCGGCCTTGAGCGCCTGGATGAAGTGGTTGACCAACTGGCCGTGGACGTCGAGGTACAGGTGCTCGATGCCCAGCGCGCGCTCCACCTTCTCGACCCCGCTCTCGAGCGGCGACACGGTGCGGTGCTTCTCGTCCACCTCGTAGTCGTCGCCCTTGCGCAGGGTGGGCACGATGCGCGCGAAGCGGTAGTAGGTGTCGGCGGCGGCCTCGGGCACGCCCGAGATGATCAGCGGGGTCCGGGCCTCGTCGATGAGGATCGAGTCGACCTCGTCCACGATGCAGAACGCGTGGCCGCGCTGCACGCAGTCCTCGAGCCGCACCGCCATGTTGTCGCGCAGGTAGTCGAAGCCGAACTCCGAGTTGGTGCCGTAGGTGATGTCAGCCTCGTAGGCCGCCCGGCGCTGGTCCTCGGGCATCATGGCGCCGATCACGCCCACGCTCAGGCCCAGGGCCTCGTACACCGGCGTCATCCACTGCGCATCGCGGGATGCCAGGTAGTCGTTGACCGTGACCAGGTGCACGCCCTTGCCGGTGAGCGCGTTCAGCGCCACGGCAGCGGTTGCCGTGAGGGTCTTGCCCTCACCGGTCTTCATCTCGGCGATGCGGCCCTCGTTCAGCACCATCGCGCCCACCAGCTGCACGTCGAAATGCCGCATGCCCAGGGTGCGCCACGACGCCTCGCGCACCAGGGCGAACACCTCGTCCAGCACGTCATCGGTGTCCACGTCGTCGCCGGCCAGGCGCTCGCGGATTGACGCCGCGCGCTCGCGGATCTGCTCGTCCGAGAGCTCCTGCATCTCGGGCTCCAGCGCGTTGATGCGCTCCACCCGCTGCAGCCGCTGCTTCATTCCGCGTCCCTCGCCGAAGCGCAGGACCTTGTTGATCAACTCCGTGCTCATGAAGGCATGTCCGAGCGGCCGCTTACGGGAGCCGAAAGCGTACCAATGGCGGGCACCCCTACCCCGCGCGCGATGTCACCGCCGACCCGCTGCGCTGCAGCAGGTCGGCCCACAGCGCATCGTCGGTGCCGGTGCCCCCGGGCAGGCCGCGCTGGGCCCGGTAGCCGGCCACGGCGGTCCGGGTGCGCCCGTCGTAGATGCCCGTCACGCGCACCGGCACCCCCTGCGAGCGCAGCAGCTGCTGCAGGCGGCGCACCACGTCACCGCGCGAGCGCGTGCCGATCACCGGGTAGCGGGTGCCCGCGCGCAGCGACAGCGGCGCCTGGCACGACAGCGGCCCCCCCAGGGCCGGCCACTGGCGAGCCCGGGTGTTCTGCCACGCCCACCAGCTCTCGCCCTGCACGCCCGCGGCCCTGGCCGCGCACCGGAACTGCCGTATCTGCGCCGGCGTCTCGCGCATGTAGGTGCCCCCCAGCAGGGCGATGGGCTTTCCGTATACGCGGTTCCACCGCATGGTGCGCTCCACGGCAACGGCGGGCGACACGCGGAACGCCCGCCAGTACACCTGGGGCATGGTGAACTGGGCCGCGTTGGGCCCGCCGAGGAAGGCCGAGTACGGGAACCTGCCGTGCAGGTCGACATACGGGAAGGTGGTGAGACCCACCGGGTAGGCCGTACCCACGCGCGCGCGCAGTGCGCGCATGTACCGCGTGGCGCGCTGGTAGCGCTGCCGGATGCGCTCGAACTCGATCTCGGCATCCACCACGAAGCAGTCGGCCCCTGCGCGCACGGCCCGCGCTGCCACGGCGGCCTCGGCCTCGGGGCGCGTGCCGCGCACGTACTGCCATGCGCACACCCGGAGGCCCGCCGCCTTGAGGGGGCCCACCGCGCGATCGAACTGCCGCCAGTAGCTGGTGCCGTCCCCGGACTTGATGTGCACCGTGCGCACGCCGTGGCGGCGCGCGCGGTCGATGATGCCCTGCAGCGTCGGCTCGGACCGGTTGACGTACCAGATCCACATGCCCACCCCGCGCACCGGCTCCGGCAGCTCGCCGGTGGCCGCCGTGCCCGGCAACGGCACGCCGGGGTCGCCCGCGGCGCATTCCGATGCGTAGCCCCAGGCCTCGCGGAGGGCCACGGGGATGCCCGGGCACGTACCGGCCAGCGCAACGGCTCCCTCTGCGCGATAGGCGCCCGGCGTGGCCTCGCGGAACAGCTGCAGGTCGGGGGCGCCCGGCGCGCCCATGTCGGCCATCACCCACGCGGTGCCCTCCATGCGCGCCGCCAGCATGCTGCCCGGCACCTCCTGGCCGGCGCGCCCCGCGGCCGACCACGCCGCCCGCACCTGCAGACGCAGGGCGTCGGACACCCCGATCTCCTCCGCCACGCCGGTCGACGGCGGGCTCACCAGCTGCCAGGCATAGGTGACCCCGTTCACGATCTCCTGCAGGTCCTGGCTGCCAGCACCGGGGCGCACCGTCACGGTCCCCACCAGGCGGTCGCCGCGCGATGCCACGGCCAGCGTGCGGATGCTGCCGTCGGGCATGACGGCGATCGACGCCCGCCCGCCGGGCACGGGCTCGAGCTCGGCGCTGAGGGCCGTCACCGCGCCCGCCTGGCCCAGCAGGGCAAGCGTGGCGCGCCGCACCATGGCCCGTGCCGCCGGCCCCGTGGGGAATGCCGCGGCGAACGACGTGGCCGTGCCGCCGGCGGCGAGGGCCGACGTGCGCGCCGCCGTGGCCACGGCACCCTGCCCTGCCAGGGCGTCGCGCAGCACGACCGCCTGGGGGTCGCCCGCCGCCACCACGGCCGAGGCCACGGCCTCGGCGGCGTCCGACGCCGTGACGAGGCCCGGGCCCTCGCCCGCCAGCGCGGGACGCGGCGTCATGCGGTCGAGGTCGGCCACGAGGGCCGGGTCGGCGGCCACGGCGCCGGTGGCCGCCGCGAGGGCCACCACCAGCGCCGCCATCCACCTGGTCATGGCGCGCGGCGCGTCAGGCCCCTTCGATGAGGCCGAAGTCGCCATCCCGCCGCCGGTAGATGACGCTCACCTCGCCACTGGCCTCGTTGCGGAATACGAAGAACGCGTGGTCGATGAGCTCCAGGCGCACGGCGGCGTCCTCAGGGGTGAGCGAGGGCATCTCGAACCGCTTGCTGCGCACGATGCGAATGGGCGGCGGCGACTCCACCGCGTCGGTGGCGTCCTTGCCCAGGCGGTCGAGCGCGGCGATCTCGGCCGGCGTTGCCGCCACGGCCTCTATGCCCGGTCCATGGTGATCCTTGCGCCGCTCGCGCAGGCGCTGTGCCGCCCGCTCGATGCGGTGCGCCGCCAGGTCGATGGCCGCATACATGTCCGAGTCGGCCTCGCGCACGCGGATGACCGGCCCCTTGCTGCGCACGGTCACCTCGGCGATCTGGCTGCGGGTGATGCTGGGGTTGTGCTCCACCGACAACTCCAGCTCCACCTGCGCGGAGTCGGCGATGGGCCCCAGGACCCTCTCCACCTTCTGCATGCGCTTCTGCGCATGGGCCTCGAGGGCCTCGGTGACCGGCACGTTGCGTCCCCTGACCTGGAGTTCCATGGCGTGAGCCCCCTCGATATCCGACGTCTACCGACTCTAGTGCGCTACGGCGGGGGGACGACCCGCGCCAGTGACACCGCGCCCACGCGGGCGCAACCGGCGCCGCGCAGCGCCCGGGCGGCCGCGCGCAGCGTGGCCCCGGTGGTGAGTACATCGTCCACCAGCACCGCATGCAGGGGCGGCACGCCCACGGCGGTGAACGCCCCATCCACCTGCCGGCGGCGCTCGCGGGCACCGGAACCGCGCTGTGGCGGGGCGGCGTCGTCGCGGCCCAGCGCGTGGGCCACGGGAAGGCCCCACCGCCCGGCCAGGCAGGCCGCGAGGAGCGCGGATTGGTTGAACCCCCGCTCGCGCATCCGCCGCCGGCCCAGGGGAACCGGCACCAGCACCGCTCCGGCCGGCGGGGGAGCGATGCGCTGGGCCATCACCGTGGCGAGGGGCTCGGCCAGTGCCCGCCGGCGACCGTCCTTCAGGGCGCTGACCAGCGCGGGGAGCGGCGCCTGGTAGGGGGCTGCGTGCCGGGCCCAGGCCACTCCCGGCACGCACTGCGGGCAGGCGTCGCGCGCGCGGGGCCACGGGTGATTGCACCGCGCGCATGCGGGGCACGCCGCGGGCGGGATGCCCCCCAGGCACGCCGCGCATGCCGGTGGCCCCGGCATGTCGCACGCGGCGCAGCCGTCGCCGATGATGATGTCCAGGAATGCCGTACCGAGCGTCCGCATCCGCTGGCAATCGTGGCCCGATCGGGCGCGCGCATGCGTGCCGGATCGTCCCGAATGCGTGCCGATCCCGGTCGGCCGCGCTAGCGTTACCGGCGTACGCGGGGCGCCCGGCCCCGGCAACGATGAGAGGAGCCACCACGGCCTCCACCGAGAAGGAACAGGCAATCGAGTTCGAGGGCGAGGTCACCGAGGCCCTGCCCAACACGTTCTTCCGCGTCGAGCTGGACGGCGGTCACGTGGTCCTGGCCAAGCTGGCCGGCCGCATGCGCCGCAACTACATCCGCGTGAACCCCGGTGACCGCGTGAAGGTGGAGGTCTCGCCCTACGACCTCACCCGCGGCCGCATCACCTACCGCCTGAAGTAACCGCGCGGCCCGCGCACGGGCGAAAGCCGCCTGCGGACCCGGCTTTCGTCTTGCCATCCGAGACGCCGGCTAGCGTTTTCTGCGTCGGGCGTCCCCCTGGGGCCCGGCGATGGCGGAAACGCCAGCGGGCCCCGCGGTTCTCGGCAGGCTGCGGGGCCCGTCGTGCGGACGGCGGCGCTAGTGCCCGGCGTCGTCCCAGGCGCGGCGCAGCGACCGCTCATACGGTGCGCGATGCACCCCCTGCTCGGTGACGATCGCGCTCACCAGCCGGGCAGGCGTGCGGTCGAAGGCGGGGTTGGCCACCGGCGCGTCCGGCGATGACGCCGGGCGGCCGAACAGCGAGAGGCCGCGCACCTCGTCGGCCACGCGCTCCTCCACCGGGATCTCCGCTGCCGAGGGCATGGTGAGGTCGAGGGTGGACGTGGGAGCCGCCACGATCACCGGGATCCCGTGCTCGCGCGCCAGGATCGCCACCCCGTACGTGCCGATCTTGTTGACCACGTCGCCATTGGCCGCGATGCGGTCGGCGCCAACCACCACGTGCGTCACCCGCCCCTGCGACATCAGCATGGCGGCCATGTTGTCGGTGATCAGCGTGTACGGAATGCCGTCCTGCTGCAACTCCCACGCGGTAAGCCGGGACCCCTGCAACAGGGGCCGGGTCTCGTCCACGATCACCGTCACCGTGGGGTCCGCCTCGTAGGCGGCGCGCACCACGCCCAGCGCGGTGCCGTAGCCACCGGTGGCCAGCGCGCCGGCGTTGCAGTGGGTCAGTATCCGCGCGCCCCGGGTGAACAGCGGCACGGCGTGGTGGCCCATGGCCACGCAGCGGTCAACCTCATCGGCATGGATGGCGCGGGCGGCGGCGGCCAACTCGTCGGCGATCTCAGCCGGCGTCCCCTCATGATCTGCCACCACGCCGGCCAGGCGGTCCACCGCCCACTCCAGGTTGACCGCCGTAGGACGCGCCACGCGAAGTTCGGCGATGGCACGGCCCATCTCGGCGTCGAACGCCTGGCGGGTGCTGCTGCTGGCGGCGGCCTGGTGCGCCGCCAGGGCCACGCCCATCGCGCCGGCCACGCCGATGGCCGGAGCGCCGCGGATGACCATCTGCTTGATGGCATCCACGACGTCCGGCCATGTGGTGAGCGTGACGTCCGCCACCTCGCCGGGCAGCCGCGTCTGGTCGAGCATCACCACCGCGCCATCGCGCAGGGCGATGATGTCCTCGGGGGCGAGGCCTGTGGTGCTCAGGTCAGGTTCCCTGGTCCCACGACGCCAGGTACTTCTCCTGCTCCTCGGTGAGGGTGTCGATCTCCACGCCCATCGAGTACAGCTTGAGGCGGGCGATCTCGGCGTCGATGTCCTCGGGGACCACATACACGGTCTTGTCGAGCGACGTGGCGTTCCTGGCCATGTACTCGGCCGACAGCGCCTGGTTGGCGAAGCTCATGTCCATCACGGCGGCCGGGTGACCCTCGGCGGACGCCAGGTTAAGCAGGCGGCCCTCGGCGAGCAGGTACACCTTGCG
>CAZEUE010000091.1:0-7026 GCA_964514615.1 uncultured Bifidobacterium sp. | reverse complement strand
CTCGTGCGGGTGTGGCGGAACCGGTAGACGCGCCAGGTTTAGGTCCTGGTGGGGAGACCCGTGGAGGTTCGAGTCCTCCCACCCGCACTGCCAATGAACACCCCGAGATCCGCGAGATGACATGCCCGTAGCCGCTGAAGTCACGACACTCGATGGGGACCAGGTCCGCATCGACGTCACGGTCCCCGAGGACGAGGTGCGCAAGCAATTCGACCGCACCGTCAAGGAGACCTCGGCGCGCATGCGGATACCGGGCTTCCGCCCGGGCAAGGTGCCCGCCGGCGTGGTCATCCAGCGCGTGGGCCGCGAGGGCCTGTTCGCGCAGACCATCGACCGCGCGCTCAACGACTGGTATCGCGAGGCCCTGGCCGCCACGGGCGTGGACCCCATCGACTCGCCTGAGCTCGACATGGGCGACGCCACGGAGCAGGGCGTGGCCTTCGCGGTCACCCTGAAGGTGCCGCCCACCCCGGTGCTGGGCACCTACACGGGCCTGGAGGTCATGCGCGAGGCCGACGAGACCCCCGAGGGGGCCGTGCAGGAGGAGCTCGACCGCATCCGCGAGCAGGGCGCGCGCCTGGAGGACAAGGACGGCACGGCGGTTGTGGGCGACTTCGTGGTGGCCGACATCGATGGCACGCTCGATGGCGAGGCCCTGCCGCAGGCCCAGTCGCGCGACCAGCTGATCGAGCTGGGCACCGACCGCATCCTGCCCGAGTTCACCACCGCGCTCGACGGCACGAAGGCCGGCGACGCGGTGCAGTTCGACGTGACGTACCCCGAGGACGCCCCCGAGGAGATCCGCGGCAAGACGGTGGCGTACTCCATCACCGTGCAGAAGGTGCAGGAGAAGGTGCTGCCCGAGGTGGACGACGCCCTGGCCGAGACCGTGGGCTTCGCATCGGCCGACGAGATGCGCACCGAGATCGAGGAGCGCCTCTCCGCCGCCACCGCCAAGATGGTGGAGGAGCGCTACCGGCGCCGGGTGATCGACGCCGCGGTTGCCGAGGCCACCCTCGAGGTGCCGCCGGTCATGGTGGAGCGCAGGGTGGAGGAGATCCTGCACGACACCTCGCACCAGCTGCCGCAGGGCATCACCCTCGAGCAGTACCTGGCCATGCAGGGCCAGACCCTCGACCAGGCCCGCGAGGGGCTGCGGGCCGACGCGGAGCTGTCCATCCGGCGCGAGCTGGTGGTGGAGGCCATCGCCAACGCCGAGGGCATCACCATGAGCGACGAGGAGATCGAGGCCCGCGTGCGCGCGGACGCCGCCGACGCCGGTCGCGACGCCGAGGAGCTGCTGGACGCCCTGCGCAAGGCCAACGGGTGGGACAACCTGCGCGAGGACCTCCGCGTGGAGAAGGCCGTCAACCTGATCGTGGACACCGCCACGCCCATCTCCCCCGAGGAGGCCGAGAAGCGGGACGCCGCGGCCGAGCAGGACGAGGCGCCGGCCGATGCCGAGGCGCCTGCAGCCAAGACGCCGGCGGCCGAGAAGCCTGCCGCAACGAAGGAGTCCGCGGCCACGAAGCCCGCGGCCAAGAAGCCGGCCGAGAAGAAGAAGCCCGGGGCCAAGAAGCCGGCCGGGAAGAAGAAGCCGCCGGCTGGGAAGCCGGCCGCCAAGAAGCCGGCCGCCAAGAAGGCTGCAACGTCGAGTGCGAAGGGGAGCGGCACGGCTGCGGCGAAGAAGCCCGCGGCCGCGAAGAAGCCCGCGGCGAAGAAGAAGCCCGACGCCGAGTAGGTCCGGGCCCGGCTCCCCACGCGCACGAAGGCAGGAGATGTCCGAGACCACCAATGACACCGGCGAGCAGCTGCTGTGCAGCTTCTGCGGCAAGTCCCAGCGACAGGTGAAGAAGCTCATCGCCGGACCCGGCGTGTACATCTGCGATGAGTGCATCGACCTCTGCAACGAGATCATCGATGAGGAGGCCGTCCAGGCTCCCGCTGCGCTGGAGGCCGAGACCCTCCCGCGCCCGCGCGAGATCTACGGGGTGCTGAACGACTACGTGGTGGGCCAGGAGGAGGCCAAGCGCACCCTCTCGGTGGCGGTCTACAACCACTACAAGCGCATCCAGATGATGCAGGCCGGCGACGCCGAGGTGGAGCTCCACAAGAGCAACATCCTCCTGCTGGGCCCGACCGGCTGCGGCAAGACCCTGCTGGCGCAGACGCTGGCGCGCATCCTCAACGTGCCGTTCGCCATCGCCGACGCCACGGCCCTCACGGAGGCCGGCTACGTGGGCGAGGACGTCGAGAACATCCTCCTCAAGCTCATCCAGGCCGCCGACTTCGACATCAAGCGCGCCGAGACGGGGATCATCTACATCGACGAGGTCGACAAGATCGCCCGCAAGAGCGACAACCCGTCGATCACCCGCGACGTGTCGGGCGAGGGCGTGCAGCAGGCGCTGCTGAAGATCCTGGAGGGAACGGTGGCGTCGGTGCCGCCCCAGGGCGGGCGCAAGCATCCGCACCAGGAGTTCCTCACCATCGACACCACGAACATCCTGTTCATCTGCGGCGGCGCATTCGCCGGGCTCGACAAGGTGATCGACCGCCGCATCGGCACGAAGGGCGTGGGCTTCGCGGCAAACCTGCGCGAGGCCACCACCGCGATGGACCCGCACGACCTCTTCACGGAGTCGCTGCCCGAGGACCTGGTGCAGTTCGGCCTCATCCCGGAGTTCATCGGCCGCCTGCCGGTGGTCACCGCCGTGCACCAGCTCACGCGCGATGACCTGGTGACCATCCTCACCGAGCCAAAGAACGCGCTCACCAAGCAGTACTGCCGGTTCTTCGACTACGACGACGCGGAGCTGGTGTTCAGCGAGGACTCGCTCTACGCCATCGCCGACCGCGCGCTGGATCGCGAGACCGGGGCCCGTGGGCTGCGCTCCATCATCGAGGCCGCGCTCACGGACGTGATGTTCGAGCTGCCGTCGCGCGACGACGTGCGCAAGTGCGTGGTCACCCGCGACACCATCGACAAGGGGCTCCCGCCCACGCTGGTCACCGAGGCCGCGCACAGCGACGACCAGGACCACCCGCCCCTCGCCGAAGCCGGGGAGTCGGCGTAGCCGCCGAGGGCGCAGGCGAGTGGCCGGCACGCCTCGACCCGCATGAGGTCGAGGCGCGCTGGGTTGCGGCCTGGGACGACTCGGGTTGCCTGCGCGGCGACCCGTCCAGCCCGCGCGCGCCGTATGTCATCGCCGTGCCCCCGCCCAACGTCACGGGCGCACTGCACATGGGGCACGCGCTCAACGGCACCATCCAGGATGTCCTTATCCGCCGCCACCGCATGGCGGGGTACGAGGCCGAGTGGGTGACCGGCACCGACCACGCGGGCATCGCCACGCAGGCGGTGGTGGAGAAGGAGCTCGCCACGCAGGGCGTGCGCCGCCTGGACATGACGCGCGAGGAGTTCCTCGAGCGGGTGTGGGCATGGAAGGCCGAGTACGGCGGGCGCATCATGGAGCAGTTCACGCGCCTCGGGTGCACCATGGACTTCTCGCGCGAGCGCTTCACCATGGACGACGGCTACGCCCGCGCGGTGCTGCGGGTGTTCGTGGACCTGTACGAGAAGGGCTACGTCTACCGCGACACCTACCTGGTCAACTGGGATCCCGGGCTGGGGTCGGCCATCTCGGACCTCGAGGTGGAGAACCGCGAGGTCACCGACACTCTCGTGCGCATCGCGTACCCGCTTACCGACGGCTCGGGCGAGGTGGTGGTGGCCACCGTGCGTCCCGAGACCATGCTGGGCGACACCGCCGTGGCGGTGAACCCCGATGACGATCGCTACCGCGACATGGTGGGCAGGACCGTCACGCTGCCCCTCTCGGGCCGCGAGGTGCCGATCATCGGCGACGAGCACGTGGATCCCGCGTTCGGCACGGGTGCGCTGAAGGTGACCCCCGCGCACGACCCCAACGACTTCGAGATCATGCGCCGCCATGGCCTGGAGGCCATCCAGGTGATCGGCGAGGACGGCCACATCACCGACGCCGCGCCCCCGGCCTACCGGGGCCTGCCGGTGGCCGAGGCCCAGCAGCAGGTGGTGGCCGACCTCGAGGCGCAGGGCCTCATCCGCGGAACCGAGGACTACCTGCACACCGTGCCGTTCTCGCACCGGTCGGGCGCGCGCGTGGAGCCGCTGCTCTCGCTGCAGTGGTTCTGCGACATGGAGGCCCTTGCCCGCCCGGCCATCGAGGCCGAGCAGAAGGGGCACGTGCGGTTCACCCCGCCCACGTGGGGCCGCGTGTACCGCGACTGGCTCACCGACATCCGCCCGTGGTGCCTGTCGCGTCAGCTGTGGTGGGGGCACCAGCTCCCCGTGTGGTACCGCGGCGACGAGGTCCACGTCGGGATGGAGGAGCCCGAGGGCGACGGCTGGCAGCGCGACCCCGACGTGCTCGACACGTGGTTCTCATCGGCGCTCTGGCCGTTCGCCACGCTGGGGTGGCCCGACCGCACGGTGGAGCTGTCGCGCTTCTATCCCACGAGCGTGCTCTCCACCGCCCGCGAGATCATCTTCCTGTGGGTGGCGCGCATGGTGATGATGGGCCTCGAGTACATGGGCGAGGTGCCGTTCCGCGACGTGTACATCCACTCCGTGGTGCAGGCGCCCGATGGGCGCCGCATGAGCAAGAGCCTGGGCACGGGCATCGACCCGCTCGACGTGGTGGAGCGCGAGGGAGCGGACGCCCTGCGGTTCGGCCTGCTCATGATCACCTCCACGCAGGACGTGAGGTTCAGCGAGGACCGCATCCGCCAGGGGCGGCAGCTGGTCACCAAGCTGTGGAACGCCACGCGACTGGTGGTGGAGCGCGGGGGCCAGGCGGGCGGCGCGCCGGCGCCCGAGACCCTGGGCGACCGCTGGATCGCCTCGGCCATCGGCGACGCCATCGAGCAGTCCGACCGCCTGGTGGAGGGCTTCGAGTTCAGCCAGTTCGCCGACGGGCTGTACCACCTGGTGTTCGATGACCTCTGCGACTGGTACCTCGAGCTCCTCAAGGCCGGCCTCGCCACGCCGGAGTTCGCGGGCGCCGCCCTCGAGCAGGTGCTGGCGCTGGCGCATCCGGTCATCCCGTTCACCACCGAGGAGTGCTGGAGCAGGCTTCCGGGGTCCGAGGGCCTGCTGCTCACGCACGAGCCCGCGGTGGCACCCGGGCCGCGCGACGCCGGGGCCGAGGAGGCCATCGCCGCGCTGCGCGACGCCGTGCAGGCCATCCGATCGTTCCGGTCCGAGCAGGGCATTCCGGGCCGCAATGCCCTGGTGGTGCGGGTGGTGCAGGATGGCCCCGCGGTGCTGCCCGAAGACGCCCTGGCGGCCATCGCCAACGTCGAGATCGGTGATCCCGGTGACGACGCCCTGGTGGTGCCCACGGCCGGGGGGCGCGTCCTGGTGAAGGCCCCCGAGGTGGACGCAGGGGCCGAGCGCGCGCGGTTGCAGGCCGCGCTCGAGACCGCGCGCGCCGAGCAGGCGCGGGCCGAGAAGCAGCTGGCAAACGAGAAGTTCACCAGCCGGGCGCCCGCCCACCTGGTGGACGCCGAGCGCGACAAGGCCCGGCGGTTCGCCGCCGAGGCCCACGAGATCGCCGCCCGGCTCGACGCCCTGGGGTAGGGCGGGTGGATCCCGCGGCCGCCGAGCGCTGGATCGCGGGGCTGGACCTCATGGGGATGAGGTTCGGACTGGAGCGCATGCACGCGCTCATGCGGGTGCTGGGCCAGCCGTGCCGCGGGCTGCCGGCGGTGCACGTGGTGGGGACCAACGGAAAGACATCGGTCACGCGCATGTGCGCGGCGTTGCTCACGGCGTCGGGGGTGCGCACCGGCGCCTACGTGTCACCGCACATCTGGGGCTGGCACGAGCGCATCGCGCTCGACGGCGTGCCCATCCCGCCACCGGAGTTCGCGCAGTCGGCCACGCGGGTGAGGGACGCCGTGCCGGGCGTTCCGGAGGGCGCCATCACGCAGTTCGAGGCCCTCACGGCCATGGCGTATGACGCCTTCGCGCATGCGGGCGCGCAGGCGATGGTGGTGGAGGCGGGACTGGGGGGACGGCTGGACGCCACCAACGTCATCCAGGCGCCCGTGGTGGCGGTGTCGAGCGTGGACCTCGACCACACGGAGCTGCTGGGCGACGACGTCCGCGCGATCGCGGGCGAGAAGCTGGGGGTGGCCCCGGAGGGCTTTGCCGGCCTCGTGGTGGGGGAGCAGGGGCCGGACAGCCTGGCCGGCGTGGAGCAGGCAATCACTGCACGATCCATGTCGGGGTGGCGCGTGGGGCAGGAGATCACCCTGCAAGCCGGAAACGGTCAGGTCATGACCATCCGCACCCCGAATGGCGCCCTCCGGGTGGACGCCGACCTGCCGGCCCCGTGGCAGCGGGCCAACCTGGCCCTCGCCGTGGGCGCTGCCGAGCGGGTGCTCGGGCATGGGCTCGACCCCGACGCCGTCACGGCGGCCCTCGCCGCACTGGCCAATCCCGGTCGCCTCCAGGTGGTGCCCGGCCCGCCGGTGGTCGTGCTGGACGGCGCGCACAACCCCGCCGGGGCCCGCGCGCTGGCCGATGCCCTGCCGCGGCTGCTCGGCGACGTCAAGCCCGTGGCGGTGATCGGCATGATGGCCGACAAGGACGCCGCGGGAATCCTGGATGCGCTCGCCCCGGTCATCCGGGCGGCGCATGCCACCCGGGCATCGTCGGGCCGCGCGGTGCGGCCCGGGCCCATCGCGCGGATGCTGCGCGAGCGCGGGGTGCCGGCGGACGTCGTGCCCGGACCCGTTCGCGCGCTCGAGAGGGCCCGTGACGACGCCGGGCCGCACGGCGCCGTGCTGGTTGCGGGGTCCCTGCACCTGCTCTCCGACCTGGCTCCCGTGGCCATGGGGCAGTCCGGTACACTCGCCGCCGCTCCGGGCACGGATGCCGGCATGGCCACCGTATGGCGGCTCGACGACTTCAGGAAGTGACCCCTGAACGCCCTGTCTGACTTCTTCGGGTCCACCGCGTGGACCATCATGCTCATC
>CAZEUE010000090.1:0-7111 GCA_964514615.1 uncultured Bifidobacterium sp. | reverse complement strand
GAGCGCGACCTCGACCTGATCGTGCTGATGGACCGCCTGGGCTTCGACGAGGCCTGGGTGGGCGAGCACCACACCACGGGATGGGAGTACATCGCCGCGCCCGAGATCTTCCTGGCGGTCGCCGCCGAGCGCACACGGCACATCCGGCTCGGCACCGGCGCGATGAGCCTCACCTACCACCACCCACTCATGGTGGCCGATCGCATCGTGCTGCTCGACCACCTCACGCGCGGGCGCGTGAACCTGGGGGTGGGGCCCGGCGGGCACCTGTCGGATGCCGCCATGCTGGGCATCCCGGCCGCGGAGATACGCGACCGCATGGAGCACAACCTCGACGTCGTCCTGCATCTTCTCACCAGCACCGAGCCCATCACGGCGTCGGGACCCGGGTGGGAGTTGCACGACGCCGTGCTGCAGTTGCGCCCCTACCAGCGCCCCCATCCCCCGCTGGGCATCCCCAGCCTGGAGTCGCCGTTCGGCATGGCGCTGGCCGGTCGCGTGGGGGCGGCTCCGCTGTCGCTCTTCTTCGGCGCCGCCGACCTGGCCGCGCAGTGGGCCATCACGGAGGAGGCGGCCGCGGTCGCGGGCCGCACGGCCCGCCGCGATGACTGGCGGGTGGTCGTGCCCGTGCACCTGGCCGAGACGCGCGCGCAGGCCGTGGAGGAGGTCCGCACCGGTGGCGGCGAGTGGATGTTCGAGTACGTGCAGGCGCTCACCGGACGCCCCGCGCCGGTGCCCGGCCCCAAGGGCCAGGCCGTGGACCAGATGATCGAGGCCGGGTCGTGGGTGATCGGCACGCCGGACGACCTGGTGGAGTTCATCCGCGGGCTGGGGGAGCGCACGGGCGGGTTCGGCACCTTCCTGTGCTGGGGCCACGAGTGGGCCGGCCCCGAGGCCACCCGACGGTCGTATGAACTGCTGGCGCGGTTCGTGATGCCCGAGCTGCAGGGCTCGCTCGACGGTCTCCGGGCGTCCGGGGACATCGCGCGCGCGAAGGCCACGGCACTGCACGAGCAGCGGGTGGCGGGAGTGGAGGCGGCGCGGCGCAAGCACGGCGCCGGCTCGCCCCCGGTGCCAGGCACCTAACCGTCCCTTAACCATTGCCCGACGACCCTTCACGCCCGCTGGTCGTCGTGCGGCACGCGCCGTGGGAGGGGCCGCATCGGATTCTCGATGCCTTTCCGGGCGTGCCGGTGACGGTGGTGGATGCGCTCGCGCCGGGAGCCGTGCTGCCCCCGCACCATGAGGTGCGCGCGGCCGTGGTGATGGGAGGTCCGATGAGCGCGAACGACGGGCACCTGCATCCCGGTCTCGACCGGGAGGTGGAGTGGATCCGCGCGGCGCTGGCGCTCGACATGCCGCTGCTCGGCATATGCCTCGGGTCGCAGTTGATCGCCCGCGCTGCGGGTGCTGCGGTGGCGCCCGGGCCACGTCCGGAGATCGGCTGGCTGCCCGTGGAGGTGCCCGCCGCGGATGACCCGCTGGTCGGGAACATGGCGCCCATGACCGTGGCGCTGCACTGGCATGGCGAGGCGTTCGACCTGCCGCGGGGGGCAGTGCCACTGGCGCGATCGGCCATCACGCCCGTGCAGGCCTTCCGCCTGGGCCGCGCGTGGGGCGTGCTCTTCCACCCCGAAGCCGACGGGGCGCTTGTGGACCGGTGGCTGGCCGAGCCCACGATGCGCGACGAGGCCCGCCGGGCGATCGGTCCCGATGCCGAAGCGGCGCTGCGGCTCGGCGCCGCCCGTCATGGCGCGCTGCTCGCGGAGCGCAGTGCGGCGGGCTTCGCCGCCTTCGCCGCGCTCTCGCGCTAGGCCCGCCGATCCCCCTTTCCCGGGCGGTCGCCGGTGATACAACGCCGCCGTGACCTACGCCCGCTCACGACTCCTCGTCGGCATCACCGGTGTCGGTGTCTGGGTGGCGGCAGCCGTGGCGTTCCTGGCGGCAGGCGGCGCGCACGCGCTTCCCGGACCGGGCAGTGACTTCAGCGACCAGGCGGCGGCGCTGGCGGCCGTGCTGGCGGTGTACGTGGTGCTGAGCCTGCCCTTCGACCTGCTGGGTGGCTATCTGCTTCCGCGCAGGTTCGGGAGGGAGTGCCCGGACCGCGATGCATACGTGGTGGGCTGGGCGCGCGGCGTGCTGGTTCAGGCCGTGGTGATGGTGCTCGCCGTGCTGGCGGTGGTCTCGGCGGGCCGCGCCGGCGGCGCGGGCGCTGCCCTTGGCGTGGTGGCCGCGATGGCCCTGGCGATCGGCGTGGCCCGCCTGCCGCTCGCCCGCATGGTCGGCGACCTGGGTGCATCACGACCCGACCCCGGCAATGGCGACCTGGCGTTCGTCGACGCGGCCGACCCCGGGTTCACCGGCGGCGTGACCGGCCTCGGCGGGCGCATGGTGATGCCGTCGGCCTGGCAGCAGGCACTGGGAGCCGACCTGCCCGTGGAGGTGGCGCGACGACGGTGGCAGGCACGCGGGCCGTACCTGCTGGGCCTGGTGGTGGCGGCGGCGTGGACGGTGGGCGGAGTGGCGATCGCCATCGCCCTGCCGGGCGGCGGAGTGGAGTCGGTGGGCCAGGTGGTGGCCGCAGGCGCGTGGTTCACCCTGTGGTCATTCATCGGGCTACTGGTGCTGCCGTCGGTGAGCAGGCCGGCCGTGATGGCCGCGGACGCCGCAGCGGCGCAGGATTTCCCCGACGGCCAGGTGGCGCGCGCCATCGCCGTGCTCGACGGCCTCCAGGACGACGAGCCCGAGCGGCCCGACGCGGTGGAGGTGATCTTCCACCCCATCCCGGCGGCGGGGCGCCGCGCGGCCACGCTGGGCACGTCGGCACCGGGCCTGCGCCCGTGGCACGTGGCGCGGATGGCGCTGCCGATGTCGTGGTGCATGCTGGGGCTCCTCGGCCGGGCGGTGCACTGCAACGCCGGGCGCCCCGAGCTGTGGGTGATGCTCCCCTCGGACTGAATCAGGACGCGCGCGGGACGACGCGCCATGCCCGGGCAGACCTCGACGCACCCCCCACCGGGGTGTAGGTGGTGCGCACCGAGAGGCGTACCGGGCCGGCACGCCCCGCGGTCGTTGCCGCCGGCCCGAGGACGCACGCCAGGCGCAGCGTGGCGGCGCGGCGGGGACTGCGCTGCACCGAGCACGCGGTGCCCACGAGTCCCTTAGTGGACCAGGCGCGCGCGGTCATGACCACGCGCCCCGGGCCCGGGACCCTCACCGACTCGGCGAATGTTGCCGGGGTCACGCGCACCCGCGAGATCCTGAACCGGTTATCGGGCAC
Source organism: uncultured Bifidobacterium sp. (assembly GCA_964514615.1). Lineage (GTDB taxonomy): Bacteria > Actinomycetota > Thermoleophilia > Miltoncostaeales > Miltoncostaeaceae > SYFI01. Next base: position 3,831 of record CAZEUE010000090.1, on the reverse strand, counting down.
GAACGTCGCGCGCACCGCCTGCGATGCGGTCATGGGGACCACGCACGACGAGGCAGAGCCCGAGCACGCACCGCCCCAGCGGGAGAAGACCGAGCCGGGGCTCGGGGCAGCGGTGAGCGTGACGGCGGAGCCGAGCGGGAAGGCCTGGATGCAGTCGAAGCCACACGAGATGCCCGCGGGCGAAGAGGTGACGCGTCCATGGCCCGTGCCGGCGGTGGCCACCGAGAGGACCGGGCTGCTCGCGGCGACGGGGGCGAAGACCGCCGAGACGGCCCGCGACTCCCTCATGGTGACGGTGCACGCACCGGTGCCGGAGCATGCGCCCTGCCAGCCGAGGAACATCGCCCCGTCGGCGGGCGTCGGGGTGAGCGACACCGCCGTGCCGGCGGCGAAGGCCTGCCGGCAATCCGCCCCGCAGGCGATGCCGGACGGCGACGACGTGACCGTGCCCGGTCCGCTCACCGAGACCGTGAGCACCGGGCTCCCCGCGGGAAGCGGCGCGAAGGACGCCGCCACGACCGCGGGGGCCGACGTGAATACCGCGCATGCGCCGGTTCCGGCGCATGCACCACCCCACCCGGTGAACCGCGCATCGTCGTCCGGGGTCGCGGAGAGGACCACCGTGGTGGCCTCGGGGTACTGCTCGGCGCAGTCATCGCCGCAGTCGATCCCGCGGGGCGACGACGTGATGCGCCCGGGCCCCGAGGGCCGCGCGGTCAGGGGGTACTGGCTCACCGAGACGCTGCCCGGTCCCTGGGTGCGCGAGCTCGGCGCGGCGAGGAAGCCCGTGTTCACCGACGAGCCGTCGAGCGCGGCGCGACCGAGCGAGTTGGCGCTGAACAGCGACCAGTAGAGGTACTGGCCACTGATGGCCAGGCCGTTCGGGAGCGAGCCCGTCGGGCCCGCCGTGACGAACGATCCATTCACGTCGGTGCCGTCGCGTCGCGCGCGGCCGATGGTGGGCGCGCCGGTGGAATTGGTCCAGTACACGAAGGCGTCGTTGGTGACGACGGTGGCGGGAGAGCGGATGCCGGGGCCGGTGAGCCAGTCCTGGTCGACGCCGGTGCCGTCGATGTTCGCGCGCCCGATGCTGGACGCGCCGGAGAAGCTGCCGTTGCCCCAGTACAGGTGGCTCTCATCGGCCCACACGGTGGCGGATGATCGCGTGCCCGTGATGAACGACTGGTTCACGCCCGATCCATCCAGGCGGGCGCGGCCGATCGAGTTGGACCGGCTGTTGGACCAGTAGATGTACCGGTCGTCCGCGAAGATGTCGGCAGGCGCGGAGGCGCCCGAGATGAACGCGTCGTCGCGGTCCGACCCATCCAGCCGCGCGCGGGCGATGGTCCCCTGCGCGAAGTTGGCCCAGTAGATGCGGTCGGCAGACACGAACATGCCGTAGGGATCGCCAAGGCCGCTGATGAAGGACCGGTCCGCCCCCGATCCGCTGATGTCCGCGCGGCCGATGGAGTGATTGGCCGACACGATGTTGGTCCACCAGAGCATGCCGCCATGCGCCGTGCCGATGCCGGCACCGAGAAGCAGGGCGAGTGCGAGGACGAGGGTACGGAGGCGGCACGGCAAGGGGATCACTCCAGTTCGATCACCCTTTCCACATTACGGACATCGAAGTCCTCTTGTCCCCACGGCTCGTGAAGGAACGCCTCGGTGGCCTCCACCGCGATGGCCGGCGAGGTGGCCCGCATGCTCATCACCAGTACGTTGGCGTGGTTGTACTTGCGCGCCAGGCGGGCCGTCTCGGCGTCGCCGCAGAGGGCGGCGCGCGCACCCCGCACCTTGTTGGCCGCGATGCAGGCGCCGGTGCCGCTCCAGCAGAACAGCACGGCGGCATCCGCGCCGCCGTCGGTGACCGCCCGCGCGGTTGCGGCGCTGGCCTCGGCCCACTCGGTGTCGTCCCCCTCCACCAGGGGGCCGATCAACGCCACCTCGTGCCCCTGGTCGCGCAACCACGCCACCACGGCGTCGGTGACGGGCTGGCGCATGTCCGATCCCACGGCGATCCGCATGCCGGCAATGTACCCGCGCCGGAGCGCTACGGTGCCGCGCATGATCGTGCGCGGAGGAACCTTCGGTCCGGTGGCCACCAACACCTATGTGGTGGCCGATCACGAGGGCGGCAGCGCCCTCATCGTCGACCCGGCGGCGGGCAGCAGCACGTGGGTGGCCGAGACACTCGCCGCCCTGGCCGTGGAGCCGGTGGCGGTGCTCGACACCCATGGACACTGGGACCATGTGGTGGAGAACCACGTGTGGGACGCCCAGGGCATCCCCGTGTGGATCGGCCGCGGCGACGAGGGCTGGCTGGCGGCGCCGGCGCCGTTCAACCCGGCGCTGTTCGGCAACCCGCCCCCCACGCCGGGCGTCACGCCTGCGGCGATCCTCGAGGACGGCGACACCATCACGTGCGGCGACCTCGCGCTGCGCATCATCGCCGCACCGGGTCACTCGCCCGGATGCCAGGTGGCGTACCACGAGCCCTCCGGCCAGGCGCTGGTGGGGGACCTGATCTTCGCCATGGGCATCGGTCGCACGGACTTCCCGGGCAGCAGCCACGACGACATGGTGCGGTCGCTGGCCCGCGTGTTCGACGAGTTGCCCGGCGAGACCGTCATCTACCCCGGGCACGATCGCTGGGGCGTGACGCTGGCCCAGGCCGAGCCCTACGCGAGGATGTTCATGTGAGCGGCGTCACGCGCGACCAGGTGATCAGCGCGCTCGACCGCGTGCTCGACCCCGAGCTGCACCGCAGCATCGTGGCCCTGGGGATGGTGGGGTCGGTGGAGGTCGAGGGGGCCCGCGTGGCCATCACGATCAAGCTCACCGTGGCGGGATGCCCGCTGAAGGCGGAGATCCAGCGCAGGGTCAGCGAGGCGGTGGCGGCACTCCCCGGCGTGGAGGGCGTGCAGGTGGGCCTGGACACCATGACCGACGACGAGCGCGCCGGCGTGCGGGAGTCGATCATCGGCGGGCCGCGGAAGGACAGCCCGTTCTCGGCCGACTCACGCACGAGGGTGATCCTGGTGGCGTCCGGCAAGGGCGGCGTGGGCAAGTCGAGCATCACGTGCAACCTCGCGGTGGCCATGGCGCAGGCGGGTCACTCGGTGGGGCTTCTCGACGCCGACGTGTACGGCTACTCGATCCCCCGCATGATGGGCGCAACGCAGCAGCCGGTGATGCTCGACGACCTCATCATCCCGGTCGAGAGCCACGGCGTGCGCCTCATGAGCATCGGGTTCATGACCGCCGACGACAACCCGGTCATCTGGCGCGGGCCGATGCTGCACAAGGCGCTCACCTCGTTCGTGACCGAGGTGTTCTGGGACGAGCCGGACGTGCTGCTGGTGGACCTGCCCCCGGGCACGGGGGATGTCTCGCTGTCGCTGGCGCAGCTGCTGCCCGCGGCGCACGTGCTGGTGGTCACCACGCCGCAGCTCACCGCCCAGCGGGTGGCCCGGCGCGCGGCGGCCATGGCCGACCGGGTGGAGCTCCCCGTGGTGGGCGTGGTCGAGAACATGTCGTGGTTCGTGGCCCCCGACACCGGGCACAGGTACGAGGTGTTCTCGGGCGGGGGCGGCGCGGCGCTTGCCGCCGACCTGGGCGTGCCCCTGCTGGGGCAGGTGCCACTGGAGTCGGACGTGGCGCGCGCGGGCGACGACGGCATGCCCGTGGTGGCGGCGCGCCCGGACAGCCCCGCGGCCGTGGCGCTGGCCTCGATCGCGCGCGCGGTGGGCGAATCGGTGGGGGTTCCGAAGCCCGCACAGGTCCCCCTCGCGGCCGGGTAGAGTCCGGCGCGTTGTGCGGGTGCCGAGG
>CAZEUE010000089.1:0-7133 GCA_964514615.1 uncultured Bifidobacterium sp. | reverse complement strand
ACGGGTACATCCTGAAGGGCGGCGAGCGGCTGTCGAAGACCACGGGCAACATCGTGGACCCCTTCCCGTACATCGAGCGCTATGGGCTGGATGCCCTGCGCTACTACCTGTGCCGCGAGATCCGCTTCGGGGACGATGGCACCTTCACGGACGAGGGCTTCCACCAGCGCTATACCAGCGAGCTCGCCAACGACTTCGGCAACCTGCTCTCGCGCACCACCAAGATGATCGAGCGCTACCGCGATGGCGTGGTGCCGGATGACCCCGGCGGCGACGCCGACCTCGCCGCCGAGGCCGCGACCGCACGCGACGCGCTGGTGGCGCGCTTCGACCACGACGACGTGACCGGCGCCGTGGAGGATGCCTGGGGCTGGGTGCGCCGCCTCAACCGCCTGGTGGAGGAGCGCGAGCCCTGGGCCCTTGCCAAGGATGACGCCCGCGCGGCCGACCTGGACCAAGCCCTCTTCAGCCTGGCCAACGGGCTGCGCATCGCCGCGGTGCTGCTGTGGCCGGTGCTGCCGGGATCGTGCGCCCAGGTGCTGGTGGCCCTCGGCGAGCCGGCCGACGCGGTGTCGCTGGACCGGGCCACGTGGCAGGCCGCCACTCCGGGTGCCCGCGTGGCGCCGCCCGCGCCGCTGTTCCCGCGCGTCGAGGCCGACGAGGTGGCGACGTAGTCGACTCGCACTGCCACCTGCCGTCGTGCGACGACCCCGTGCCCGACCTGATCGCGGCCGCGGCCGCGGCGGGGGTGGAGCGCATGGTCACCATCGGCTGCGGGCGCGCCCAGAGCGAGCAGGCCGTGCGCCTGGCCGAGGCGCACCCGGAGGTATACGCGGCCGTGGGGGTGCACCCGGTCGATGCCGGCCGTGGCGGCTGGAGCCACTCAGACCTCGACTGGATTCGCGACCTCGCGTCGCACGAGAAGGTGGTGGCCATCGGCGAGGCCGGCCTCGACTACTTCCACGACCGCGAGACCCCCGACGACCAGCCACGCGCATTCCGCGCCCAGGCGGAGCTGGCCGCCGACCTCGGCATGCCGCTGGTCATCCACACGCGGGATGCCGCCGACGACACCATGGCCATCCTTCGCGACGTGGGGCTGCGCGACGTGGTGCTGCACTGCTTCTCGATCCCCCAGTACCTCGACGAGGCCCTCGAGCGCGGGTGGACCATCAGCCTCGCCGGCCCGGTGACCTTCCCCCGCAACACCGAGCTGCGCGAGGTGGTGCCGCGCATCCCTGCCGATCGGCTGCTGGTGGAGACCGACGCGCCGTACCTGGCCCCCGTGCCCATGCGCGGCAAGCGCAACCAGCCGGCGTTCGTTGCCCACACCCTGGCCTGCGTGGCCGACCTGCGCGGCGACGACCCTGCTGACCTGGATCGCGCCACCACCGCCACCGCCGCGCGCGTGTTCGGATGGTGAGCATGCCGCACGGTCGCGTGGGGACGCAGCGGCTGATGGAGCGCCATGGCATCCGCCCCGACACCGACCTGGGCCAGCACTTCCTGCTGGACGAGAACCTGGCTGACCTGGCGGTGCGCATGGCAGGGGTGGGTCCCGACGACGTGGTGCTCGAGGTCGGGGCCGGCCTGGGCACACTGACCGTTGCCCTTGCCCATGCCGCGCGCGCGGTGCATGCGCTCGAGATCGACCCCCGCATGCGGGGTCCGCTGGCGGAGGTCACCTCCGACCTGCCCGGCGTGCACCTGCACTGGGGCGATTGCATGAAGGCCGACCTCGGGGCCCTGGCGCCGCCGCCCACCGCGGTGGTGAGCAACCTGCCGTACCACGTGGCCACGCCCGTGCTGGTGGAGACCATCTGCCGGCTGCCCGGTGTCACCCGCTGGGCCCTCATGACCCAGCGCGAGGTCGCCGATCGCTGGCTGGCCCCACCGGGTTCGCGCCTGTACGGCGGGCCGTCGGTGATCGTGCAGCTGGCGTGCCGGTCCACCGGGCGGCGCTCCGTGGGGCGCGAGGTGTTCTCCCCGCGCCCGCGGGTGGACTCGGCACTGGTGGGCCTGGAGCGGGTGGCCCGGGCGCCCGATGTCGCGACGCGGTCGCTGGTGCGCGCGGCGTTCGCCACCCGGCGCAAGACGCTCGCCAATGCCCTGGGGCATGCGGGAGCCGATCGCCGGGCCGTGCGTGAGGCCCTGCGCCGCATGGGCCTCGACGAGGCGGTGCGACCCGAGCAACTGGAGCCCGCCGCCTACCCCGCGCTGGCCGCGGCCATCGGCTGGACGCGCGGGTCGCAGCCATGAGCGCCCGGCCCGCCGTCACCCGTGCGGCGCCGCCCAAGGTGAACCTGCGCCTGCTGGTGGGGGAGCGGCGCGAGGACGGCTACCACCCCCTGCGCACGCTGATGGTGGCGCTCGACGGCCCCGCCGACCAGGTGACCGTGGCGCGCGCGCCGGAGCGGTCGGTTGCCTGCCCGGGCATCGCCGGTCCGGCGAACCTGGCATGGGCCGCGCTCGATGCGCTCGAGGTGGAGGCCGGCGAGCCACTGCCGCCCCTGGCCGTGGACATCCATAAGGTGCTGCCGGCGCAGGCGGGCGTGGGGGGCGGGTCCAGCGACGCCGCCGCCACGCTGGTGGCCGCCGACCTCCTGCTGGGCCTGGGGCTCGGCACCGAGCACCTGCAACGCGCCGCCGCGCGCGTGGGGTCGGACGTGCCGTTCTTCATCCGGGGTGGCGCCCAGTGGGCCACCGGCCGCGGGGAGGTGCTGCAACCCGCCTCCGCGCCCGCGTTCGAGTGCGTGCTGGTGGCGCCCCCGGCGGGCCTGTCCACCGCGGGGGTGTACGCGGCCTTCGACGCCCTGCCCCCACCGCCGCCCGACGACAACGCCCCGGTGCCCGGCGATGCCACGGGGCTCGGCGCCTGGTGCCGTAACGACCTGTGGCCCGCGGCCCGCGTGCTGAAGCCGTCGCTTGCCACGCTGCACGACGCCCTGTCCGCCGCCGGAGCCAGCCCCGCGCTTCTCTGCGGAAGCGGCTCCGCCCTGTGCGGCATCACCGGCGACCCCGCGGTGGCCGATGGCATGGCCGCGCACATGCGCCGCGCGGCGCCGGGCGCGCAGGTGATGCGCGCGCGGTTCCCCGGGGCCTAGCGGAAGCCCACGCCCGACCCCGCCCGGCGACGCACCTCGTTGAGGTCGGGCGGGTTGAGCGCCAGCAGTTCGGGCACCGTCACGGCCGTGTAGCCCTTCTTCTTCAGCCATGGCAGCAGGCGGTTCACCGCCCAGTAGGTCTGCCCGCGGTTCTCGTGCAGCAGGATGATGGCGCCGGGCTTGGTGCCCGCCTTGCTGAGGGCCAGGATCTTTCGGCGGTCCGCCCCCAGGGCGTCGCGGCTATCGGTGGACCACAGCACGTTGAGGATTCCCTGCCGCCGCAGCCACCTGTTCAGCCCCGTCGTGCTCGAGCCGTACGGGGGGCGGAAGAGCTGCACCCGGCGGTCGGTGATGGCACTCGAGGCCCGCGCGCTGCGCGACACCTCGGCGATCTGGCGCGATACCGGGAGGGCGGGCAGGTACGGGTGCGACCAGGTGTGGTCGCCCACGTTGGCCTCGCGCCCCTGCCGCCGCAGGGTGTCCGACCACTGCCCGAACTTCTTGCCGTTCACGAAGAACGTGGCACGGAACTTGTACTTGCGCAGCTCGTCCATGACCTTGCGGGTGTACGGCCCCGGCCCGTCGTCGAACGTGAGGGCCACGTACTTGCCCTGGCGACCCGCCTGGTAGATGGGCAGCCCGAGGGCCGCCACGCGCGCCACGGCCTCCTGCTGCTGCGCCTCGGTGGGCATGCCCGATGGCCGCGCGGAGGCCACGGCGGGGATTGCCAGCACCAGAAGCGCCGGCAGGAGCGCGAATCGAAGGGGTCGGGACATGCCCTCCAAGCGTAGCGCCGGCACGGGCCGCTGTTACCCTCGCCGGGTGGCCGAAATGCAGGTGATCGTGGACGAGGAGCCGCCCGGGCAGGGCGCCCGGTGGCATGGCGCCCTCGCGGGCCGTCGCCTGCTCCTGGCCGTCATCCTGGCTGCCGCCGAGGCGGTGCTCCTGCTGCTGTGGCGCCCGGCGTTCCTGTGGGTGCTGCTGGGCGCGGCAGTGCTGCTGGCCCTCAGCGTGGGCCTCCTCAGCCGCGTGCCCCCCGGGCTCGGCCGCGACGTGCTGCTCATCGTGGGCGGCGCCCAGGCGATCGTGATCGGCGTGCCCCTTGCGCTGGGCTTCGGGGTGCTGGTGGCCGTGGTGCTGGGCATCATGCTCATCGCCGGGCTCGTCTTCATCGCGGTGGCGAAGCGCCGGTGATCGCCGCGGACATCGCGCCCCCGCCGGCCCTGGTGGCACCGGTGACAGCCCGCCAGGCGGCCCGCGAGGCCCAGTCGTCGTTCGATCAGGACGCGCTGTTCATCACCTCGCAGGCGTGGCTCCGCGCGATCCGCTGGCGTCCGCCCACCCGCGTGGTGGGACGGCCGCCGCTCGTGGCAGTGCTCGATTCCGGGGTGTCTCCCCAGGCCGCGGGCCTGGCGGGCCGGGTGGACACCCGGCGGGCGCGCTCGTTCGCGTTCGGCGGGGGCGAAGCGCTTCGCGACGTGCAGGGGCACGGCACCGTGGTGGCGGGCATCATCGCCGCGGTGGCCGGCGGCGGCGAGGCCACGCCGGGGGTGTCGATCCTGCCCGTGCAGATCGCCGGTCCCACGGGGCAGACATCCGCCCAGGCCGTGGCCGACGGCATCCGCTACGCCATCGCGCGGCGCGCGCGCATCATCAACCTGAGCCTGCAGGGCAGCGCCCGCTCCAAGGTGGAGCAGGACGCCATCAACGAGGCCGTGCGCGCCGGGATCCTGGTGGTGGCGGCCAGCGGCAACTCGGGCAAGGACACCTGCGGCGTCGCGGGCATCACCCAGTGCGAGTACCCCGGCGCATACCGCCACGTGCTCGCGGTGGGAGCCACCGACGACGCCGGCAACGCGCTTGACGACAGCACGCGCGGCCTGCACGTGGCCATCGCGGCCCCCGGCCGCGATGTGACCGTGGGCAGCGCGCGCGGATCGGAGGGCGGGCCGCGGTTCGAGTCGCGCAGCGGCACCTCGATGGCCGCCGCCGTGGTGACCGGCGTGGCGGCGCGCGTGCTGGCGGCGCGCCCCAGCCTCACCGCCGAGCAGGTGACCGAGGTGCTCATGTCCACGGCGCGCGGCACCCGCGGGGGCCTCGACCGCGCGCGGGGAACGGGCGTGGTGGACCTGCCGCGCGCGCTTGCCGCGCGCCCCCCCGCGCTCGACGCACCGGAGCCCGACGACGATGCCCCCGGCGCCCGCAGGATGCCCTCGCTGGTGGCGCGTGGGTTCTCGTATGGCCAGCGCGGCGGGCTGCTGCGCACGTGGGCCGACCTGCGCGACTACTCGCGGGTCTACCTGAAGAAGGGCCAGGCCCTGCGCGCCGAGGCCACGGTTGCCCGCGGCAGCGACGTCGACCTCTACCTGTGGAAGCCGCGCACTCCCCTGTACCGGCAGGGCGCCGTGTTCGCGCGCAGGTGGCTGGTGGCGGGGTCGGTGGGCAAGGGGTCCGCCGACACGCTCACCTACCGCGCGGCCGCCACCGGCGACTACTTCCTCGAGGTGCGCCTTGCGGGCGCCCAGCGCCTGGTGCGCCCCCGCTACATGGTCACGGCCACCGTGACGCGCTGAAACATCGCGGCCGCGCGCGTTGCGGCTTGGCCGCATGCGCTGGATGCCGGGCCCCAAACGCGGTTTGATTGCTGAATGGCCACCACCGGCATCACCCCGCGCGACCTCTCGGATCCCGTGCTCTACGTGAACCGCGAGTTCTCGTGGCTGGACTTCAACGCGCGCGTGCTGTCGCTGGCCGCCGATCCTGCGCAGCCCCTGCTCGAGCGCTGCAAGTTCCTCGCCATCTTCTCGAGCAACCTCGACGAGTTCTTCATGGTGCGCGTGGCGGGAGTGATGGACGCCATCGACGCGGGCAGGCCCTCGTCGACCCCCGACCAGCTGCCGCGCGAGGAGGTGCTGGCGGGCATTCGCGAGCGCGTGCTGGAGCTGACCGACCTGCAGGCATCGATATGGCGCGACGACGTCCGGCCCGCGCTGGCCGCCGAGGGCATCGTGGTCACCAACCTCGACGACCTGCCCGAGGCCGCGCGGGACGACCTGCACGCGCGCTTCGAGCGCGAGATCGAGCCGGTGCTCATCCCGCTGGCCGTGGGGCCGGGGCTGCCGTTCCCGTACATCAGCGGGCTGTCGCTGAACCTCGGGCTCACCGTGCTCGACCCGGCCACGGGCGAGTCGCGGTTCGCCCGGGTGAAGGTGCCGCGCATGCTGCCGCGGCTGGTGCGCGCCGGCGACATGCTGGTGCCCGTGGAGCAGGTGATCGCCGCCAACCTGGGCGAGGTGTTCCCGGGCATGGAGATCACCCGCCGCGTGCTGTTCCGGGTCACCCGCGATGCCGACTTCTCGATCTCGGATGAGGCCGACGATCTCCTCAACGCGGTGGAGCGCGAACTGCGCCGCCGCCGGTTCGGGGGCCCCGTGCGCGTGGAGGTGGAGGCCCGCAGCAGCAACACCCTTCTGGAGGAGATCAAGGAGGGCCTGGGCGTCACCGATGCCGAGGTGTATCCCATCTCCAGCCTGCTCGACCAGACCGCGCTGTGGCAGGTGGCGGCAATCGACCGGCCCGACCTGAAGGACCGCCCCTGGGAGCCGCGCGTGCCCGGTCGCCTGATCGGCGGGGGCGACGAGGGCGGCATGTTCGCCGAGATCCGCCGCGGCGACATCCTGGTGCACCACCCATACGACTCGTTCGAGGCCAGCGTGGCACGGTTCGTGCAGGAGGCCGCCGACGACCCCGACGTGGTCACCATCGAGCAGACGCTCTACCGCACCTCGGGCGATACGCCCATCGTGCCCGCGCTCATCCGCGCGGCCGAGCGCGGCAAGGGCACGGTGTGCCTGGTGGAGCTGAAGGCCCGGTTCGACGAGGAGCAGAACATCCGCTGGGCCAAGGCGCTGGAGCGCGCGGGCGTGCACGTGGTGTACGGGCTGCCCGGGCTCAAGACGCACGCCAAGCTGTGCCTGGTGGTGCGCCGCGAGGGCAATCGCCTCCGGCGCTACGCGCACATCGGCACCG
>CAZEUE010000088.1:0-7309 GCA_964514615.1 uncultured Bifidobacterium sp. | reverse complement strand
CCGTGGTCCTGCAGGATCACGAAGGGGCGGTCGTCCAGCACGCAGTCGGCCAGCAACTGCCGGTAGCGCGGTTCGAACAGGTGCAGGGGCGCGCGCTCGCCGGGCAGCAGCACCAGGCCCAGCGGGAACAGCCCGAGGTCGTCCAATTCGGCCATCGGCGGCGAGTGTAGCCTCCGTCCCGTGCCGCACGCACCGCGCCTTCCGCCGCATCTCGTCCGCCGCGACCTGGCCGCGGTTCCCCCCTACGTGCCGGGCCGGCCGCTGTCCGACCTGCAGCGCGAGCTGGGCGACGTGCCCATCACCAAGCTGGCCTCCAACGAGGGTCCCTACCCTCCGTTCCCCGCCGCGCTCGAGGCCATCACCGCCGCCGGGCACGACCAGAACCTGTACCCCGATCCCGGCGCCTGGGCGCTGCGCGACGCCCTTGCCGCGCGCCACGGCGTGGACCCCGGCCGCATCGTGGTGGGCAACGGCATGGACAGCCTCATCAAGCTGCTCTGCATGGCGCTGCTGGAGCCCGGCGACGAGCTGCTGATGGGATGGCCGTCGTTCGTGTCGTACCGGCAGGGGGCCACCATCCAGGGGGCGGTGTTCTCCCCGGTGCCCCTGCGCGCCGATGGCGCGTACGACCTGCCGGCCCTCGCGGCCGCGGTGGGGCCACGCACCAAGATCGTGGCGGTGGTGAGCCCCAACAACCCCACGGGCGGGGCGGTGGGCCCGGACGAGCTCGAGGCATTCCTGGACTCCCTGCCCGGCCACGTGCTGCCGGTGCTCGACGAGGCCTACGCCGAGTACCTGCCCGAGGGCGGGCACGACGGCATGGCGCTGCTGCGCGACGGCCGCGGCCTGGTGGTGATGCGCACGTTCAGCAAGGCCTACGGGCTGGCCGGGCTGCGCGTGGGGTGGATGGCGGGACCCGAGGGCCTGCCCGAGGCCATGTCGCCGGTGCGGAACGTGTTCGACGTGAACGCCGTGGCCCAGGCCGCCGCCGTGGCGTCGCTCGCCGACGCCCCGGCCCACATGCCGGCCCGCATGGAGGAGGCGCGCGCCGAGCGCGAGCGCATGGCCGAGGGCCTGCGCGCCCTCGGCCTGGACCCCCTGCCCTCGTCGGCCAACTTCGTGTTCGTGGAGGTGGGCCCGGAGCGGGCCGCGGCCATCGACCGCGGGCTCACCGCGCGCGGGGTGATCGTGCGGCCCACCGGTGGCTTCGGTGCCCCCGGGGGCCTGCGCATCACCGCGGGCACTCCTGCGCAGACCGACCGCCTGCTCGCCGCCATGGCCGAGGTGCTGGAGGATCTCGCATGACCCCCGAGCAGGTGGTGAAGGGCGTGCGCGCCGGCAACCGTCGTGCCATCGGCCGGGCCATCACCATGGCGGAGTCGCGCAGCGCGGAGGGGCGCGCCGTGATGCGCGCCCTGCATCCGGGCGGCGGCACCGCGCTCCGGCTGGGCATCACCGGATCGCCCGGCGCGGGCAAGAGCACGCTCTCGGCGGCCCTGGTGCGCCACCTGCGCGCGCAGGGCACCACCGTGGCCATCGTGAGCGTCGACCCCACGAGCCCGTTCACCCACGGCGCCGTGCTGGGCGACCGCATCCGGCTGGTGGACCACTTCCTCGATGACGGGGTGTTCATCCGCTCCATGGCCAGCCGCGGCCACCTTGGCGGCCTTGCCGAGGCCACCGGTGACGCCCTGGCCATCCTCGACGCCGCCGGCTTCGACGTGGTGATCGTCGAGACCGTGGGAGCCGGGCAGAACGAGGTCGAGGTGCAGGCGCTCACCGACACCGTGGTGCTGGTGCTCATGCCCGGCAGCGGGGATGCCATCCAGGCCATCAAGGCCGGCGTCATGGAGATCCCGGACGTCATCGTCATCAACAAGTGCGACCGGCCCGGCGCGGACATCCTGGCGGGCGAGGTGGAATCGGCGCTCACGCTCGTGCCGGCCGACGGCTGGGTTCCGCCGGTGGTGCTGACGCAGGCACTCGAGGGGCAGGGCGTGGAGGACGCCTGGGCGGCGGTGCTGCGCCACCAGCAGGACCTGCGCGACTCCGGCGCCGCGCCCGCGCGCGCCCTCGACGGCATGCGCCGCCACCTGCGATCCCTGGCGCTCGAGCGACTGGCGCGCGACCTGGATGCGCGGCTCGGGGACGCCGATCTCGATGCCCTGGCCCGGCAGGTGGTGGGTCGCCGGATCGACCCGGCGACCGCCGTGGACACTATCCTCGAGGCATCCCCCCACGAGGAGGAGTGATGTCGGACAGCCCACGAGCGCGCGCGCGCGGTGACCAGCGCAACTGGAAGGCCATCCTCGGTGTCTCCGGGGGTGTCCTGCTGGTGTGGTTCATCATCGCCAACTCGCGTCAGGTGGAGGTGACCTGGTGGGTGGTGGGCACGTCGACCAGCCTGGTGGTGGTGATCCTGGTGTCGGCGCTGCTGGGGGCGGGCATCACGTACGTCCTCACCCGCATGCGCCATGGGTCCACGGGCCACCCCGACACCCGTGATGCCGCTCCCCGCCGGGAGCGATCGCCGTGACCACCGCCCGGGAGCCCCTGTCGCGCGAGCGCGTGGTGGAGGCGGCGCTGGCGGTAATCGACCGCGCGGGCATCCAGGGGTGCAGCATGCGCGCCGTGGCGGGCGAGCTCGGGGTGGAGGCCATGTCGCTCTACCACCACGTCCCCGGTGGCAAGGACGAGATGCTGGACGGCGTGGTGGCCATGGTGCAGGGCGAGTTCGTGGATGCCCTCGGCACGTCGGGTGACTGGCGCGAGGACATGGGCGGATTCGCCCGGGCGTACCGGTCGGCGCTCACCACGCACCCCAACCTGGTGGCGCTGATCGCCGCGCGCCCGTCGGTGGCCTACCGAAGCAGCACAACGCTGGTGGGCAACCTCTTCGACGCGATGGAGGACGCGGGCTTCAGCCGCCAGGATGCCCTGCGCGCCGTGCGCGTGGTGTCGCGCTGGACCATCGGGTTCACGCTGGGCGAGGCGTCGGCGGTGGAGGACGGCGCATCGGCCGAGGAGTTCGATGAGCCCCTGCTCGTGGAGGTGTTCACCGACATCGCCCGCGGCGAGGACGACGTGTTCGAGTTCGGCCTCGAGGCCCTGCTCGACGGCCTCGAGGCCCGCCTCACCGCCTAGGGCTCAGCGCGCCCGGATGGTCACGTCGCCGGCGGTGGCGCTGGCGATGATCACCCGCCCGGACGACGGCGTGTCGGCGATTCCCTGCAGGTCCACCGAGCCGGCACCCGCACTGGCGTCGATCCGGTAGTCGCCCCGCGGCACCACCACGGTCACGCCACCGGCGGTGGTGGAGGCCTCCACGCGGGCAGGCGGCCGGTCGGCCTCCACCCGCACGTCGCCGGCCGTGCTGGACGCGCGGACCTCATCCGCGCGCGAGCGCAGCACGGCAACGCCCCCGGCGGTGCTGCGGGCCAGCACCGGCCCCGAGATGCCCGCCACCATCACGGAGCCCGCCGTGCTGGTGGCACGCACGGCCGCCGCCGGGGGCGTGACGACATCGAAGTCCACGGAGCAGCCCGTGAGCAGCCCCAGCGCGGGGCAGTCGGTGCCGAGCGTCACGCGACCGCCGGTGGTCGCCGTGGTGATGTCCGGGGCGAAGAACGCGTACCCCTTGGTGATGCGCGCGCTCAGGGCATCGTCGGGGCCCGCGTCCACCGCCACCGATCCGGCACCGGTGGAGACCACCACCTCGGTGATGGGCGCCGGCACCGACAACACGTCGGTCACCTCGGTGCGCGCCACCGTGCGCATGACCAGGTAGGCCACGCCCGCGGCGATGGCCATGAGCAGGATCAGCGTGAGGAGGCGCCTCACCGCAGGCGTGCAACCCGCCCGGCGACGTCCGCGGCCAGCCGCACGCCGAACCCGGACGCGTGGTCGCCGTGCATCGCGGTGCCCGCCACGTCCACGTGGCACCACGGAATGCCCTCGGTGAAGTCGCGCAGGAACCGCGCCGCGTACACGGCGCCGGCCTGGCGCTTCTTGGCCGAGTTGCTCAGGTCGGCCACGGCGCTCTTCACCAGCGGGTCGTACCCCGGGTGCAGCGGCATGGGCCAGCAGAGGTCGCCGGTCTCGTCCCCGGCTTCGCGCACGAGCTCGGTGAACGCCGGGTCCGACCCGAACAGGCCGGCGTAGACGTCCCCGATCGCCACCACGATCGCGCCCGTCAGCGTGGCCATGTCCACCATGCGCGTCGCGCCCTGGCGCGCGCAGTAGGTGAGTGCATCCGCGAGGATGAGCCGGCCCTCGGCATCCGTGTTGGTCACCTCGATCGTGCGGCCGTTCATCGCGGTGAACACGTCCCCGGGCTTCATCGCGGTGCCGCTGGGCATGTTCTCGGTGGAGGGGACCACCGCGATCACCTCGGCGGGTACCTCGAGGTCGGCGATCAGGCCCATGGCGGCGATCACCGCCGCGCCCCCGGCCATGTCCATCTTCATCTCCTCCATGCCGGCCGACGGCTTGATGGAGATGCCGCCCGTGTCGAACGTGACCGCCTTGCCCACGAGGCCGAGCACCTCGCGCGTGGCGCGGGCCGACTTCGGCGGCCTGTGGCGCATCACGATCATCCGCGGCTGCTCGGCCGAGCCCTGGGCCACCGCCAGCAGCGCGCCCGCCTTGAGCGACGTGAGCTCGCGCGGGCCGAGCACGTCCACCGACAGCGTGCGCCTTCCGCGTGCCACCTGCTGCGCGCGCTTGGCCAGGA
The DNA here is from genome assembly GCA_964514615.1 of uncultured Bifidobacterium sp. Taxonomy (GTDB): domain Bacteria; phylum Actinomycetota; class Thermoleophilia; order Miltoncostaeales; family Miltoncostaeaceae; genus SYFI01. The sequence continues at coordinate 2,577 of CAZEUE010000088.1, read as the reverse complement.
TCGTCGGGGTCATGTGGTTCGAGGGGGTCTCGGCGAGCTCGCGGGCCAGGTTGACCGCCTCGGCCGTGGCCGCCACCGCGCGCGCCCTCGCGGGGGCAAGGGCGCCCCCGGCCACCACGACCGACATCTCGCCGCGTGCGCGGCCGCGCTTGCCGCCCGAGGGCGTCGAGCGGAAGGCGTCGAGTCGCCACGCCCCGGTGGCAAGCCCCTCGGCCATGGCACGCACGTCGCCGCCATCGGTGCCGGCATCCGCCAGCAGGGCCACGGTGCGCGCGCCGGCGTCGCGGGCCGCGCGCGCGGCCGCCCTCCCGGCGGCGGCCCACGCCCCGCGGTCGGGCTGCTCACCCACCCCGGCCAGCAGCACGCGGGCGGCCGGGATGTCGCCACGGGTATGCAGCACGCGCACCTGGCCCGCCGCCCCGGTGACCTCGCCGTCGGCCATCACCGCCGCCACCAGCCCGCCGAGCGCCGCGTCGAGCGCCGCGAGGGGGCCATCGAGGTCGCCCGGCGGCGAGGGCACCGGCACCACCAGGGCGTCGGCCTTGATGCGGGCGGGCTCGGCGGTGCGGCTGGTGGTGACGGTCATCGGCATGGATCCTGTGTCGCGTGCGGTCGCGGGTAGTGTGCCCGCCCATGCGCACCCTCGCACGCGTACTGGCCCTGCTCACCGCCATCGGCGTTATCGCCGCGGCAATCGCCGGCTGAGGGCCCCGGGCCCCGGGGCGCGGCCGCCATGGCTCAACCGGTCGCCCAGTGGGTATCCTGCGCGCCGTATGGGACGCCCGATCCGAGTGGTCATCGCAAAGCCCGGCCTGGACGGCCATGACCGGGGAGCCAAGATCGTCGCGCGGTCACTCCGCGACGCCGGCATGGAGGTCATCTACACCGGCCTCCACCAGACGCCAGAGCAGGTGGTGGCCACGGTGGTGCAGGAGGACGCCGACGCCGTGGGGCTGTCGATCCTCTCCGGCGCCCACATGACCCTGGTCCCGCGCATCATGGAGCTGCTGGCGGCCGAGGGCGCGGACGACGTGCTGGTGATCGTGGGGGGCACCATCCCCGCGGACGACGCCGATGAGCTCCGCGCGATGGGCGTGGCGGCGGTGTACACCCCCGGGGCCCCGGTGGACGACATGGTGTCGTTCCTCGAGGGGGCCGTGGCCGCCTAGTGGCCGTCCAGCGCGAGCGCCAGGGCGTGGTGCAGGTGCTGGTGCTCGACCGGCAGGAGGCGCTCAACGCCTTCTCGCCCGAGCAGATCGACGACCTCATGGACGCCCTCGCCGAGTGCGCCGGCGACCCGGCGGTGCGCGCGGTGGTGCTGACCGGCGCGGGGCGGGCGTTCTCGGCCGGAGCCGACATCAGCCGGATGGCCGCGATGGACGTGGATGCGGCGCGGGCCTTCGCCGCCCAGGGCCACGGCATGTGCGACGCCATCGAGGCCCTCCCGGTACCGGTGATCGCCGCCATCAACGGCTTCGCCCTGGGCGGGGGATGCGAGGTGGCGCTTGCCTGCGACATCCGCCTCGCGTCGGAGTCGATGAAGATGGCGCAGCCCGAGGTGGCGCTGGGCATTCCCCCGGGGTGGGGCGGATCGCAGCGCCTGCCGCGCATCTGCGGCGAGGGCTTCGCCATGCGGATGATCCTGACCGGTGCGATGATCGGGCCCGATGAGGCCCTGCGCGCGGGGCTGGTGAGCGCCGTCCACGCCCCGGACGACCTGCTGGGGGCCGCGGTGGCCATGGGCGAGGAGATCGCGCAGAAGTCGCCGTCGGCCGTCGCGTTGTCCAAGCGGCTCATCCACGCGGCGCTGGGCGAGCGGGCCGGCCTGCTCGCCGCCGAGGCCGAGGCCTTCGCACGGCAGTTCGACCATCCCGAGCGCCGGGAGGGCATGCAGGCCTTCCTCGAGAAGCGCGCTCCGGGATGGACGTCCCCCTAGGGCCGGAACACCGCCCGCGCGGCCATGGACCGCTGGTATGCTCGCCGCCGCCTCGCGGTGCGGTGCGCGCCTCTCCGCTCGAGCGCATGGAGTCAACTCCCAGGAGCCCTGTTTCGTGAAGATCGCCGTATGCGTCAAAGAGGTGCCCGACACGACCGCCGAGAAGCGGATCGACCCGGGCACCGGCCGCCTCGTCCGCGACGAGGGCGACCGCATGCTCAACGAGTTCGACAAGTACGCGGTGGAGGAGGCCGTCCGCCTGAAGGAGGCCGGCACCGCCGAGGAGGTCATCCTCATCTCGCTGGGCCCCGAGAAGGCCGTCGAGAGCCTGCGGCAGGGCCTGGCCATGGGCGCCGATCGCCTGGTGCTGGTGAGCGACCCCGCCGCAGTGGGCTCGGACTACCTGGGCACCGCGCACGCCCTGGCCACGGTGCTCGACGAGACCGGCGCCGAGCTGGTGCTGCTGGGCTCCGAGGCCACCGACGCCCGCTCGGGCGTGATGGCCGCCTACCTGGGCGAGGTCTCGGGCCGCGCCTGGGTGACCTCCGCCAACTCGCTGGCGGTGAACGGCGGCACCATCACCGTGGAGCGCCAGAGCGATGACGGCGTGGACACCGTGGAGGCCCCGCTGCCCGCCGTGG
>CAZEUE010000087.1:0-7335 GCA_964514615.1 uncultured Bifidobacterium sp. | reverse complement strand
CGAGAGCGGGTGAGCGGAATCGAACCGCCATCAGAAGCTTGGAAGGCTCCTGCTCTACCATTGAGCTACACCCGCGTGCGGTCGGCAGGATAGCCGGTGGCGGGGAGTGTCCAGCGCGCCCACGCCCGTTCACCGGGACCACCCCGGCTCAGCCCGCACCCGGTCGGTGGCTAGCATCAGCCCAGGCCATGCGATGACGTCCCGTTCCCTCTCAGTGCTCGCGGCACCCCTCGCGCTTGCCGCGCTGGCGCCCGCTGCGCTCGCGGCGCCCAACCTGGTGCTGTCGGTCCATGACGACCTCGCCGACGGGGTGGAGAGGGAATACGCGACGGCCGGCAGTCAGATCACCTACACGGTCGCGCTCGCGAACAGCGGGGACGCCGCCGCCAACGGTGCGTCGCTCGGGGTCACGCTGCCGCCATCCATCGCGCAGGCCACGTGGACGGCCGCGTACACCGGGGGTGCCGCCGGCCCGGTCGTGGGTGCCGCCGGTCCGACCACCATGGTGGACCTGCCGGCCGGCAGTCGCGTGGTGTTCACGATCGTCGCCACGGTCGCGCCGGATGCCGTGGGCGAGTTGGTGGTCACGGCGACTGCCGCGCAAGGGTCCCAGACGGTGACCGCCACCGACACCGATCAGCTGCTTCCGGCGATCTTCGCGGTATCGGACCCGGCCGGCTGGGGGCGCACATCACGGGTGCGACTGGTGGCTCCCACGGGCAGCGTGGTGAGCACCCTCCCGGCATATGCGCCCGGATTCCGGGGCGGCGTGCAGACCTCGCTCGCGGATTTCGACGCCGATGGGAGGGCCGAGTTGGTGGTGGCCCCGGGGCCCGGCGCGCCGGCAGAGGTTCGCGTGTTCCCCGTCCCGCTCCCGCGCACGGCGTCCCAGGCGGGGCACGCACGCCCCACAAGCCGTCCGGCTCCCCTCCGGCCGTTCGGCGCCGGCTACCGGGGCGGGCTCAGCGTGGCCGCCGGCGACTTCAACGGCGACGGGCGCGACGACATCGCGGTCGCGCAATCCTCGGGCAGCAGGGTTCGCGTGTTCGTGTCGCGTCCCGGTCCGCCGGGAACGTTCCGCCCGTTGCGTTCGTTCACGCCGCGCTTCGCCTCCGGCGCACGGGGCATCAGCCTTGCGGCAGGGGACTTCGGCACGTTCCGGCGTGGCGTGCGCAACCCGGCCGTGCCGGACGGGCGCGCGGAGCTGGTGGTGGCGAGTGGTCCCGGGGCCCCCGCGCGCGTGGACGTGCGGGACGTGTCGCGGGGTGGTGCCCCGGTGGTCGACACCATTCGGCCCTTCGGCGGCGCCCCGGTGGGGGTGCACGTGGCCGTCGGGCGGGTATCGAGGGATTCGATCCCCGACCTGGTCGTGACGCCGCGATCGGGTGGCCCATCGCGGGTGGCCGTGCACGACGGTCGCGTGGGTCCCCGCGACAACCGCCGGATCGCCGTGTTCCGGGTGGGCGCGCGGGCGGCACGCGCGGGCCCGGCCTTCGCCGCGCCGGTGGACACCACGGGCGATGGCCGGGCCAACCTGATCCGCGTGCTCCATCCCGCGGGCACCGGCGCGCGCGACAGTACGTTCGCCCTGGCCGATCGCGGTCGGAGCGGGCTGGTCGTCTCGCGGACATCCGAGTCCGCGGGGGCGGCCTACGGCCGCCTCACCACCGCCCCCGCCCGGACGTCGGGGATCGTCACCACCGCGTCGGGGCTCCAGTACCGGGATGTCGTCGTGGGTACCGGGGCGAGCCCTTCCGGCGCCGATGCCACGGTGCAGGTGACGTACCGGGGCTGGCTGCTGGACGGCACGCCGATCGACTCCGGCCAGGGGCAATCGTTCGCCCTGAACGGCGTGATCGCCGGCTGGGCCCAGGGGATTGCGGGCATGCGGGTGGGCGGCAGGCGGCAGCTGATCATCCCCGCGGATCTCGCGTATGGGGCGAAGGGCACGGGGATCGTGCCGCCCAACTCCACGTTGGTCTTCGACGTGGAGCTCCTGTCGACGACCTAGCTCCGCCTATGCACGCAGCGCCAGGCCTTCCTCGTGCAGGCGCCTGGCCCGCTCGATGTTGATGGCATCGGGGCCCTCGCCCTCCTCGCCGGGCACCTCCAGGATCACCGGGAGGCCCTGGAGGGCGGGGTGCCCCAGGATGCGCCGGAAGCCGTCCTCGCCGATCAGCCCCTCGCCGATGTTCTCGTGGCGGTCGCGGTTGCTCGCGAACTCGGTCTTGCTGTCGTTCAGGTGCAGGCACTTCAAGCGGTCGAGCCCCACGATCCGGTCGAAGTCGGCCATCACCTGGTCGATGCCGCCCTCCTCGTGGATGGGGAAGCCCGACGCGAACATGTGCTGGGTGTCGAGGCAGAAGCCCACGCGGCCCTCGTGCCCCGCGGCATCGGCGACCGCGCGCAGCTGCTCGAAGGTGCGGCCGATGGTGTCGCCCGCCCCGGCGGTGTTCTCGAGGTAGATGGAGCAGGTGCCCGGCACGGCGTCGAGCGCCTCGGCGATGCCCGCGCCGATGCGCGCGATGGCCTCGTCGGTGGTGCTGCCCTTGCTCGACCCCACGTGCAGCACGATGCCCTCGAGCCCCAGCGCCTCGCCGATCTCCAGGTGCTGCTGCAGGCTCTCGATGGACGACCGGTAGATGTTGCGGGTCTTGCCCTTGGCCGGCGGCCCGGTGGGCACCTCTTTGTCGGGGGCGCCCAGGTTCATCAGGTAGAGGCCGTGGCTCACCAGCGGACCCATGCCGGCCTCGGCCGCCTTCTCGCGGAACGCCGCGATCTGCTCGGGCGTGTGGTTGATGGGCTTCCAGGTGCGGGGGTTGTGGGTGAACACCTGGATGCTCTCGCATCCGATGGCCTGGCCGCGGTCGATGGCGTTGCTGATGCCGCCGCTGCTGGATACGTGCGCTCCGAATCTCATGTCGTCCATCCTATGCATACGGCCGCGTGCCTCCCCGGGCTGCGGCTATCCTGCCGCGCGTGCACCACATGGATTCCGCCGATGACCGCCCGCTGCGCGTGCGCTTTGCGCCCAGCCCGACCGGATCGCTCCACGTGGGCGGCGCCCGCACGGCGCTGTTCAACTGGCTGGCGGCCCGCCATGCCGGGGGTACCTTCATCCTGCGCATGGAGGACACCGACCGCGAGCGGTCCACGCCCGAGAGCGAGGCCGAGATCCTGCGCGTGATGCGCTGGATGGGGCTCGACTGGGACGAGGGGCCATTCCGCCAGAGCGAGCGCGACGCGCTCTACCGCGACTGCATCGAGAGGCTGAAGGCCGCCGGGGCGGTGTATGCGGCATGGGAGACGCCCGAGGAGCTCGACGCCATGCGCGCCGAGGCCCGCGCCAACAAGCAGGCGCCGGTGGTGCGCGGCCGGCGCGACCACACCCCCGACGAGATCGCGGCGTTCGAGGCCGAGGGGCGCACCCCGGTGTGGCGCTTCGCCGTGCCGCTGCCGGGCGAGACGGTGATCGAGGACCTCATCCGCGGCACGGTCACCTTCGACCACGCGCAGATCGAGGACTTCGTGGTGGCGAGGTCCGACGGCACGCCCACCTACAACCTGGCTGCCGCCGTGGACGACATGGACATGGGGATCACGCAGGTGATCCGCGGCGAGGACCATCTGAGCAACACGCCCAAGCAGATGCTGGTCATCCGCGCGCTGGGCGGCGAGCCTCCGGAGTACGCCCACGTGCCGCTGATCCTCGGCACCGACCGCAAGCGCCTCAGCAAGCGCCACGGGGCGGCGTCGGTGGAGGAGCTCGAGGCCGACGGGTTCCTGCCCCAGCCCGTGCGCAACGCGCTGGTGCTGCTGGGCTGGAGCTACGACGACAAGACCACCACGTTCACCATGGACGAGCTGATCGAGAAGTTCGACGTGTCGCGCGTGAGCAAGAGCCCCGCGGTGTTCGACATGAAGAAGCTCGAGGTCATGAGCGGGCGCTACCTGCGCACCATGGACCCCGAGGCGTTCGCCGACGCCCTGGTGGACTACCTGCAGTCGGTGGGCTACTTCGATGGCAAGGCGCCCGACGCCCCGGACATCGCCCGGCGCACGGCCCCCATGGTGCAGCGCAAGATGAGCCGGTTGTCGGAGTACGACCGCCTGGCGGGGTGGCTGTACCGGCCGCTCGAGTTCGAGCCCGAGGCCCTCGCGGTGCTGGAGCAGGACGTCAAGACGTCCATCCAGTGCATCGGCGGCGGGCTGGGGCGCATCGAGGTGCTGGACGACTTCACCTCGGACGCCATCAAGGACGCCCTCAGCGACCAGCTGCACATCCAGGGGGTGAGCGCGCGCGAGTTCCTGGAGCCCCAGCGCATCGCCATCACCGGGCAGTCGATATCCACCGGCGTATACGAGAGCCTTGAGCTGCTGGGCCGCGAGGAGTCGGTGGCGCGGTACCGCAGCACCCTCGGGCGCCTGGCCGAGGCCTGGCAGGGCGGCGACTGATGGTGCGTCGCCTGCTGGCCGGGGGCCTCACACGGGCCATCGTCATCCTGGGCGTGGTGTTCTTCGCGCTGTACGCGGTGGTGGCGCTCATCCTCGCCCGCACGGGCCTTGCGAACGCCGAGGGCGTGGTGGCCGGGATCATGGCCTACCTGTTCATCGTGGCCGTGGCGGTGTTGTGGGTGATGGAGCGCCGGCGAAAGACCCGCCCCGGCCCGGTTGCCGAGGAGTTCCTCATGAACAACCGTGATGTGGCCGACCTGATCGGCGCCCCGGTGCGCGTGAACATCCCGTCCCCGCCGCCCGCGGCCAGGGGGCCCGGGCAGGTGACGGTTGACGCCTTCATCACCGGGCCCGATGGGTCGGGCGAGGCCACGGTGGTGCTGGCGCGCATCGACCGCGGCTACCAGGTGCTCGGCGCCGACCTCGACGTGGCCGGCGTGAGGAAGTCCGTCACCGCCTGAGCAGGCGCGCGTCTGGTTCACTATCCGGCGTAACCCCTCGCAAGGAGCCCGCCGTGATCTCCCGTTCCCTCGCCCTCGCCCTGGCCGCCGCGGCCGCGGCCCCCGCGCTGGCGCTGGCGCAGACGTCCACCGTGCCGTACGTGCCCCCCACGCAGGGCACCGGCACTGGCGTCGCCTGGTCCACGGTGGACCTGGGCACGTGCTCGGTGGCATCGGGCACCGCGGTGGTGAACCAGGCATTCGTCGGGTGCAACAACAGCGGCATCGCGTCGCCGGCCTTTGCCACGGCGGCATTCGGCAGCATCTGGACGGCGGCGAACGGCGGATACGGGGGTGGCGCCACCACGTACCTCCAGGCGATCAATCCCTCCACCGCGCAGGCGCTGCCGGGCGTGATGATCACCGGCATCGACGCGCCCCAGGCGGGGGCGCAGGGAGGCAAGTACCTCTGGGTGGTGGGGGCCACGGCCGAGCAGGCCAACGGCAAGAGCGCCGCCGTGGCGGTGGGGGTCGACGCCACGGGCACGGTGCGCAAGCGCTTCACCTCGTCGGCCAAGGCCATCAGCGCCATGGGCCAGTCGGTGGCATACGGCGCGGGCCGCGTGTGGGTGGGCGACACCACCAATCGCATCTACGCGCTCTCGCCCTCCACCGGGAAGCTCCTGCGCACCATCCGCACGCCGAACACGCGAGGCCTGGCCGTGTCCGGATCCACGGTGTGGGGCACGAACGCCACCGGTCGCACCGTGCGGGTGTTCAACGCGTCCACCGGCGCGCAGCGGAAGGTGTTCACGGTGAAGGGCTCTCCCAACGCGGTGCTGGCCGCCGGCGGCAGCGTGTGGGTGTTCACGCAGGCGTACCTCTACCGCTACAACCCGAAGACGCTCAAGCAGACGGCCCGCTACACGGCGCCGCCGTCGCAGAGCGGATGGTTGGGGGCGGTGTCGGGCCCGGGCGGGCTCTGGGCGTCCAACTACGTGGCGCAGGTGGTGCGGTTCAACACCTCCACCCGCACCTTCGACATCAACACCACGTGGAGCAACTCGAACGTGGCGGGCGCAATCGGTAGCGCAGGTGGCGCGGTGTGGGTGGCCAACGGCGGCAGCTCGCCCTCTCCGGTGGGGCACTCGGTCACGCGGTTCGCCCCCGCGCCGTAGCCGGTCAGGCGGTGGCCACGATCATCGCCACGCCGGCCACGGCCAGCGCGGCGCCGATCGCCTGCCACCGCCCCAGTCGCTCGCCCAGCAGGGCATAGGCCAGGGCGGCCGTGGTGATGGGGTAGAGGCAGGCGATCACCGCCACCAGGCTCACCAGGCCGCGTGTGGTGGCCACGGCGAATGCCAGGGTGGCGAGGGCGTCGAGGAAGCCGATGGGCATCACGCGCACCAGGCCGCGCCCCTCCGCTCCCCGGATGCGGTGCCGCAGCACGGCGAACGCCAGCACGGCCAGGAATGCCGCGGCCATGGCCCGCGAGGTGGTCGTGGCCCACAGCGCGCCGCCGTCGGCCGCGAGGTCGAGCAGCGAGAAGTAGAGCCCGTACGACAGGGCGGCCGCCACGGCGAGGCCGAGGCCGCGTCGCGTGGCCCTCCCGGGAGCGCGCGCGACGGTGACGCCACCGGCCAGTGCCGCCACCATGCCCACCACCGCCAGGCCGGATGGCCGGTCGCCACCGGCCACCCCGAAGGCGATCACGGGGATGGCCGCGCCGAATGCCGCGATGGGCGCCACCAGGCCCATCGCGCCCACCGACAGCGCGGCGTACACCAGCACGTTCCCCAGCGCGCCCGCCACCCCCGCGGCGAGGGCGAAGCCCAGGTCGCCGGCCGATCCCGACGCCGGGCGCACTGCAACCAGGGCGAGGCCGATCATGACCAGCCCGCTCCACTCCAGCGCCAGCGCCACGTGCAGCGGGGGGAGCGACCGGCTCGCGCGCCCCGCCAGCATGCCGGTGGTGCCCCAGCCGATGCTGGCCAGCACGGCCAGCAGCAGGCCGCTCATCGGGGAGTCCTCACGGCGCCGATGCTACGGCCGGGGGCCGCTGATAGCCTCGCCCCCACGGGACGTGGCGCAGCCTGGTAGCGCACCTGCTTTGGGAGCAGGGGGTCCCCGGTTCGAATCCGGGCGTCCCGATCTGACCTGCTCCCAATGGGCACTCCGGCCTGCCTCGACCCCCCGGGTCCTCCGGATCGTCAGCATCCCCGCCTGCCGGGGCTGCGGTTTTGCGAGACGCAGGAGGGCGTATATGGTCACGGGGTGCTCCCTCGGCTCCTCGCAGTGATCGCAACGCTCGCCCTGGCCCTCGTGGCGGCCGGGAGCGCGACGGCCGTCACCGCGATCACCCCCTGGGCCACCATGGGCCCATCCCCGCGTGGCATCGCCATCGACGCCTCGGGCAACGTCTACGTCGCGAACGACGGCG
>CAZEUE010000086.1:0-7352 GCA_964514615.1 uncultured Bifidobacterium sp. | reverse complement strand
TGCTCCGGAAAATCGGGGCGAGAGGATTTGAACCTCCGACCGCCCGGCCCCCAGCCGGGTGCGCTACCAGACTGCGCCACGCCCCGAAGCGCGCGGGAGACTATCACGGGGATACCCGCCCTCAGGTGCCCGCGACGTCGCGCCACAGCGCCCGTATTGCCTCGGCAGCGCCGCCCAGCGGCAGCTCGGCCGTGGCGCGGGTTGCACGCACCCGCACCTCCAGCGGGCCGTCCGGAAGCGTCCTCTTCCCCACAGTCACGCGCACCGGGCACCCCAGCAGGTCGGCCTCCACGAACTTCTCGCCCGGGCGCAGCCCCGGGCGGTCGTCGAGCAGTACCTCCATGCCCAGATCCGACAACTCGGCCCACAGTGCGCCCGCGTAGTCGGCCTGCGGGCTCCCGGGGTCGCCGATGAGCACGATGTGCACGTCGAATGGGGCGATTCCGGGCGGCCAGATGATGCCGTCGTCATCGTGGCCCTGCTCGATGGCGGCCATGGCCACGCGGGCGGGGCCGATGCCGTACGAGCCCATGACGATGGTGCGCTCGGTACCGCCCTCGTCGAGGTAGCGCGCAGCCAGGGGCTCGGAGTACTTCGTCCCAAGCTTGAAGATGTTGCCGATCTCGATGACCGGCACGAGCTCGATGGGTCCCCCGCCTCCCACGGCCTGCTCTCCCTCGAGCACGGTGCGGATGTCGGCGGTCTCGGCCACGAAGTCGCGTCCGAGCACCACCCCCCGCAGGTGGACGCCATCCCGGTTGGCGCCGGTCACGTAGTGGCCGCGCTCCAGCGTGGAGTCAGCGATGATCCGAACCACCGACGGGTCGACGCCCACCGGCCCCAAGGAACCGGGATCGGCCCCGAACCAGCCGCGGATCTCGTCGGGGTGCGCGGCGCGATGCGGCCCGATCAGGTGCGCGAGCTTCTTCTCGTGCACCTGGTGCTCGCCCCGCACCATCGCCAGGACGGGTCCCTGCTCGCCCACCAGGACCACGCTCTTCGCAAGGGTGGCGGGGTGCTGCCCGGTGAACTCCGCGAGCTCCTCAATGCTGCCGATGCCGGGGGTGTCGAATGGCTCGGGCGCGCCGGGCGCGGTTCCGAAGTGCGGGTCGTGCGCCTGCGACACCGCCAGCTCCACGTTGGCCGCATACGCGCCGTCGGCGGTGCGCGCCACGACGTCCTCGCCGGCGCTGCTCGGGGCCATGTACTCGTGCGCGCCGCTCCCGCCCATCATCCCGACGTCGCTCTCCACCCGGTACCACGTGAGCCCTGCGCGGTCGAAGATGCGTGCGTAGGCCGCGGAATGGGCCTCGTACGACCGCTCCAGCCCCTCCTCATCCGCGTCGAACGAGTAGGAGTCCTTCATCGTGAACTCCCGCACGCGGAGCATGCCGCTCTTGGGGCGGGGCTCGTCCCGGAGCTTGGTCTGGATCTGGTACCAGCTCTGGGGCAGGTCGCGGTACGAGCGCAGCTCGCGGGCCGCATGCCACGTGATGATCTCCTCGTGGGTCATGCCCAGGACCATCTTGCGACCACCGCGATCCTCGAGCCGGAACTGCTCCGCCAGGCCGTATCGCCCGGTGGCCTCCCAGATCTCGGCGGGGTGCATCACCGGCATCAGGAGCTCCTGGGCCCCGATGCGGTTCATCTCCTCGCGGATGATCGCCTCGACGCGCTGGATGACCCGGAGCCCCATCGGCGTGACGGTGTACAGCCCGGCCGCCAACTGGCGCACCAGGCCCGCGCGCACCGAGAGCTTGTGGCTGATGGCCTCGGCATCGGCCGGGTCGTCACGCACCGTGGGCCAGAAGCGGCCGGCCAGCTTCCAGGATCCCCGGTAGGGGGATGCCGGCATGGCCCAGGGGTGGCCCTCGCTCATGCCGCGCTCCCCGCGGGCGCGTAGCGCCGCTCCACGTAGTCCTCGACCATCCGGATGAAGTCCTCCGCCAGGGTGGGCCCCTCGAGGGTCGCCACCTTCTCGCCGTCCACGTACACCGGGGCGCGCGGCTCCTCGCCGGTCCCCGGAAGGCTGATGCCGATGTCCGCCGCCCGGCTCTCGCCCGGGCCGTTCACGATGCAGCCCATGACCGCCACGTGCAGGTCCACCACGCCCGGGCGCTCCGTGCGCCATACCTCCATGCGCCGGTCCAGGTGCGCCTGGATGGTCTGCGCCAGTTCCTGGAACACGCTCGAGGTGGTGCGCCCGCAGCCGGGGCACGCCGTGACCTCGGGCCGGAACGACCGCAGGCCAAGGCTCTGCAGGATGTCCAGGCACGTGCGCACCTCGATGGTGCGATCACCGCCCGGCTCCGGGGTGAGGCTGGCGCGGATGGTGTCGCCGATGCCCTCCTCCAGCAGCACCGACAGCGCCGCGGTGGTGGCGATGATGCCCTTCGCGCCCATTCCCGCCTCGGTCAGGCCCAGGTGCAGCGGGTAGTCGCAGCGGGAGGCGAGGTCGCGGTACACCGCCACCATGTCGGGCAGGCGACTCACCTTGCACGACACCACGATGCGGTCGTGGGGAAGCCCAAGCTCCTCGGCGGCCTCCGCCGAGCCGAGCGCGCTCTGCACCATGGCCTCGCGCAGCACGTCGGAACCCGATTGCGGGGTCGCCCGGCGCGCGTTCTCCTCCATGAGCGCGTCGAGCAACTCGGGGTCGAGCGACCCGGCGTTCACGCCGATGCGCACGGGCTTCCCGTGCGCGATGGCCGCATCGATCATCTCGGCGAAGTTCCGGTCGTGGCGCGGCCCGCGCCCCACGTTGCCGGGGTTGATGCGGAACTTGGCGAGGGCGTCCGCCATCTCCGGGAACTCACGCAGGAGCGTGTGGCCGTTGTAGTGGAAGTCCCCGACCACGGGCGCCGCCACGCCGTGGTCGTCGCGCAGGCGGGCAAGGACCTCGGGCACCGCTGCGGCCGACTCGCGGTTGTTCACCGTGATGCGCACCACCTCCGACCCCGCGAGGGCCAGTTCGGCGATCTGGGCGGCGGTGGCCACGGCGTCCTTGGTGTCGGTGTTGGTCATCGACTGCACCACCACCGGGGCGCCGCCGCCCACCGGGACGTCGCCCACCATGCACTGCGTGCTCATGCGTCGGGGCCGCTCCACGGGCCGGGAGTGTAGCGGCCCCCCGGGGGCCGCTATCTGATCTGGAATCCCTCGCCCGACAGGCGTCCGATGTCGTTCTGCAGCGCGAACACGAACACCACCAGGATGACCGCCCACCCCACCATGGCGGAGCGCTCGTACACCTTGGTGCTGATGGGCGAGCCCTTCAGCTTCTCGAGCAGCGCGAACAGGATGTGGCCGCCGTCCAGCGGGAAGATCGGCAGCAGGTTGAAGATCGCGAGGACGAGGCTGATGATGCCCACGAATCGCAGGATGGCGATCAGGCCGTCGCCGGCCACCTCGTTGTAGACCGCGCCGATCGCCACCACCGAGCCCACCTGCTCACGCGCCTCGGAGCTGGTGAACAACTGGCCGATGCCCTTGGCGTTCTCCTCGATGAGCAGCCACGTGAACTGCCCGGCATCCGCGAGGCCGCCCAGCGGGCCGGCGGACTGCCGCTCGCCCTGGAGCACCGCGAACTGCACGCCCAGCCGGCCGATGGGCTGTCCGTCCACGCCCTCGGCGCTGGCCAGGGTGGCCGTGCCGGTGCGCACCTGCCCGTCCCGGTCGAATCGCACGGTCACCGGCTTGCCGGGGTTCGCCTGCAACTCGGCCCGGGCGCGCGCGAGCCCGGTGTCGGTGGTGGTGCTGATGCCGTTGACCGCCAGCAGCCGGTCGCCCGTGGCCAGGCCCAGCGCGGCGGCAGGGCTCCCGGGGTTCACCACGTCCACCGCGTTGGTCGCCTGCAGGGTGGGGGAGCCGATCCACGCGACGGCCGCGAAGCACAGGAATGCCACCACGAGGTTCACGAACGGCCCTGCGAAGATGGTCGCCACCTTCTTCCAGGTGGCGGCCGAGTAGTACGCGCGGGGCACCAGCTCGGGAGGCAACTCCTCGTCGCGGGTCATACCGGTGATCTTCACGTAGCCACCCAGCGGCAACCACCCGATGCCGTATTCGGTCTCCCCCCGCCGGAACTTCGCCAGCGGGCGACCGAAGAAGATCGAGAAGCGCTCCACCCGCATGCCGCACCACTTGGCCACCACGAGGTGTCCCCATTCGTGCACGAGCACGAGCACCATGAGGATGAGCACGAAGGCCAGGATGTTCCATCCGAGGCTCATGCGGCCCCCACCCGTCCCGCAACGGCCTCGCGGGCCGCCGCATCCGCGGCCATCACGGCCTCGAGCGTGTCGGCGGGGCCGGACGGCACGACCTCGAGTGCGTGCGCCACGCCACGCGGGATGTCCATGAAGCCCAGGCGGGCCGCGAGAAATGCCCCCACGGCCTCCTCGTTCGCGGCGTTCAGGATGGCCGGGGCCGTGCCGCCCTCGGCGCCGGCCTCGCGCGCGAGGCGCAGGCAGGGGAACGCGTCCTCATCCGGCTGCTCGAACGACAGGGACATGCCGGCAAGGTCCATCGGGCGTCGCTCCGGTGGCGGCGCGGGCCAGCGCAGCGCGTGGCCGATCGGGACGCGCATGTCGGGCGGGCCCATGTGGGCCAGGATGCTGCCGTCGTCGAGTCGCGCCATCGCATGGATGGTGGACTGCGGATGCACCACCACCTCCACCTGGTCGTACGGCATGTCGAACAGGTGGTGCGCCTCGATGACCTCGAGTCCCTTGTTCATGAGCGTGGCGGAGTCGATGGTGATCTTCGCCCCCATGTCCCAGGTGGGGTGTGCCAGCGCATCGGCCGGCGTCACAGACTCGAGCTCATCGCGCGAGCGCCCCCGGAAGGGCCCGCCCGACGCGGTGAGGATGCAGCGCCGCACGCGGGCACGGTCCACGCCCTCGAGCAACTGGAACAGGGCGGAATGCTCGCTGTCCACCGGCACGAGGCCGGCCCCGGTGCGCGCCCTCTCGCGCGCCACGAGATCGCCCCCCGCAACCAGCGACTCCTTGTTGGCGAGGGCCACGGGGATGCCCCTCGCGAGCGCCGCCAGCGTGGGCGCCAGTCCGGCCGACCCCACGAGGGCATTCAGGACGATGTCGGGCTGGGCCGCATCGATGAGGTCGCCCATGTCGGGACCATGGGGAACGCTGCCCCCACCGGCGGATGCGCTGGTGTGGACGATGTCCCGGGCCGCCGCCTGGGCGGCCATCTGGTCGACGCGCGTCCCGCATGCGAGCCCCACGCACTGCAGGTCGGGGGCGGCGTCGATGACATCAAGCGCTTGCACCCCGATGGAGCCGGTGGAGCCGAGGATCAGGACGCGCGTCACGGCCTCGACGGTATCACCGCCGTCAGCGCACAAGCTCCTGCGCGGTCTCGCAGAAGGCCGCCACCAGCTCCGCCGACGCGGCGAGGTCGCCGGGGTGGCACGTCTCGACCACCTGGTGCACGTAGCGGGTGGGAATCGACACGCAACCCGCGAGCGCGCCATCGCCGGCAAGCTGCAGCTCGCGCGTGTCGGTGCCGCCCCGCGACATGATCTCGAGCTGGTGCGGGATGTCCCGCTCATCCGCGATGCGCGTGAGGTGGTCGATCACCGCGCGCGGCACGATCACACCGGAGTCGTAGGCCTTGATGGCCGCCCCGCCCCCGATGGTCGTGACCTGCTGGTGGGGCGTGGACCCCGGTCCGTCGTTGGCGAGCGTGATGTCGATGGCGAGCCCCACATCCGGGCGAAGGCGCTGCGCTGCCACCCGCGCGCCGCGCAGCCCCACCTCCTCCTGGGTGGTGGCCACCGCCACCACCTCGCACTCATGCCCGGACAGGGCACGAAGGGCACGCAGCATCACGTACAGGCCCGCCCTGTTGTCGAGGCTCTTGCACGTGATGAGATCGCCGAGGCGGGCCAGCGTGCGCTCGCGGGTGACCGGGTCCCCCTTGCGCACGAGCTCCCGCACCCGCTCCGCCGGCAACCCGACGTCGATGTAGTGATCGTCGGGCTTGGGCAGCCGCTTGCGCTCCTCCTCGGTCATGATGTGGATGGGCTTGGCCCCCATCACGCCGAGAAGGTCCTCGGCCCCGTGAACGATCACCCGCTGGGCGACCTTGGTCTTGGGGTCGAACCCCCCGAGCGGGATCACGCGGATGAACCCGTGGTCGTCGATGTGGGTCACCATGAACCCGAGCTCATCCATGTGGGCGGCCAGCATCACCCGGGGGCCGCCGCGGCCCCGCCGGATCCCCGCGACGCTGCCCATGGGGTCGACCGTGACCTCATCCACATGGGGCTCCATCTCGGCGATGACCACCTCGCGGATGCGCTCCTCCCGCCCCGGCGCGCCGGGGGTCTCGCACAGGCGGGCCAGCAGGTCGATGTCGAGGTCGGCGTCATCCATCAGAGCACCATCCAGGTCGTGAGGAAGTATCCCGCGAGCGACGCGAAGAGCAGCGAGTCGAAGCGGTCGAGCACGCCACCGTGCCCGGCCAGGATGGTGCCCGAGTCCTTCACGCCCGCGTCGCGCTTGATCATCGACTCGAACAGGTCCCCCGCATAGGCCGCGAGGCAGATGGCCAGCCCGATCACGATCGACTCCCACCAGCTGATCCAGTCCATGTACAGCCCGGCGAACCACACGGCCGCGGTGCCGCCCACCAGCCCGCCCGCGAAGCCCTCCCAGGTCTTGTTGGGCGACGTGCGCGGCGCGATGGCCCGCCTGCCCCACGCCCGGCCGGACAGGTACGACGCGGTGTCGAACACCCACACCCCCACCAGCAGGTTGACGATCGCGCCGGCGCCGTCCGGCAGGTCGCGCGTGAGCACGAGCACGCCGGCGGGCAGCGCCACGTACATGGCGCCCATCAGCACCAGCGCAACGCGCGAGGTGATGTGGCTGCGGTCCTCCATGGTGAGGGCGGCGATGGCGGCGAGCACCAGCCCGGCCGCGAGCGCGAACAACAGGGCCCTCTCGGGCGGGGAGGCCGCCCACGCCAGCACCACGGCCAGTACCGCGGTGGCGTACCCCGCCCACTGCAGGTGCCGGGGGGCTCCCGTGAGCCCGTAGAACTCGAACAGCGCAGCGAGCGCAACCGCGAGCGCGAATGCCGCGAACACCGGGCCGCCCAGCCAAACGGCGGCCAGGATCAGGGCCACGCCCGGGATCGCCACGAGGACCCGGCTCATCATCGTGCGCCGAACCTCCTGGTGCGTGACGCGTACTCGCGGAATGCGGCCTCGAGGTCGTCGGGGCCGAAGTCCGGCCAGGGGGTGTCCGAGAACACCAGCTCGGCGTATGCCGACTGCCACAGCAGGAAGTTGGACAGCCGCTGCTCGCCGCTGGTGCGGATGATCA
>CAZEUE010000085.1:0-7534 GCA_964514615.1 uncultured Bifidobacterium sp. | reverse complement strand
ACCAGTTCTGGATGGTCGAGTAGCGGCAGCGGGCACCCTTCTTCACGATGATCTCCACCACCGCGGAGTGCAGCGAGTCGGCGGAGTACGTGGGGGCGGTGCAGCCCTCGACGTAGTGCACGTACGAACCGGGCTCGCAGATGATGAGCGTGCGCTCGAACTGGCCCATGCTCTCGGCGTTGATGCGGAAGTACGCCTGCAGTGGGATCTCCACCTGCACGCCCTCGGGCACCCAGATGAACGACCCGCCCGACCACACGGCCGAGTTGAGCGCGGCGAAGGTGTTGTCGCCCGGCGGGATGACCGTGGCCCAGTGCTCGCGGAAGATGTCCTCGTGCTCGCGAAGGGCCGTGTCGGTGTCGCAGAAGATGACGCCCTTCTCCTCCAGGTCCTCCCGGATGGAGTGGTAGACGACCTCCGACTCGTACTGCGCGGACACGCCGGCCAGGAACTTCTGCTCCGCCTCGGGGATGCCCAGGCGGTCGAAGGTCTTGCGGATGTCGTCCGGCACGTCATCCCAGGAGCGCCCCTGCTCCTCGGCGGCCTTGATGTAGTAGTAGATGTCCTGGTAGTCGAGTTCCGAGAGGTCGCCGCCCCAGTCGGGGATCTCGCGGCTCTCGAAGATCTCCAGCGAGCGCAGGCGGAACCTGGTCATCCACTCCGGCTCGCCCTTGAGTATGGAGATCTCGCGCACGATGTCGGCATTGAGCCCCTTCTTGGGCTCGAACACGTAGTTGGCCGGGTCGTGCCAGCCGAACTTGTATGTGGTGTCGATGTCGATCTCGGGCTTGGCCGTCGACAATTCGGACGCTCCTTCGGGGTGGCCGTCTGACGGTCTATAGGTTACGTGCATTTCCCGAATGGTCAACCGTCTTCGGCGGCCCGCCGAAGGCGTTTTCGCGGTCGCGGACGGGCGTCGTATCCTTAGTCGGGTGAGCACCGATCCCGTCAGCCTCCCGGACGACGAACAGGAGATCCAGCGCATGGTGGCCGCCCTGGGCGACCCCACGCGGCGCAGGGTGTTCTTCACGGTGCGCGAGGCCGGCGTATTGATGGGCAAGGACGACGTTGCCGAGGCCGTGGGAATCACGCGGCGCCTGGCCGGATTTCACCTGGACAAGCTGGTGGAGCAGGGCTTCCTGCGTGCCGAGTTCCAGCGCCGCACGGGGAGGACCGGACCGGGCGCCGGGCGTCCGGCCAAGCTGTACGCGCTGGCAGAGGCCGAGGAGGACTCCCGCCTGAACGTCAAGCACTACGACCTGCTGGCCGAGCTCCTTCTGCGGGCCATGAGCGATCGGTCCGGCGAGGATCCGCAGGAGGTGCTCGAGCGCGTGGGCTACGAGTTCGGCCGCGAGCTGGGGGAGGCCGAGCGGCAGGCCGGCCGCAGTCCGTCGTACTCGTCCACCACGGACGCCGTCACGGGCGTGGTGGGCGTGCTCACGCGCTTCGGCTTCGGCGCCACGCAGTCCGAGGAGGGCGGCTTCACGGCGCGCATGTGCCCGTTCGAGGAGATGGCCAAGGTCGACCCCCAGCGCGTCTGCGGGCTGGACCGTGCGATCTGGCGCGGCGTCCTGTCGGCCTTCAACCCCGATGCCACGCTGGCGGGGGCACGCTCGATGGCCCAGGGCGATGCCGCATGCGGCGCCCTGGTGGTGGAGGATGACGGGTCCTAGAGGTCCTTCAGGCGGCTGATGCCGAACAGCCAGAATATCCAGCTGAACAGGCCGGTCATGAGGGCGGCGCCGAAGACGTCTCCCCAGTAGCCGCGCTCGGTGGCCGCGGCCGCGGCGATGAAGATCTCGACGAACATGCCCACGGCCAGGGCGCCGAACATGATCCAGCCCACCCACATGATCCAGCCGTAGGGGAAGAACCTGCGCATGCCCACCGTGTGCGCCAGGGGCGCGTAGTTGGCACGGCGCCCGCCGGCGCGCTTGGGCTTTTTCCTAGGGGCCATCGGCGCGAAGGATAGCCCGATCCGCGGCGGACGTGCGTGGGCTCCACCTGCCGCTGCGGATGCGCACGATGCTCACGCCCATGGCAACGAAGTACGACATGCTGAACGCCACCTGGGGAATCGACATCAGGATCACCCCGTAGGTGATCCACGGCGCGCTTGCCACCATGGCCAGGGCGCGCAGGCGGACCTGCCCCTGCGACAGCCTCGAGAGGGCGATCAGCAGTAGGCCGAGGCCGGCGATCAGGTCCACGGGCCCGTTCCAGAACACGACCAGCAACACGCCGGTCACGGGGATGCTGGCCCAGATCACCGCGCGGCCGCGCGTGCTGCGCGGATCGGTGCCGGCGATGTCCATGGCGGCCACCACCATGCTGATCGCCACCGCGGCCGTTGCCCCGAGAATGCCCCAATGGATGCCCATCACCAGGGACCCCGTGGCATCGAGGCCCAGCAGCATGGCCCGGCGGCGCACGAGCGTGGACGCCAGCAGCAGTGCGATGCCCACCACCCCCACCAGCTGCGCGATCATCTGCGTACCGGTCATGCACCTATATGGTGACGATTCCCGCGGGGGTGCCCGGGGGCATCGGGGAGGATTGCATGGATCTGGGCATTGCAGGGCGCATCGCGCTTGTCACGGGCGGCAGCAGGGGCATCGGCCGCGCGGCCGCCGAGTCGCTGGCGCGCGAGGGCGCGCAGGTGGTGGTGGGCGCGCGGGGCGCTGAGGGCGTGGACCAGGCGGTGGCGGCACTGCGGGCCATGGGTGCCACAGCCGAGGGGATCGTGGTGGACATGGCCGATCCGCGGGGGCCAGCCGATGCCGTGGCCCGCGCGGAGGCCGTGCTCGGGCCGGTGGACATCCTCGTGGCCAATGCCGGTGGTCCCCCTCCCGGTCGGTTCGTCGACGCCGACGATGCCGGGTGGGACCGTGCCGTGCAGCAGAACCTGCTCGGCACCGTCCGGCTCATCCGGGCCGCGCTCCCGGGCATGCGCGCCCGCGGGTGGGGACGCATCGTCACCATCACCAGCACGTCCGTGCGCGAGGTCATCGACGGCCTGGCGCTGTCCAACGCCACGCGCGCGGGCGTGGCGGGGGCCGTGCGCACGCTGGCCAGGGAGGTGGCCGGCGATGGCGTGACGGTGAACAACGTGCTGCCCGGGCCCATCCTCACCGACCGCATGCGCCAATTGCTGTCGGCGCAGCCCGACCTCGACGCCGCCATCGCGGCCCGCGGCGCGCGGAATCCCACGGGGCGCGTGGGCGACCCGGGTGAGGTGGGCGATCTCGTGGCGTTCCTCGCGTCGGATCGCGCGGCGTTCGTCAATGGCGCCTCGGTGATGATCGACGGGGGGGAGAGTCGCGTTGTCGGCTAGGGACCACGACCATCCGCCCTTCGGCTTCAGCACGCGAATGCGCGTGGACTTCGCCGATACCGATGCGGCGGGCATCGTGTACTTCGGCCGCTACGGCCGCTACCTGGAGCGGGCCATCATCGACTACCGCCGGGCCGCGGGCGTTCCGCTCATCGGGGAGGATGGCCACCTTTTCGCCATCCGGTCGTTCGAGGTGGCGTACCACGCGCCCCTGCGGTTTGACGACGACGTCGAGGTGTTCGTGCGGTGCGCGCGCATCGGCACCACGAGCCACGCCATGGAGGCGCGCCTCGAGAGGCTCGATGCCGACGGCGCCCTCCACGTGGCCGACGCCGCCGCCGTCATCGTGGGCGTGGACTCCTGGGATGGCGGGCGTCCCACGCCGATGCCGGCGCACATGCGGCAGGCCATCGAGTCGTTCGAGGTGCGTACGCATTGAGCGGCCGCCTGCTGGGGCAGGACGCCTCCGTGCTCGAGGCGGCCGGGGCCGACGTGAAGGCGCTGCGGGCCCTGGAGCGGCAGGCTGTCGGCACGGTCGCGCTGCCGGCGGGACACCGCGTGGTCGATGCCCACGTGCACCTGGGGGTGGATCGCGACGGCCACGCGCTCGCGGCCGACGACCTGGTGGCCGACCTCGACGCCGCGGGAATCGACGCGGCGGTGGCTTTCCCTCCGGACGAGCCGGGTCCGGGAGGCGACTTCCGCCACGCCAACGACCGGGTGGCCGAGGCCGCCGACCGCCACGCGGGCCGCATCATCCCGTTCTGCCGGGTGGATCCCGCGGTGGGCGCCGAGCGGGCGATGCAGCACGCGCATGAGTTCGGCGCGCGCGGGCTGAAGCTGCACCCGGTGGCGCAGCGGTTCGCGCCCGAGTCCGATGCCTGCGTGCAGGTCGTGCGCCACGCCACCGAGCTGGGGTGGCCGGTGCTGTTCCACGCGGGGTTCGGGGCGCGGCCCCTGGGGCCCGCATTCGCGGCGCTGCTCGAGCGCGTGCCGACCGCCCGGCTGATACTGGCGCACGGGGGCAGGGGCGACCACCGGGCGCTGGCGGCGGTTGCGGCGGGTTACCCCGACATGGTCTTCGACACCTCCATCGCAGCGCTGCCCGACCTGGCGGCGCTGCCTCCGGAGCGCATCGTGTTCGGATCGGACCGCCCGTATGGCGACCACGCACAGGCACTGCACCTGGTGGGGATGGCGGCCCGCGTGGCGGGCTGGGATGACCGCGCGATGCTCGGCGTGATGAGCGGGAACCTCATGCGGCTCCTCGGGGGTGAGGGCGGGTGAGCACCGGCGACGCCCTCCGGGTGGTCACGCTGGCAGCGCAGGCCGAGATGGCCCTGGTGCGACGTGACCAGGTGGCAGGCCCCCTGCTGGCGCAGGCGTCGCGGGCCGCGGCGGGCACGCCTGCCGCGGGCTTCCTCGAGGAGGCAGCGGCCATGGTGCGTGTGGCTCCCGAGCGCGAGGCCGTGCGGCAGGCGGCGCTGTCGTTGTGCCGCATGGGGCTGCAGCAGGCCCAGGCGCGGGCCATGGGCGGTGGCCCATGAGCATGGAGAACCGGGCGCGGCTGGCCGAGTTGATGCGCGCCGACGAACCCGACCTCGCCGAGGCCAACCTGCTCATCGCGGCCGAGGGCCGGCCGGGGGTGGATCCGGGCCGCTGGCTCGACGAGGTCGACCGGTTGGCGGTGCGCGTGCCGTCCACCGACGCCCAGGGCGTGTTCGACCTCCTGCGCGACGAGGGCTTCGCCGGCGACGCGCAGACCTACGACGACCCGCGCAACTCCTTCCTCGACCAGGTGCTTCGTCGCCGGCGTGGGCTGCCCATCGCGCTCTCGGCCCTCGCGGTGTCGGTGGCCCAGCGCATCGGCGCCGAGGTCGTGGGCGTGGCCATGCCCGGCCACTACATCGTGGCGGATCTCGGCGGCGGCCACGTGCGATACGTGGACCCGTTCCACGGGTGGATCCCCCGCACGGTCGAGGAGCTCGCCGGCATCGCACGCGACTCCGCGGGTGTTGACCTCGAGCCGGCCCACCTGGCCCCGGCCCCCGCGGGGGTCACCGTCACCCGCATGCTGCTCAACCTCGAGGGCTCCTACCGCCGTCGCGGCCGCCCGGATGACGTCCTGTGGTGCTGCGAGCTCCAGGCGCTGGTCAATGCCGACGACCCGACCCCCCGCGTGCGGATGGCGGAGGTCCTCGTCGAACTCGGCCGTCCCGACGAGGCGGAGGCCCTCCTGGGTTCGCTCCTCACCACCACCCCGCCGTCCCTGGCGATGAGCGTGGCGGAGTCGGTGCTGGCGGAGATCCGAGGCGCGCGGCTCAACTAACCCCGGTGCCAGGCACTTAACCGAAGCTCCGCGTCGGTTAAGTGCCTGGCACCGGGGTGGCCAGTTGCCGCAGCCTCCGCTGGGCGGCCTTCGGGTCTCCGTCCTCCATCCCCCACAGGGCAGCCACGTCGAGGCACGCGTGTGGGGCGCGGCAGCCGACCGACGCGGCGAAGCTGCTCCACTCCCAGTCCACGGGATCAGCGCAGAGCGCGGCTTCCACGGGGTTCAGAGCGACGTAACGAACGACGGCGGTCCTCTGACGGTCGTCGATCACGGGGACCGCGTGGAATCGCCCTCCGAAGAGGTGTCCGGATGTTCCGTGCCGGCGATGGAACCTGCGCGCATAGGGTCCGGTGAGGTCCCGCATGCCGCGCGAGACGGCATCGATTGTGCTCGCGATCAGCAGGTGGATGTGGTTCGGCATGAGGCAGTAAGCGAGGGTCGACCAGTGGTGATGCTGGCCCACCCTGTGCAGCTGCGTGAGGAAGCCGTCGTAGTCCGCGGAATCGCGGAAGATGGACCGGCGGTCGTTCCCACGTGCGGTGACGTGGTGGAGGTTGGCGGGAACCGCCCCGCGGTGAGATCGCCCCATGAGCTGAGCAAAGCCGAGCGCGGCCGCGGGAGAAAGGGTCGGGTTCGGCCCTGCGACCAGTTGCGTGGAAGTTGTGACGCTCGGTTAAGTGCCTGGCACCGGGGTGGGCCCCAACGACGAGGGGCGCCCTTCGGCGCCCCTCGCGGTACTTCCCTTGCCGGGCGGGCTACCCGCGCGACTCGAGGTACTGCTTGACCATCGCCTCGCCGGCGTCGTGGCCCTCCTCGTAGTACGCGCGGTTGATCTCCTTGAAGACCTCCCACTGCGCCGGCACGTCGTCCTCGGCCATGGTGGCGTCCACCGGGCAGGCCTCGACGCAGGCGTCGCAGTCGATGCACTCCGACGGGTCGATGTAGAGCATGGTGGCCGTGCCCGCGTTCTCCTCGCCCGGGGCGGGGTGGATGCAGTCGACGGGGCACACGTCCGCGCAGGAGGTGTCCTTGGTGCCGATGCAGGGCTCGGTGATGACGTAGGCCAACGGAGTCTCCTCAGGCAATCGCTTCGCAGACCCCCAGCCGGGTCCGCCGAACGGTGGGCAGTCTACCCGGCCGTGAGGGGGATGCCCGATGCCGTCGGGATCCCCGCCGCGCCCGCCACCCGGGCGGAGATGCCTGCCAGGGCACGCGCCGCCGGGCTGTCGGGCCGGGCCGCCACTACGGGCATGCCCTCGTCGCCCGCGCGGGCCACATCGGACTCGAGCGGCACCTGCCCCAGGAGGGGAACGCCAAGGTCGTGCGCCAGCGCCTGGCCACCGCCGCCGGAGAACACCTCATACCGGGCGCCGGTGTCCGGCGCGACGAACCACGACATGTTCTCGATGACGCCCAGCACCGGCAGCTCCACCCGGCTGGCCATCGCGGCCGCCCGGCGGGCCACCCGCTGCGCGGTGAGTTGCGGCGTGGTGACCACCAGCACCTGCGCGGCCGGCAGCAACTGCGCCAGCGACAGCGCGACGTCGCCCGTCCCCGGCGGCAGGTCCACCAGCAGCACATCCGGCTCGTCCCAGAAGACCTCGGTCACGAACGAGGTCAATGCCTTGTGCAGCATCGGGCCGCGCCAGATGACGGGGTTGTCATCGGCGGTCATGAAGCCGATGCTCATCAGGCGCACCCCGTGGCTCTCGACCGGGATGATGAGGTCGTCGAGCATCACCGGTTGCTGCGTGGCGCCCATCATCCGCGGGATGGAGTACCCGTACACGTCGGCGTCGAGCAGCCCCACCGAATGGCCCTGTGCCGCCAGCGCCTGGAGGATCACGCCGTGCCGTCGGAGATCGAGT
>CAZEUE010000084.1:0-7566 GCA_964514615.1 uncultured Bifidobacterium sp. | reverse complement strand
CCACGTCGTCGTCCACCAGCCCGATGGTGCCCACGCCGGCGGCGGCCAGGTAGTACGCCGCGGGCGAGCCCAGGCCGCCCGCGCCGATGAGCAGCGCCTTGCTGTCGAGCAGCTTGAGCTGGCCCTCCTCGCCCACCTCGGGGATGAGGATGTGCCGCGAGTACCGCGAGCGCTGGGCGGGGGTGAGGATGCGAGGCACCTCGACCGGGTAGTTGTTCTGCTTCCAGCGCGCGAAGCCGCCGGCCAGGTTGGCCACGTTGGTGAAGCCCATGTCGCGGAGGGTCACGGCCGCCAGCAGCGAGCGCTGGCCGCTGGCGCACGAGATGAGCAGCTCGCGGTCGAGGTCGCTGGCCACGCCGCCGATGCGGCTCTCGAGGAAACCGCGGGGGATGTGCACCGCGCCCGGCAGGTGGCCCTGGTCCCATTCGCCGGTCTCGCGCACGTCGATGATGAGCGGGCCGTCACCGGCCTCGACGCGCGGGGCCACCTCCGAGGGCTCGACCTCGGGGATCACCTCGCGTGCGGCGGACAGAAGGTCCTGATAGCTCGGGGACATCGGGTCTCTCGCCTCGCTCCTCGTTTCCCGGTAAATCCGGTGGCAATAGTACCAATTTACCCGCGGACCGCCGGGGCAGCGTAACCTCGGACCCCGCGACGGGTGGCCGACCATAGCGGGCACCCGCAGCCCGCGGAGGCACGTACGGCATGGCCGACCCCATACCCAAGAGCGAGTTCCTGAACCCGGACGCCCGGATCAAGTGCCGCACGCCGGAGTGCTGGGGCGACCTGCTGCTGTTCCCCACCGGCGCCACCGATGAGGACGGCATCCCCGAGTTCTCCAACGCCACCCTGTGCCCGCTGTGCATGACGGGGTTCAACATCGACCCGGACATCACCGATCGCGACCTCTACCTGCGGGTGGCGTGGATGCGCGCGAATCCCGGCGTGAGCCCGCCCGACGACCTTCCCGCCCCCGGCGGGGACGCGTGAGCGGGCAACCGGACCTGTTCGGCGACGCCGTGGAGCGCCGCCTGGCCGGTACCCGGCCGCTCGCCGCCCGCATGCGCCCGCGCACGCTCGACGAGGTCGCCGGGCACCGCGACCAACTGGGGCCCGAGGGGTTCCTGCGCAGGGCCATCGCCGAGGACGACGTCCCTTCGCTCGTGCTGTACGGACCGCCCGGGACCGGCAAGACCACGCTGGCGCGACTCGTGGCCACCGCCACGCGGGCCGAGTTCGAGGAGCTCTCCGCGGTATCGGCGGGGCTCGCCGATGTGCGCGCGGTCATGCAGCGGGCGCGTGACCGGCTGGCCGCGGGCACCGGCACGGTGCTGTTCATCGACGAAATCCACCGGTTCACCAAGAGCCAGCAGGACGCCCTGCTGCCGGCCGTGGAGGACGGCCTGGTGGTGCTGGTCGGCGCCACCACCGAGAACCCGTACTACGAGGTGAACGCCGCGCTCGTGTCGCGCATGCGGGTGCTGCAGCTCGAGGCCCTGGGCCCCGACGACGTCGCCGGGCTGGTGGACCGGGCCGTGTCGGACGAACGGGGGCTGGGCGGCAGGGTGGTGGTGGCCCCCGAGGCGCGCGCGGCCATCGTACGCCTGGCGGGGGGCGACGCCCGCTATGCGCTCAACCTGCTGGAGGCCGCGGCGGGCCTCGCGGGCGATGCGCCGGTCACCCCGGAGGTCGTGGAGCGCGCCGGTGGCGGCCGCGCGGTGGTCTACGACAAGGACGGCGATCAGCACTACAACGTGGCCAGCGCGTTCATCAAGTCGCTGCGCGGCAGCGACCCCGATGCGGCGCTCTACTGGATGGCGGTCATGATCGAGGGCGGCGAGGACCCCACGTTCATCGCCCGCCGGATGATCGTGGCCGCCAGCGAGGACATCGGCAACGCCGACCCGCGGGCGCTCGAGGTGGCCGTGGCCGCCGCGCGGGCGCTGGAGTTCGTGGGGCTGCCGGAGGCCCGCATCAACCTGGCGCAGGCCGCCACGTACCTGGCGTTGGCGCCCAAGAGCGACGCCGCCTACCGGGGCATCGACGCCGCGCTCGCCCGCGTGCGGCACGAGGGCGCCCGGGTACCGCCGCTGGCCCTGCGCGACGCCAGCCCGGCCAACCGCGACAACCTCGGGCATGGCACCGGGTACGTCAACCCGCACGGCGCGCCGGGCCGCGTGACCGCCGACTCGTGCATGCCCGATGGCATGGAGGACGTCACCTTCTTCCGTCCGGGCGGCATGGGCGTGGAGGGCGACCTGGCCGCCCGGCTGGCGGCCCTCCGGGCGCGCGCCCGCGAACCGACGGGGTCTGACACCATGCCGCCGTCAGGCGACGTGGAGGGCGACGGGTGAGCATCGAGGTGCAGGTGGGGCCGATGTCGGCGGGCGAGTTCCGGAGGGTCTTCCGCTACGCGGAATCGGAGTCGTCGGGGGAGCGCGCGCAGGGCAAGGCCGACGACCCGCTGCGCACCGTGGCCGAGGTCATCGTGCGCCACGGTGGCACCGCCGTGGGCGAGGAGGTCTTCCGGGTCACGCTGCCCGAGGACGCCGAGGACGACGTGTTCGCCATCCGGGCGTCGCTCATCCGCGAGGGCGTGGCGCACCGCCTGGAGCAGCGGCTCGATGGCGGGCTCACCGAAGAGGTCACCTGGCACACCCATGGCGATCACGACCACGAGCGCGCGGTGGTGCGCACCGGTCGCGGGAACGTGGCCCTGCTTGCCGCGGCGTGGGCGGAGATGGCGGTCACCTGCCCCGACATGGACATCCGCGACCGGCTCAACGACTACTTCTTCGTCGACGCCACCGGGCACCACATGACCGAGATCCCGCTGGACGTCGCGGACGACATCCCGGACGATGAGCGCGAGGTGGCCGGCATCCCCCTGCTGCTGGGCGACGAGTGGGCGCTGGTGGCCCGCTACCACGGCGACCTGGAGTTGCGTGATCGCCTGAACGACCTCTTCGCCGGGCGCCGCGAACTAGGCGTGCCGGCCGAGCCCGACGACCTGGGCTGACCCCATGGGCGGTGCGGGCGACCTCACGCCGGACGAGCGCGCCCGCGTGGCGCAGTACGTGACCGACCCGGAGGGTCCGGTCTTCGCGCTGCTCGGCCTGCCCGAGGCCGTGAAGGGCGCCCTCTTCGCGCGCTACTCCAGGAGCGCGAACTCGGTGCGCCGCCTGCTGCTGGACGAGTTCCTGCCCGACCCCGAAGGGACAGTCCCAAGCCGGGGACAGTCCCAAGCCGGGGACAGTCCCAGCGCTGGGACTGTCCCGTCCGCGGGACTGTCCCCCGACGTGGGCGAGGACCGGGCGCGTGAGTTCTTCCAGCGCGTGCTGGCCGACTACGGCGACGATTCGGTCGCGCAGCTCGGCGGCGCGCACGTGGCCGTCGAAGGCATCAGCAACGTGCTGACCAAGGTGATCGAGTGGGGCCGCCTGGCGTCGTAC
Organism: uncultured Bifidobacterium sp.; assembly: GCA_964514615.1. GTDB lineage: Bacteria > Actinomycetota > Thermoleophilia > Miltoncostaeales > Miltoncostaeaceae > SYFI01. Next base: position 4,114 of record CAZEUE010000084.1, on the reverse strand, counting down.
CTGGAGCAATCCACCCGCTACGTGCCCTACACGGAGAAGCAGGCTGGACGCTGGAAGTACGTCCGCCCGCCGGGAATCGCCGCCCATCCGGACCTGCTCGCGCGGTACGAGGCGGTGCTGGATGACGCGTTCGCCACCTACACGCGCCTCTTCGAGGCCGTGCTCGCCCATCTGACCCAGCAGGAGGGGGGCGGGGACGACCCGGCGGTGCAGCGCACCCTGCGCGCGCGTGCGCTGGATGCCGTGCGCGGGCTGCTGCCCGCGGCCACCACGGCCAACCTGGGCGTCTACGCCTCAGGGCAGGCGTGGGAACAGATGGTCATCCGCCTGCGCGCGCACCCCCTGGCGGAGGCCCGCGAGGTGGGCGATCAGGTGCTCGCGGCGCTGCGGCAGGTGATTCCCGACTTCCTCACGCGCACCGACCGCCCCGACCGAGGAGAGCGGATGGGTGCCTATCGCGCGGCCACCGACGCCCGCGCCGCAGCGATGTGGCGCGACCTCGAAGGGACAGTCCCAGCGCTGGGACTGTCCCGTGGCGGGGACAGTCCCAGCGCTGGGACTGTCCCCGGGGTCAACCTGCTCTCCCATGACGCCGATGGGGAGCGGCGGGTGCTCGCGCATGCGCTGTGGCCCGCGTCGGATACCGACCTGGAGCAGGTGCGGGCGTGCGTGGATGCGATGGGCATCGGCGACGTGCGCGCGGCGCTGGCCCGCTGGGCCGCGGGGCGCGCCGATCGGCGCGAGAGGCCCGGGCGCGCGCTCGAGGCCACCTCGTACCTCTTCGAGGTCACCTGCGACTACGGCGCGTACCGCGACCTGCAGCGTCACCGCATCCTCACCCTCGAGGCGCAGCCGCTTGGCGCCGACCTGGGGTTCGAGCCCTCGCCTGACGTGGCGGCGGTGGGACTGCACGACGAATACGACCGGGTGAACCGCGCGTCCGCCGCGCTGTGGCGCGAGGTGCTGGACGTGGTGCCGGACGAGGCGCCATATGCCGTCACCATGGCGCACCGCCTGAGGTTCCTGGTGCGCATGAACGCCCGCGAGGCCATGCACCTGATCGAACTGCGAAGCCAGCCGCAGGGGCACGCCGCGTACCGGCGGGTGGCGCAGGACATGCTGGTGGCCATCCGCGACCAGGCGGACCACCCCGGGATCGCCGGCCTCATGGACTTCGCGGACATGTCCGACGCGGGCGATCGCCTGGCGCAGGAGCGGCGCACCGAGGCCCGCCGCGCCGCTGATACCGTGGACCCCTGATGTCCACCGATCCCGCACGCCTGCGACTGGGAGGCATGGCGCTCGCCAACGGCCTGCTGGTGCACGGCCCCGGGCACTGGGCCGCCGCGGTGGTGGATGAGCACGGCCGTACCATCGTGCGATCGGGACCGCGCCCCCGCCTGTCGCTGGGCTCGCTGGACCGCGTGCCCCTTGCCCGCGGCCTGGCCCGCATGGCCGAGATGCTGATGGTGGTCCCCGCGGCGCGAAAGGACGTGCCCGAGGCACGGCTGGCCATGGAGGATGGTCCGATGGGAGCAATCATGGCCGGCGCCATGGCGGCCACCGCGGCGTCACGCCGGCTCATCCGCTCGGCGGCCGGACAGGAGGCCGTTGCGGCCGCTCTCGCGCTGGCGCCCCCGCTGCTGGCCCTGCGGGCATCCGATGCCGCCGCCTGGCATGCCGTGGAGCACAAGAGCATCGCCGCTTACGAGCGCGCCGGCGAGGCCGGCATCGCCGGCAACGCCCAGGACCCGAAGGAGCACGATCGCTGCGGAAGCAACCTGGTGCTGCCGATGGTCGTGGCCTCGGCTGCCGGCAACCTGATGGCCCGGCGCATGCCCACGCGGCGCACGCGCCTCCTGGCCCGGGTGACCGCCACGGCCGTGGCCGTGGGCGCGTCTGTGGAGGCCTTCGCGTTCGCCGAGCGCCATCCCCGGCACCCCGTGAGCCGGGCCATCCACGGCGCGGGACACGCCATCCAGGCCCGTTTCGTCACCCGCGAGCCCGACGCGGCGCAACTGGCCGTGGGCCGTGCCGCAATGGAGGAGGTCCTGCGGGCCGAGCGCATGGCGGGAGCCACGACATGACCACGCGTGCGGCGCTTGCCCTGGTGATTGCCGCGGGCGGCCTGCTGGCCGGAACGGCATCGGCCCACATCTCGGTGTCGCCCGAGCAGGCGGTGCTCCGCGAGTCGACCGAGTTCACCATCACGGTGCCGGCGGAGGGAGGGCTCACCACCAACCTCGTGCGCGTGTTCTTCCCGTCGCAGGTGAGCGTGTATGCGGTGGCCGATGCCCCGGGCTGGACCACCCGGGTGCTGAAGCGCGCGGATGGCCGCCTGCGTGGGGTGGAGTGGACCGGCGGTCAGATCCCGCCGGACCAGTACGCCACCTTCACCGTGCTGGGCACGCCGTTCGAGCAGGGCACCAGCGTCTGGCGCAGCGAGCAGGGCACCACCAACGGCAAGCTGAAGCGCTGGACGGGGCCCCCGGAGATCGGCGACGAGGTGGCGCCCGAGACCGGCCCCGATGCGCCCGGCCCCGCATGGGCCGTGGAGGTGACCGCCGAGCCGGTGGCGGCGGCCGCGGCCGCGGCGGACGCCCCGGGAGGCTCCGGCGCACTGTGGGCCGCCGTGGCCGGCATCGCCCTGGGCGTGCTGGCGCTCGTGGGGGTGGGCCTGCTGTGGTCGTCGCGCCCCACGGAGTTGCCCTCCGACGGCCGGGAGGACGGGACGGGGACGTGACCGGCGGCGACCGGCCGCGCTTGGCGCCGTCGACGTTCCAGCTGCCCGTGGAACGCATGCGCGACGGGTACTACAGCGACGCCTACTTCACGTTCACGCGCGAGGTGCTGGAGAGTGACGGCCACCATCCACGGGTGCTGATGCAGGTGTTCCAGCGCGAGCACGCGGTGCTCGGCGGCGTGGACGAGGCCCTGGCCATCCTGGCGTTGTGCTCGGGCCGGCGGCAGCCGGACGGCTGGCAGGACGGCCACGCGGACCTGGCGGTGCAGGCCCTGCGTGATGGCGACGACATCGCCCCCTGGGAGACCGTGTTGTCGATCGAGGGCGACTACGCGCTGTTCGCCCACCTCGAGACGCTGGTGCTGGGCGTGCTGGGCCGGCGCACGCTGATCAGCCGCAACGTGCGCGCGGTGGTGGACGCCGCCCGCGGCAAGCCCATCCTGTACTTCCCCGCCCGGTTCGACCACTGGCAGGTGCAGACCGGCGACGGCTGGGCCGCGCACGTGGCAGGCGCCATCGGGGTGAGCACCGACGCCCAGGCGTCGTGGTGGGGCGGCCGCGGCATGGGCACCGTGCCCCACGGGCTCATCGCCGCATACGGCGGCGACACCGTGGCAGCCGCGCGCAAGTTCGCCGGGAGGTTCGGGCGCGACCTCAACGTGATCGTGCTGGTGGACTACGAGAACGACTCCGTGCGCACCGCCCTCGAGGTGGCCGACGCACTCGGCGACGACCTGTGGGGCGTTCGGCTGGACACCTCGAGCACCATGGTGGACCGCAGCCTGTGGCAGGAGATGGGCCGCTTCACCCCCACGGGCGTGGTGCCCGAGCTGGTGCAGAAGGTGCGGGATGCCCTCGACCACGCCGGCCACGGACGCGTGCGCATCGTGGCGTCCGGTGGCTTCGACGCCTCCAGGATCGACGCCTTCGAGCGCGCGGGCGTGCCGGTGGACGCCTACGGCGTGGGGTCCAGCCTGCTCCTGGGCGGCAACGACTTCACCGCCGACGTGGTGCGCGTGGATGGCCGCCCCTGCGCCAAGGTGGGGCGCGCCGAGAGCCCCAACCCCCGCATGGAGCCCGTGGACCTGTCCGACCTGCTGCATCAGTAGCCTGCAGGGCGATGCAGCTGGGCCTCATCCACCACGTGGGCTATGTGGTCGCCGACCTCGATGCCGAGATCCCCGCGTACCGCGACGTGCTGGACATGCCCCTGGTGGTGCGGGAGGTCATGCCCGAGCAGGGCGTGGAGGCGGCGCTCCTGGGCGTTGGCCCCTCCTACATCGAGCTCATCGCCCCTGTGACGGAGGACACCGGGGTGGCCCGGTTCCTAGCCAAGAGGGGCCCGGGCATGCATCATGTGGCATTCGCCGT
>CAZEUE010000083.1:0-7739 GCA_964514615.1 uncultured Bifidobacterium sp. | reverse complement strand
GAGATGGCCGACCACAGGCCGGGAAGGTCCTGCGCGTTCTTGACCAGCAGGTATGCGAACGGCAGGGCAAACGGCACGGCAAGGGCCACCGCGAGCGCGGTGGCCCCCCGTGCGCGCCATGTGCTGCGGCTATCCGGCGAGCCCGCTCTCCCGGATCTGCGTGGCGATGGCCTTCAGGTCGGTCTGGCCGGTCAGGTCGTACGCCGGGTAGTCGCCCTCGGTGAGCGACGGCGCGCCCTCCGCCGGCGCCACGCCGGTGGCCGTGGGGTACTCGCCCTCGCCGGCCACGATCAGCTCCTGGCCGGCGTCGGACACCAGGAACTCCACCAGCCCGTCGGCCTGCTGCTTGTCGGGCGTTGCGGCGGGCACCGACGCCGTGGCCACCAGGAACAGGCTGCCCGGGTCGGTGCCGGGGAACCGATGCGCGGCAACCGGCGCGCTCGGGTTGTCCTCCAGGATCTCCAGCACGTAGTAGTGGTTGACCAGGCCCATGGGGATCTCGCCCCGCGCCACGGCCTCGGCGATGGCGCTGTTCTTCGCATAGGCCTTGGCGCCGTTGTCGGCCATGCCCTTCAGCCAGGCGTCGGCGTCGTCCTTGCCCACCAGCTGGTTGAGCGCGGCCACGAAGTCCTGGAACGATGCGTTGGACGGCGCCACGGCCACCTTGTCCCGGTACGCGGGCGCGGTGAGGTCGGTGACGGACGCCGGGAGGTCGGACTCCTTCACCAGGTCGGTGTTGTAGATGAGCACGCGCTGCCTGCCGGCGATGCCCACCCAGTCACCATCCGCGGACCGCAGCTTGGCGGGCACGCGGTCGAGCACCTGCTGCGGCAGCGGCGACAGCAGGTCGCGCTGGTCCAGGTACGACTGCGAGATGGGGCTCTGCGCGATGAAGACGTCCGCGGGCGTCCTGTCGCCCTCCTCGCCGATGAGCAGCGCCAGGTCGGCCGAGTCGCCGTAGCGCACCTGCAGCCTCGTGCCCGTCTGCTCCTCGTAGGCATCGAACACCGGCTCCATGTACTCCTGCTCGCGGCCGGAATACACGGTGAGGGCCTCGCCGTCGGCAGCAGCCCCCGTGGTGGCCGCGGTGTCGGATGAGCTGCCGCATGCCGACAGCACCAGCACGGACGCCAGGGTTGCGATGGAAGCGCCGACGATGGCGCGCGGACGGATGGTCATGAATGGGTCTCCTCGAGTGGTCACCGATGGGAACGGCGACAACTCTATAGGTAATGACCGTTGTATAAAACCCCTAGGGCGAGAACGCCACGCTTGGCTCGCCCACGTACTCGAGGCCGATCCGGTCGCCGGCGTCATAGGGCGGTCGGCCCATCATCCGGCAGCGCACCGGGCATCCCCTGCTGCTGGTGACGATGACGGCGTCGTGCCCGTAGTACTCGATGCGCTCCACGATGGCGTCGTCTCCCCGGCAGGCGGCGATGCATTCCGGGCGGATGACCACCTCCACCGTGCCGTGGGCCGGGCGCGCCAGCGGAACCCTGCCCACGGGCGTGTCGGCCACGTCGCCGGATGCCTGCGCCGGCAGGAGGTTGGCGTCGCCCACGAACGTGGCCACGGCCCGGCTGGCGGGGCGCTCGTAGAGGTCGGCGGGGGTGCCCACCTGGGCGATGCGGCCGTCCAGCATCAGTGCCACCTGGTCGCCGATGAGGAAGGCCTCCTCCTGGTCGTGGGTGACGAACACCGCCGTGGCGCCCGCCGCCGCGAGCAGGCGGCGCACCTCGCCGCGCAGCTCGGCACGCAGGGGGGCGTCGAGGGCCGAGAAGGGCTCGTCGAGCAGTATCAGCGACGGCTCTGCGGCCAGGGCCCGGGCCAGCGACACGCGCTGCTGCTGGCCCCCCGACAGCGTGGACGGAAGGCGGTCGGCTGCGCCGCTGAGCCCCACCAGGGCAAGGGCGCGCTCCACGCGCGGCCCGCCGCGCTCGGACCGCGGCAGGCCGTACCCCACGTTGCCGCCCACCGTGCGGTTGGGGAACAGCGCGGGCTCCTGGAACACCATGCCGATGCGCCGCTTCTCGGGGGGCACGAAGCACTCCGGGCCCGCCACCGTGAAGTCGTCCACCACGATCAACCCGGAATCGGGGCGGTCGAGCCCGGCGATGCAGCGCAGCAGGGTGGTCTTGCCGCAGCCGGAGGGCCCCAGCAGGGCCAGCACCGTGCCGGCCGGTACGTCGAGGTCGATGCCCTGCAGCACCGGCCGCCCGCCCAACGTGCGCTGCACGCCGTGCACCGTCAGCGCCGACCCCCGGGGGTGGCTGCGCGTGGGCACGGCCGGGCACAGCTCGACGTGTGGCGGAAGGTTCTCCATTGCCGGATCCCCACGGTAGCGCCGCACGGATGTATGGGCAATGACCATCGCCCAAATAGAGAGGGGTCGTGCGGCCCGACCGGCGCCACGCGGGCCGCGCACCGCTGCCAGCCCCGAGGCGGCACGACGCGCTAGCGTGCCGCCTCGATGGGTGATGCCACCAGCACAGCACGCGGCACCGGGCCCGCCGTGCGCGCGCAGGGCCTGGGGCGCCGCTACGGGAGCGGCGAGGCCGCCATCGACGCCCTCCGGGAGGTCGACCTGGAGTTCCCCCGCGGGCAGTTCACCGCGGTGATGGGACCGTCCGGATCCGGCAAGTCGACGCTGCTGCACTGCCTGGCCGGGCTGGACCGCCCCACCGCCGGCACGGTGACCATCGATGGCACCACGCTGTCGTCGCTGTCCGACCGCGAGCTCACCGTCCTGCGCCGGGGCGCCATCGGCTTCATCTTCCAGTCGTTCAACCTGCTGCCCATGCTCACGGCGCGCGAGAACGTGGCCCTGCCGCTGCGCATCGCGGGCGAGCGCGACTCCGACGGCCGGGTGGAGGCCGTGCTGGCCGACGTGGGCCTGGCCGATCGTGCCGGCCACAAGCCCTCGGAGCTCTCCGGCGGCCAGCAGCAGCGCGTGGCCATCGCCCGCGCCCTGGTGTCGGAGCCCACCGTCATCTTCGCCGATGAGCCCACCGGCAACCTCGACTCCGCGAGCGGGCATGAGATCCTCGAGTTGCTCCGGCGGGCGGTTGACCACGGCGGCCGCACCGTGGTGATGGTCACCCACGATCCGCGCGCGGCCAGCATCGCCGACCGGGTGGTGATGCTCTCCGATGGCCGGGTGGTGCTGGACCGGGCGGGGATGGACGCCGACCAGGTGTACGAGGCCGTCCGCACGCTCGACTCGGCGTGATCCGCCTCATCCTCGCCGGGCTGCGCCAGCGCAAGCTGCGCGCGTCCCTCACCGCCATCGCCATCCTCCTGGGCGTGGCCATGGTCACCGGCACGTTGGTGCTGACCAGCCAGATCACCCGGGCCTTCGACGAGATCTTCCAGGCGGCCAACGTGGGCGTGGACGTCCGGGTGTCGCCCCGCACGGACTTCGAGGGCGGCCTCCAGAGCGTGCCGACGCTCCCGGAGTCGCTGGTGGCCCGCGTGGCCCGGGTGGACGGCGTGAGGAAGGCCGCCCCGGAGCTGGCGGCCCTGGGGTCGCCCGTTGTCGACGGCGAGTACGTGCAGTCCACCGGCGCGCCGTCATTCGTGTTCTCGCTCACGCCCGACCCCTTCCGCGCCACGCAACTGGCGGAGGGCAGCTACCCGTCGCGCGATGGCGAGGTGGCGGTGAACGAGGGGCTGGCGGCCGCGCAGGGACTGTCCCCCGGGGCACGCCTGGGCATCGCCACCCGCACCGGCGTGAAGGACGTCACCCTCACCGGCACCGTCACCTTCGCCAACGTCTCGTCCATCGGCGGCGCCACCATCGTCATCGCCACCAAGGATGACGTGCAGCGGTGGTTCGGGCTGGAGGGCAAGGTCAACTCCATCGCGGTGCAGGCGGAACCCGGCGTCACGCCCGCCGTGCTGGCGCGCAGGATCGCGGCCGCGCTGCCGCGCACCGTGGAGGTGCGCACCGGCCAGCAGGACGCCGTGGACCAGGCGCAGGAGACCACCGAGGCCATCAACACGTTCCTGCGGCCCGCGCTGCTGGGCTTCGCGGTGATCGCGCTGTTCGTGGGCGCGTTCATCATCTTCAACACGTTCAGCATCACCGTCGCCCAGAGGCTGCGCGAGCTGGGCCTGCTGCGCACCATCGGCGCCAGCCGTCGCCAGGTGATGGCCTCGGTGGTGGGCGAGGCGTTCGTGATCGGCCTCGTGGCCGGCGCGGTGGGCCTGGCGGCCGGATACGGGTTCGCCGCGCTCCTGGTGTGGGTGTTCGACACCCTCCTGCCGGGCGGCATTCCCGTGGCGGGCGCCCAGCTGACATGGGGCATCGCGCTCACGGCCCTCCTGGTGGGCGTGCTGGTGAGCGTGATCGCCGCGGTCATCCCGGCGCTTCGCGCCAGCCGGGTGCCCCCGGTCGCCGCCCTGCGCGAGGGCACCGAGATCCCGCGCGGGCGGCTGTCGCGCTACTCGCCGGTGTTCGCCGGCCTGCTCGCCATCGCCGGCATCGCGCTGGTGGTGGTGGGGCTGCGGGGCGACGCGGCGCCCAGCGACCGCCTGCTCGTGATGGCGCTGGGCTCGCTGCTGGTGTTCCTGGCCATCGGTGGCCTGCTGCGCTACGTGGTGCCCGCGCTGTCGCGCGTGATCGGCTGGCCCCTGGAGCGCATGCCCGGGGCATCCGGCAGCCTCGCGCGCCAGAACGCCACGCGCAACCCGGCACGCACCGCCGCCACCGCCGCGGCCCTGATGATCGGCATCGGGCTGGTGTCGTTCGTGGCGGTGTTCGCGCAGGGCCTGAAGGCGTCGGTCACCGATGCCATCGACACCACCCTGCGCGGCGACCTGATCATCTCGGGCAAGAGCTTCCAGCCGGTGCCCGAGGCCACCGCCGCCGCCGTGCGGGCCACCCCCGGGGTGTCCGACGTGGTGTCGGTCCTCACCGATGCCGCCCGTACCGGCGAGGGCGGACGCGCCACGGTGTTCGGCCTCGACCCGCAGGCCGCGGCGCGCGGGCTGTCGTTCGAGTGGGTGGATGGCACGCAGGACACCCTCCGCGACCTCTCCCCGGATCAGGCGGTGATCGAGCAGGACCTGGCCGACCAGGAGGGCGTGGGGGTGGGCGATCGCGTGAGCGTGCGCACCTCCACCGGCGCCCGGGCCTCGTACCGGGTGGCCGGCGTGTTCCGCGATCGCATCCTGTTCGAGGGCGGGGCCATCGTGTCGCAGGCCGGGTTCTCCCGCGCGTTCACGGCCCGTGACCCGGTGTTCGTGCTGGCCACCGTAGAGCCCGGTCGCGACCCCGTGGCGGTGAAGGACGAGGTCGCCAGGGCCCTCACGCCCTTCCCCGTGGCGGAGGTGCGCACCAACGCCGAGTACCGCGACGAGATCAGCAGCAGGGTCGATGCGATCCTCTACCTGCTGTACGTGCTGCTGGCCATGAGCGTGGTCATCTCGCTGTTCGGCATCGTCAACACGCTGGTGCTCTCGATCACCGAGCGCACGCGCGAGATCGGCATGCTGCGTGCCATCGGGCTGACGCGATCGCAACTGCGGCGCATGGTGCGGTACGAGAGCGTGATCACCTCCGGCATCGGAGGCGTGATCGGGGTGATCCTCGGCGTGGTGCTGGCCTGGGTGTTCTCGCTCGGGCTCCGCGATGAGGGCATCCTGTTCCGCATCCCGTGGACCCAGCTGGTGGCCTTCCTGGTGGTGGCCGTGCTGGCCGGGGTGCTGGCGGCGGTGCTTCCCGCGCGGCGCGCGGCCAAGCTCGACCCGCTGGACGCGCTGCACTATGAGTAGCCGCATGGCACGGGCCGCACTGGCCGGTGCCATGGCGCTGGCGGTGGCAGTGGCGGCCGTTGCGGCATCGGGGTGCGAGCGTCGCTCGCAGACGCCGGGGCCCGCGCCGGATGCGCCCGCCGCGCAGCTGGTGGCCACCGACGATCATGGGGGGCAGGTGCTGCTCGAGCAGCGGGTGGCACCGGGACAGAGCGTGCTCGCGGCGCTGCGCGCGACAACGCCCGTGGACACCGCCTACGGCGGCGGGTTCGTGAGCGGCATGCTCGGCCGCGCGGCCGATGGATCGCGCCCCGCGGACTGGTTCTTCTTCGTCAACGGGCTGGAGTCGCCCGTGGGGGCCGGGTCGGTGGAGCTGGCCCCGGGTGACGTTGCGTGGTGGGACTACCGCGCATGGCGCGGCGCGCAGAGCGTGCGGGGGGTGGTGGGCAACTGGCCCGAGCCGTTCGTGCGCGGGGCCGGGGATTCGCGCCCTGTGGTGGCGGCCGATCCCCCGCTGGCGGGGGCCCTGCGCGCCGCCGGGGCCCGCGTGGGCACGGGCGCCCGGCCATTTCGCGTGCGAGTGGGCACGAACGCCGCGCTCGGCACCCGTGATGCCGCGTGGCGGGCGATCGGCGACGATCCCGGGCGTCGTGCCCTGGCCGGCGGCATCGCGAACGGGCAGGTGGTGCTGATTCCCCCGGGCGGTGGGGCACTCGCGCCCGTCGAGGGAGCGCGCGCCGTGGCCGTTCTGGTGCCCGCGGGCATGCGTGCATCGGACGGCGCGCTGCTGGCGGTGGCGGGGCTCGATGCCGTCGCGGCCCGGGCGGCCGCCCGCACGATCGCGGACGATCCGGAGGTGCTGCGGCTGCGCTATGCCGTGGCGTTCGACGGGCGGGGCGTGCCGGTTCGCGCCGCGGGACGGGAGGGTCCGTGACCAGCATCGACGACGAGCACTGGATGCGCCGGGCGCTGGACGAGGCGCGTCGCGCCCCGGCCCACGACGACGTGCCCGTGGGGTGCGTGGTGGTGCGTGACGGCGAGGTGATCGCCGCGGCCCGCAACGAGCGCGAGCTGCGCCAGGACCCCACCGCGCATGCGGAGGTGCTGGCGGTGCGCGACGCATCGATCGCCCTGGGCGGGTGGCGGCTGGTGGGGGCCACGGTGTACGTCACGCTGGAGCCCTGCCCCATGTGCGCAGGCGCGCTGCTGCAGGCGCGCCCGGAGCGCGTGGTGTACGGCGCCCCGGAGCCGGTGTCCGGCGCGGCCGGGAGCGTGCTCGACGTATTCCGCGACCCGCGCCTGCCCACGCGACTGCCCGTGCAGGGCGGCGTGCTGGCAGTGGAATCCGCCCAGCTGCTGCGGGAGTTCTTCGCCGAGCGCCGGGCGCGCTGATACCGCGGAACCCCGCGGGCGGCACCGCCCGCCCCCGTTGCTAGCCTCGCCGCGTTCCCCGCAAACGACCCGGAGCATGATCGTGAGAATCACCGCCCCGAAGATGCTGGCTGCCGCGCTCGTGGCCGGAGCCGCCGCACCCGCCATGGGCCTGGGCGCCGCCATCGGCCTGCAGGACGACCGCATGGCGGCGATTCCCGCCACCAGCGCCGCGACGGAAATCCCCAAGCGCATCGCGCTGGCGGAGGCCACGGGAACCAAGGTGCTGCGCATCGACCTGTTCTGGGCCACCGCCGCCCCCACCCGGCCGGCCAACGCCGCTAACCACCTGGACCCGGCGTACGACTGGACCTGGGCCGACACCACGCTGTGCGGCGTGGTCAACGCCGGTATGCAGCCCATCGTGTCCACGTGGAATGCCCCGGGCTGGGCCACGGGCGGCGCCAAGGGCACCCGGGGCGTGGTGTGGAACTCCAAGTCGCCCAAGCGGGCCAAGGACTACGCCAACTTCATGAGGGCGCTCGCCACCCGCTACAACGGCCGCACCGACATCCCCGAGCTCTTCGCTCTCGGACTTGGTGAAGATCTTC
>CAZEUE010000082.1:0-7792 GCA_964514615.1 uncultured Bifidobacterium sp. | reverse complement strand
CGCCCTTGCCCGCGGCGTCGCGGCCCTCGAACACGATCACCACGCGCTGGCCGGTCTCGCGAACCCACGCCTGCAGCTTCAGGAGCTCCACCTGCAGCCGGTACTTCTGCTTCTCGTACGCCTTGCGGCGCATGAGGTTGCGATACGGGTACACCGCGGTGCGCCAGTCGGGCACCAGCTCGTCGTCGCCGTGCACGGGTGGCACGCCGAACACGGGCTCGTCCTCCTCGAGCAGGGCGTGCCCCAGCGCCTGGAGGTCGTCGGCCGAGCGCCCATCCGCCACGGCCTGCAGCCATGTGGCCACGGCCTGCAGGTCGTCCGCCCCTGCACCCTGCAGCACGTCGCGCACGGCGTTCACCAACTGGCCCTGCGCGCTCTCGGTTTCCTGCCCCACCTCGAAGGCCTCGATGGCCTGCTCCGACAGGTCCGGCGCCCGATCACCCTTGCTCGCGTGGCGTGCCATGCCCTGAACCTACCGCGCGATGGCCCCCATCACGTAGTCCAGGCACTGCGTGAGGCGACGAGTGTCATCGGGGGTCACGGCCGGGAAGGTGGCGATGCGCACCTGGTTGCGGCCCAGCTTGCGGTAGGCGTCGGTGTCCACCACGCCGTTTGCCCGCAGGATGGCGCTGACCTGCGTGGCGTCCACGCGGTCGTCGAGGTCGATGGTCACCACCACCGGGCTGCGCATGGCGGGGTCGGCCACGAACGGCGTGGCGAGCTCGTGGGCCTCCGCCCAGTCGTAGAGCACGCCCGACGACTCACGCGTGCGGGCCTCGGCCCAGGCGAGGCCGCCCTGGCCCAGGATCCACTCCACCTGCTCCACCAGCAGGAAGATCGTGGCGAGCGCCGGCGTGTTGTAGGTCTGGTCCTTCACCGAGTTGTCGCGGGCGATCAGCAGGTCGAGCGAGGCCGGCGCCCAGCGGTCGGCCAGGTCGTCGATGCGCTGGAGGGCGGCGGGCGAGCAGGCGGCCAGCCACAGGCCGCCGTCGCTGGCCAGCGCCTTCTGCGGCGACAGGTAGTAGACGTCGAACTCGTGGGCGTCCACCTGCATGCCGCCCGCGGCCGAGGTTGCGTCCACCAGCACCAGGGCGTCCGCGTCCGCCCCCGCGGGCCGGGCGACCGGCATGCACACGCCGGTGGAGGTCTCGTTCTGCGTCAGCGCGTAGGCGTCCGCGCCGGGAACCGCCACCACCTGCGGGTGACTCCCCGGCTCGCAGGCCACCGTGGTGGCGGTGGCCACGTGGGGCGCCTCGGCCATGGCCTGCGCGAACTTCGACGAGAACTCGCCGAACACCGCGTGGTGGCTGTGCTCGCGCACCAGGCGGAACCCCGCGACGTCCCAGAACGCCGTGGCCCCCCCGTTGCCCAATAGCACCTCGTAGCCGTCGGGCAGCCCCAGCAGCTCGGCCATGCCGCGTCGCGCCCGGGCCACCACGTCCTTCACGGTCTTCTGGCGGTGGGACGTGCCCATGTACGACGTCCCGGTCCCGGCCAGGGCGCGCAGCGCCTCCACGCGCACCTTCGACGGGCCGCTGCCGAACCTGCCGTCGGCGGGCAGTAATTCAAGGGGAATGCGGATATCGGCGGTCTGGTCGCTCATGGCGAGGGAACATACAGGGGGCAGGGGCGCACCGCGGTGGCGGAGAATATGGGGTGCATGCCGTCGCGAAACAGGATCCTTGCCACCACCGTCGCCGGGGTCGCCGTGGCCCTGCTGGCCATCCCGGCCGCCGCATCGGCGGCCAACGAGGACGTGGCCTTCGAGGCGGCGGGGGTGATGCGCCATGCCATCATCAGCGCGCCGGCCAGGACGCGGGCCGGGGCGCGGCCGCCCGTCGTGCTGGTGTTCCCGCGCGAGGGCACTACGGCCCAGGACGCACTCGACAGGTTCGGGTACTCCGTGCATCGCGCAGGCGCCGTGGCGGTGGCCATGGATGCCCTGCCCTGCGCCGCGCTGGCCAACCAGCCATGCTGGTACCCCATGCAGGCCGACCGCCGGGCGGCCGATGCCACCGCGGTGGCGGAGCTCATCAACGTGCTCGACCGACGCACCGACATGGACAGCACGCGCCTGGTGAGCATGGGCGAGTCGAGCGGTGCGGCATTCGCCGTGAGCATGACCATGGGCCTGCCCGGGCGCATTGACGGCGCCCTCGGCGTGACGGCCTTCGACCCCACGCGCCCCGTGGTGCTGGACCCGGCCACCCAGCAGGTGGTGTTCCCGCTCCAGCTTGCCGGCAACTCCCGCATCCGCGCCCAGCGCAACCGCCAGCACATCACGCTCATGCGCGGATCGGCCGACACCACCGTGTCGCCGCGGCTCACCATGCAGCTGCGCAACCGCTTGGCACGTGCCGGCTGGACCAACGACTACCTCCGGCTCATCACCGTGCCGAACGCCCAGTTCGCGTCGCCCGCGCTGGCCGCCCCGCGTCGGATCACGCCCGCCCTTCGGGACCTCATCCGCCACACGCTCGAGCTCGACGTGCCCCGCGGACAGGTGCAGCGCCTCGCCGCCCTCGGCTACCTGCCCGCCAAGGCCACGCCGTCGAACACCTCCGACTACGCGCGGTCGCAGGCCATCATGGCGTTCCAGGGGTGGAGCAGGCTGCCGCGCACCGGGAAGGCAGACGCCCAGACGCAGAAGCGCCTCGCCACGGCGGCCCGGCCCCAGGCCCGCCGCACGGGCGGCGGCAAGTGGCTCGAGGGCTACATCGATCGCCAGGTGGTTCTGCTGGTGCGGAACGGCAAGGTGGCACGCGCCATCCACTTCTCGAGCGGGCGGTCGGGCAACACCCCGCGCGGTGCCTTCTCGATCTTCCGCAAGGAACGCATGAGCTGGTCGATCCCCTTCAGTTCATGGATGCCCTATGCGTCGTACTTCGTCGGGGGCTTCGCATTCCACGAGTACCCCGACGTGCCGGGCTATCCCGCGTCCGCGGGCTGCGTGCGAATCGCCGCCCCGTTCGCGCCGTACCTGTACGACTTCGCCTCGTACGGCACGCGCGTGTACATCTCCTAGCGCCCGGTCCCGGGGCCGTCACGCGACGCGGGAATTCGCAGCGACGCCAGCAGCCCCAGGAACACGAACGCCGCGGCCGTCCAGCCCACCACCTGCACGGCGTCGGCGAACGACTGGTCGAGGGCCGGTGCGAGGGGCGCCGTCTCGGGCGCCCGGGAGAGGGCGGGTATCGCGGTGCCGGCGGACGACTTGACGGCGAAGGCCACCTCCTCGGCCTGCGCGGGCGGGACGCCCTGCGCCTCCACCGATGAGGTGACATGCGAGGTCACGGCCAGCGCCAGCGCCACCCCCAGCACAGCGGTGCCAAGCGCAGAGCCCACCTGGCGAAGCGTCGACTGCAGCGCGCTCGCCTGGCCCGACTCCGCCACCGGCACGTCCTGGAGCGCCACGTTGGTCAGCTGGGCCGTGGCGAAGCCCACGCCCAGGCCGTAGACCGCCAGCGGTGCCACGAAGACCCACGGCGACACCCCGGGCGCCACCACGAAGGCGAACCACAGGATCCCGGCGATCTCGAGCATCATCCCGAGCTGCACGATGCGGTGGCCGCCCAACCTGCGTGACACCGGCGCCGCCACGCCTCCCGACACCAGCGCGCCCGCGGCGAGCGCCAGGATCACCAGCCCCGCCCCGAGCGCCGTCAGGCCGAGCACGTTCTGCAGGAAGAGCGGGATCACGAAGATCACGCCGAATTCCCCCAGCGACACGATGAGGGTGGTCACCCCGCCCCATCGGAACGTGGGCAGGCGGAACAGCGACAGGTCCACCAGCACGGCCCTGCCGCGCGACGAGCGCCACTGCGTCCACCCCACGAACGCCACGAGCAGCAGCAGCGAGGCGCCAATCGCCCACGGCACGGGCGATCCCGGCAGCGGCCACCAGCCGGGCGACTCCCCGGTGGCCGACCACCATCCGTATGTCTCGCCCTCGATCAGGCCGAACACCAGCAGCGCGAGGCCCCCGGACGAGAGCACCACGCCGAACCAGTCGCGCAGCCCCGGCGCGCCGGGTTCCTTCGACTCGGGGACGAGCAGGAGCGTGGTGACGACCACCACCAGCGCCAGAGGGGGGTTCACCCAAAAAATGAGGCGCCACGAGAAGTCGGTGGTGAGCCACCCGCCCAGCACGGGCCCCACCGCGGCCATTCCCGCGATGGTGGCGCCCCAGATCCCGAACGCCGCTGCGCGGTCACGGCCGTGGAAGTTGGCGTTCACCAGTGACAGGCTGGTGGGCAGGACCATGGCGCCTCCAACCCCCTGCAGCGCGCGCGCTACCAGCAGCATCTCGGCGCTCTGCGACAGGGCGGCCAGCACCGATGCCAGCGCGAACACCACCGCGCCGAGCACGAACAATCGCCTGCGGCCGAAGCGATCCGCGGTGGCCCCCACGGCGATCAGGAGGGCCGCGAACACCAGCGCATAGAGCGAATTGGTCCATTCGGCCTCGCTCAGGTCCATCTGCAGCGCGTTGATGATCTCCGGCAGCGCCACGTTCACGATCGTCCCGTCGATGACGATCAGCGACACGCCCAGCGCGAGCACGGGCATGATCAGCCAGCGGCGGCGTCCGTCGAGGGCAAGGGGCACGGCGGGCACCTTACCCGCCCGCGATCAGGGGGTCGGGCAGGTGCAGTGCGCCCGCACGCGCCCGTCGTCGCGCACGTACGCCAGGTCGTCCCGGCGCGGGGCGGGCGACGGCAGCACCTGCGTCGGGAGGTCGTCGCCGGTGACTTCGCACAGCGCGGCCAGGGCCCGCATCGCCGCATCCTCGTAGGCGGTCGCGATGGCGATCGACGCGCCGGGCGGCGCCAGCCGTTGCGGCAGCGGAACCGCCATGAGCGCCGGCACGTCCTCGCCCGACGGCGTGCGGGTGATGACGTGCTCGAGCCGGTAGGAACGCTCGCGCGCCGCCACGCGCGGCAGGTCGTCGTCCGCGACATCGATCAGCGCGCCCAGCACGCGCCCTCCCGGCACGGGTCGCACGCCCAGCACCAGGCAGGCCGCGGGAAGCCCGCCGCAGCGCCCGCAGGCATACGACGCGGAGCCATGGTTGTCGATGGCCACGAACCACCCGCGTTCCCAGCCGTGCGCCAGCGCCGGGCGTGGAGTGACGCGCCGTCCGAGCGCCGCGGATGCCGCGCCGGCATCGCACAGCGATCCGTACGCGAAGAGGTGCGCGCCGCTCAGCGCGGCAGCGCGGCCACCCGTGCGCGGTAGCGCGCCTGCGCCGCGGTCCTGCAGGTGGCTCGCTGTGCCGTCGGCCGCGATGCGCACCGTGCCAGCTGCACGGTGCGCGACCACTGCGCGTTCGCCCGCCCCATGGCTGCGCGATAGCGCCTGATCGCCGCCGATCGGCACTGGGCGCGTCGGGCAGCCGGGCGGCGGGCGCAGCGGGCCAGGGCCGTCGTGCGCGCGGCCGATGCCCGTGCGGCGGCGGAGTCCCGGGCAAAGCGCGCCCGCGCGGATGTCATGCACTGCGCTCGGGTACGTACGGGCCGCGCCCTGCATGCGGCCATCGCCGTGGTGCGGCGCGCGGAGGCCGCCGCCAGTGCGCGGCACCGGACGAGCGCCGGTCCCGTCACCGCAGGACATGGGTCCGCCGCCGGCGTCGACCCGGAGCCCGTCTGGGCCACGGGTGGCGCGGCAGCCGGCGCGTTCGCCGGTGCCGGGCTGACCGCGGGGACGGTGGCGGGCACCGTCACCGGGGGCGATGGGGACGATGCCCCGCTGGTGCCGACGAAGTTGATGGCGCGCACGGTGAACGCATACGTGGTGCCGGGCTCCAGCCCGGTCACGGTGCACGTGGTGCCCGCCGTGGAGCAGGTGGCCGATCCGGGCGAGGCCGACACTTCGTACGAGGTGATGGGCGAACCGCCATCTGATGAGGGCGGGCTCCAGGTGACGGTGGCCGATCGCTCGCCCGCCTGGGCGGTCACGCTCATGGGCGCACCGGGAATGGTGGCGGGCACCGCGGCCGGGTTCAGCTCACCGCTTGCGATGGTCCAGCCCCTGTCGGTGGTCAACGTGGCGTAGGCCGCCTGAGCGTCGAGCCGGTACCTGATTGCGCCGGCCCCGAGGGTGATGCCCGAGGGGGTGGTGGCGCGTGATGCCCACCCGATCAGCGAGCGGCTGAAGTTCTCCTCCGACATCCCGGATGTGCCGAGAAGGCCGCTGAGGGATGTCTCGGCGGCACCCGGGATGATTGAGCGCAGATCCCACGCACCGAGCGGCTGGTCGAATGCGGATGCCCCGTAGAGCATGCGCACCATCCTCGTCACCGACGAGGTATCCCAGCGGCCGATCGGCTGGTCGAACGACGTGGCGCTCCAGAACATCTCCGACATGTCGGTCACACCTGAGGTCAGCCACCCGGAGATGTCTGCGTTGAACGACGCCGCGCGCTCGAACATCGAGTTCATGGTGGTGACGTTCCGGGTATCCCAGCCGGAGATGTCTCCGGCGAATGCGGTTGCGCCCGTGAACATCCCCGACATGTCGGTGACCCCCGAGGTATTCCAGCCGCCGAGGTTGGCCGCGAACGCCGAGGCGCCGTCGAACATCGACGCCATGGTGGTGACGCGTCCGGTGTCCCATGCCGAGATGTCGGCATTGAAGGCTGTCGCGCCCTGGAACATCCGTGACATGTCGGTCACGTTCCCCGTGGACCAGCCGGCGATGTTGTCGGCGAACGCCGATGCGCCGTAGAACATCAGCCGCGTGCTCGTGACCGACGAGACATCCCACGTGGCGACCCCCAGGTGCGAGGCCTCCACCAGGCCGAACATGCCGGTCATGGTGGTCACGTTCGAGGTGTTCCAGTTCGAGAGGTCAGACGTGAACCCGGTCTGGCCACTGAACATGTAGGCCATGTCCGTCACGTTCGTGGTGTCCCACCGCGAGAGGTCCTGGTTGAACGATCCATAGGCGCCGTTGAGCCGCGTGAATACGTTGAACATCGCGTTCATGCTGGTGACGTTCGAGGTATCCCAGCTCGAGATGTCGCGGTTGAAGCTGTTGGCCTCGCGGAACGTCCAGTACATCGACGTGATGTTCCGGGTGTCCCAGTTCGAGATGTCCTGGTTGAACAGCCGTGCCTCGTTGAACATGCCGGCGAGGGTGGTGAGGTTTCCGATGTGCAGCGTGTCGCTGGCCGACACCACCATGTTCTCGGTCCCCGAGAACTGCCACCCGCTGTCGGCGAGGCGCAGGGCACCCCACTGCTGGACGTCCACCAGCTTCGGCCGTTCGGTCCCGTAGTCGTGGAACGAGAAGCATGACCCGCCGCCGTCGAGCGTGACCGTGTAGGTGCCGGGCGCCGCATACGCGTGGGTGGCGTCGGGGTCGTCCCAGCTGCTGATGGTGTGCGCCGCGCCATCACCCCAGTACACGGTGAAGGGCGTCAGTGCACAGCCGGCATGGAGCGGCAGGCGCACGGTGTTGTCGGGGTCCCCGGCAGCGGCCACCTTGGTGGTGTCCCACACCATCACCGTGTCGTTGGGCGCGGCATGCGCCGCCTGCGCCGTCCAGAGGGCCATCGCGGCGCCGAGCATTGCCAGCGCCAGCCGGAGGGGTCGGGGAATCCGGATAATCACCGCGCAAATGACGCTAGCGAATTACCGAGCCGTTCCCGTGCGGTGCAGGCGCTGGCGAACCCGGATCTGCCCGGCGGCGAGCAAGAAAAGGGGGGGTGGGCCCGAAGGCCCACCCCCCACAGGGTGCTTCCGTATCTGAGTTGGACTCAGACGCCCGGGGGCTTCGGGAAGCGGTGACG
>CAZEUE010000081.1:0-7965 GCA_964514615.1 uncultured Bifidobacterium sp. | reverse complement strand
GCAGCCGGGCGAAGCCGGCTACTCCTGGACCAGCGCGCAGAGCGTGTCCCCCTCGTGTACGCCGAAGATCATGCTCCGGGCCGGGGCCTCGGCGGCCAGATCCAGGAATCCGGACGGCACCTGCCACCGGCGCTGCCCGCCCTGCAGGGCCCTGGACTCCAGGCTGCCGTCGGGCAGACGCAGCACCACGGTGACCTGTTCGCCCTCGGGGCGTTCCGGGTCCTCGCCCATGGCGATGACCGTGGCGGCCTCGTCGACCTGCCACTTGAGTTTTCCATCGTCCAGGCCCAAGCACAAGACCGGACCGCCCTTGCATCGCACGAACACGGATATGCGGCCCGTGGCAGGATGCTCCACGAACACGGGCTGCTCATCCATGAGCTCGCCGGTGGGGTACCGCCAGGCCGTGGCGCCATCGCCCATCCGCAGACAGTAGATCACCCGGTCTCGGCTGGGAACGACCGCATACGGCTCGTGCAGGCCCACACCGGCCACATTGGGCCCCTTGGTCTGTTCGCGCCAGTCGATGTTCGGACGGCCCTTGACGATGTACCCTCGGTTGGCGCCGTAAATCCATCCCGCGTCGTCGGCCACCACCAGCGCGCCGCCTCGCCCTGCACCCACCGGGCCGATCACCGAACCCTTGGCGCCGAACTTCCAGTCCTCGCGCAGATGGTAGCTTTCCATCATCAGATCCTTGCGATCCAGGGACCCATACCCGCGCGGAGGAGGCCACATGCTCGAGTAGGCCGAGACCCCGCGCACCACGCGCGTCAGGCCCTGGATGATGAAATGCGGGGTTCCCCGCTGGGCCTCGGTCACTTGCAGGTAGTCTCCGGCCGGGAACGAGAGGGGCAGCTGCCAGATGGCCCGACCGGTCTCGACTTCCAGATGGATCAGATCCCCGCCGCTGACAAAGTAAACGCCGAAGGGGCTGCACGCGGGTGGGGTGGCGGGCGTCTGTTCAAGCTGAGCCCACCACAGGGCTCGCCCGTCCTCGCGGCGCACGGCGATAAGGTCGTTCGCCTCCGTGAGCACCAGCAGGAAGTCGACCCCCGCCTCCTCCGGCGGAACCCACAAGTTCGTGACCCGCTGGCCGGACTTGAGCGGCAGGGTCCATTCGACCCGCAAAGGCACCGTAGGCGGAAGCCGTTCCTCGAGCGCGATCGACAGCGCCATGGGCTCCAGATCCGCCGCCCGCGGTACCGGTCCGGAGGTCGGCTGCGTGGGGGCAGCCTCTTCCTCGGCCTCGGCGGGGGGCATCTCTTCCTCCGCCTTTTGAGCTTGCTCGCAACCGGTTACCACAATAAGGCCGGTCAACACGACCGCCACACACCACAGCCACGCCCGCTGACTCATGCGATTCCCTCCGCCCGGACCTTGGCGAGGTCCACGTTCCAATTCTCCTCGTAGGCGCAAAGACGCCCCACCGCAGCCAGATCCTGTTCGATACGGTTGACCAACTTGAAGATATACGGCCGCCCCTTCAGGCGGTTGTTCAGGTCCCGACGCATGCTCTTCCACGATCCGTCATAGAGCTCGTCCCGAATGCGGATGAGCATGGCCTCCTCCGGACGCAGGGCCGCGACAAACGCCGCCGGCTCCAGAATCATGCGTTCGTCGTCCGAGAGCACCTGCCGGGCCATCGCTGCCTCCGCCGCCATGGCGATCCGGCAGCATCCTAGGCCGACCGCGCCCGCCTGTCAAGCCGCGCGCTGGGGCAATCAGTCCGCGGCGGCCTTGTCGGCGCCGCTCTTGCCCTCGCTCTTGGTGGTGGAGGAGGACGCTGCCTCGGATCCCTTCTCCTGCCCGCCGGGGGACTCTTTCTTCTCACCGGAGGACTCTTTCTTCTCTCGAGAGGAGGACTTGCGCTTGTAGTCGGTCTCGTAGAAACCGCTGCCCTTGAAGATGATGCCCGCCCCCGCGCCGATCAGACGCGAGACACGGCGCTTCTTGCAGGCCGGGCACACCCGCACGGGCGGATCGACCATGGCCTGGAATTTCTCGAACCGGTGCCCGCAGGCGCGGCACTCATACTCGTAGGTCGGCATGGGTTCTCTCTCCCTCTTTCCGCCCCGTCTCGCATCGGGGCCTCTGCGCGGGGCCTCACGCGCCCGGCGAGGTCTCGGGGCCGGTCTGTTCTTCCGCGTCGTCCTGGTCGGCGGCCGGTGGTTCCTCGGTCTTGGGCGGGCCGCTGCTCACCACCACGCGGCTGGGGCGCAACACGAGCTCGCCGACCCGGTACCCGGGCGCATGCTCCTCGACAATCGCGCCGGAGGCAAGCTGCGGATGCGGGGTCTGGGCCATGGCCTCGTGCACGGCGGGGTCGAACTTGCTGCCCGGCTCCACGCCGATGCGCTCGAAGCCATGCGCGCGCAAGGCCTTCCACAGGTCCTCGCGCACCATGCGCAGGCCCTCGACGAGCACGTCGAAGTCCCGCTCGCGCTCGGCCGCCTCAAAGGCCCGATCCAGATCGTCCAGCGGCGCCAGGAGTTCGCGCAACAGGAGCGCCTGCGCGCGCACCTCGTCCTGCTCGCGCTCGCGGGAGACGCGCTTGCGGTAGTTCTCCAGGTCGGCCCGAGCCCGCTGGGCGAGCTCCAGGTAGGCGTCGCGCTGTCGAACGACTTGTTCGTATTCCGTGGCCGGCACGACCGCCTGCTGCGCGGTCTGGTGGGATTCGGCCGTGGCGTCGGCATTCGCATTCGACGCGGATGGCTGCGCCTCGGCAGGGCCCTCGGACTCGGGCCGCGCGTGCGTTTGCGGCGCCTCGGCTTGCTCGTGCGCGTCGGCGGTCCGGGCGTGCTGATCGTTCGAAGCGGACGTATGGCGCCGTTTCTTTCGCTTGGACATGGCCTTGCGCTACTCCTCGGTGAAGTACCGCTTCAGGGCGTCCAGGAAGCCCTTGCGCTGCGGGGAGACATTGGTCTCCTCGATCTGGGCCAGTTCGCGCAAGAGCTCTTCCTGGCGGTCGGTAAGGCGGCGCGGAGTCTCCACCACCACGCGCACGATCTGGTCGCCCTGACCGTGGCCATGGACGTTGGGCACCCCCTGGCGTCGCAGCCGGAACACCTGCCCGCTCTGCGTGCCGGGCGGGACCTTGACGCGCGCGCGTCCGCGCAACGTGGGCACCTCCAGCTCCGTGCCCAGGGCGGCTTGGCTGAAGGTGATGGGCACGGTGCAGTGCACGTCGTCGTTGTGCCGTTCGAAAAAGCCGTGCGGCCGGACCGTGATGTAGCAGTACAGGTCGCCACGCGGGCCGCCGCGCGGCGGGGGCTCGCCCTCGCCGGGGACTCGCATGCGCGTGCCGTCCTCCACCCCGGGCGGGATGGTGACCCGCACCCGCGCGGTGCGCGTCTGTCGGCCGGTGCCCCCGCACTTGGGGCAGGGTGTCTCGATCACCTCTCCCGCGCCCCCGCACTGGGGGCAGGCCGTGGCCACGGAGAAAAAGCCCTGGCTGCGGTACACCTGGCCCCGGCCGCGGCACATGGAGCAGGTCTTGGCGCTCGTCCCCTTGGCCGCGCCCGAACCGCCGCACGTGGCGCACGGCTCGGCGCGGCGGAGGCTGATCGTCTTCGTGGCGCCGAACACGGCCTCCTTGAACTCGAGGTCCACCCGGCACTTGAGGCTCGGGCCCGTGCGCATGCCCGCCCCGCGGGTGCGCGTACCGGGGCCGCCCATGCCGCCGAAGATGCCGTCGAACAGGCCGCCGCCCCCGCCGCCGAAGATGTCCGAGAAGTGGGCGAAGATATCCTCGAACCCGCCGGAGAAGTCCGGGGTCTGGCCGGTGACGCCCTCGTGGCCGAACCGGTCGTACCGGGAGCGCTTCTCGGGATCACGCAGGATCTCGTAGGCCTCGGCGGCCTCCTTGAACCGTTCCTCGGCCTGCTTGTCGCCAGGGTTGCGGTCCGGATGGTACTTCATGGCCAGCTTGCGGTAGGCGCGCTTGATCTCCTCCGACGAGGCTTCGCGCCCGACACCGAGGATTTCGTAGTAGTCTCGCTTGGCCATGGTGTCCATCCCCATGTTCGACTCCCTCGCATCGGAGAACCAGCTCAATCCTCCCCGGCGCGGGCATTCGCTCCCGTTCAGCATGCCCGCAACCACCCCGGCCTGTCAAGTCCGGCCCTGGAAACAGGCGCGCCCGGAGGCGTCGCCGCCAGCCGGGCACACCGCACTGCGCATCATGCCGCCGTCGGATCAGGCCACGGCGCCGGCGACGGCCTTGTCCTTGTCCTCGTCCTTGATCTCGGTGACCATGGTCTCCACCGTGAGCAGCAGCCCGCCGATGGAGGCCGCGTTCTGCAGGGCCGAGCGCGTCACCTTGGCCGGATCGATCACTCCGGCCTTGACGAGGTCCTCGTACGCGCCCGTGGCCGCGTTGTAGCCCACGTTGCCCTTGCTCTCTTCGACCTCGGCCACGACCACGCTGCCGTCCTGGCCCGAGTTCTGTCCGATCCAGTACAGGGGTGCGGTCATGGCCTGCTGCACGATGTCCACGCCCACCTTCTCCTCGCCGCGAGCCTTCTTGCGCGCGTCGGCGACCGCATCGCGGGCGCGCAACAGCGCCACGCCGCCGCCCACGACCACGCCCTCCTCCGCCGCGGCGCGCGCGGCGTGGAGCGCGTCCTCCACACGGGCCTTCTTCTGCTTCATGTCCGCCTCGGTCGCGGCGCCCACGTTGATGATGGCCACCCCGCCGGACAGCTTGGCCAGGCGCTCCTGGAGCTTTTCGCGGTCGTAGTCGCTGGTGGTGGTCTCGATGCGGTTCTTGATCTGCTCGATGCGGGCCTTTACGTCGGCGGTCTTGCCCCCGCCCTCGACCAGGGTGCAGGTCTCCTTGTCCACGGAGATCGAGCGCGCGGTGCCCAGGACGTCGAGCTCCACGTTCTCGAGCTTGAGGCCCAGGTCCTCGCTGATGCACGTGCCGCCGGTGAGCGTGGCGATGTCCTCGAGCATGGCCTTGCGCCGCTCGCCGAAGCCCGGGGCCTTGACGGCCACGCAGCGCAGGGTTCCGCGCAGGCGATTGATGACCAGCGCCGCCAGGGCCTCGCCCTCCACGTCCTCGGCGATGATGCACAGGGGCTTGCCCGTGCCGGCGACCTTCTCCAGGATGGGCAACATGTCGCGGATGGAGCTGATCTTCTTCTCGTGGACGAGTATATACGCGTCCTCGAGCACGCAGTCCATGGTCTCGGGCTTGTTGATGAAGTACGGCGAGATGTATCCCTTGTCGAACTGCATGCCCTCCACGAGGTCGAGGGTCGTCTCCATGGACTTGCCCTCTTCGGCCTGCACCACGCCGTCGGTGCCGACCTTCTCCATGGCCTCGGCGATGATCTCGCCGATCTCACGGTCGTTGTTCGCGCTGATCGCCGCGACCGAGGCGATCTCAGCGCGCCGCTTGCAGGGCTTGGCCATGCCCTCGACCGCGTCGCAGGCCGCGTCCACGCCGAGGTCGATGCCTCGCTTGACCGCCATCGGGTCCGAACCCGCGGTCACCGCCTTGAGGCCGTTCTTGAAGATCGCCTCTGCCAGGATCGTGGCGGTGGTGGTCCCGTCGCCGGACACGTCGCTCGTCTTGCTGGCGACCTCCTTGATCATCTGGGCCCCCATGTTCTCGAAGGGGTCCTCGAGCTGGATCTCCTTGGCCACGGTCACCCCGTCCTTGGTCACGCCCGGGGAGCCGAAGCTCTTGTCGTAGATCACGTTGTGCCCGGTCGGACCCAGGGTGCTGCGCACGGCGCGGGCGAGCTTCTCCACGCCGAGCAGCACCTTGCGCCGGGCCTCTTCGCTGAACAGAAGCTGCTTGGCTGCCATTGTGCCCGTCTCCCTATCTTTCCTCTCACGGCGCGTCCGGGCCGCGCCCGGCGCCTCAGTCGATCTTGGCGAGGATGTCGCTCTCGCGCAGGATCACATACTCCACGTCGTCCACGGTCACTTCCGTGCCCGCGTACTTGCCGATCAGCACATGGTCGCCCTTTTGCACGTCCAGGGCCTGGCGCTTGCCGTCCTCCAGGAGCTTGCCCTCGCCAACGGTGACCACCTCGCCGCGCATGGGCTTCTCCTGCGCGGTATCCGGAAGGATGATCCCGCCTTCGGTCTTCTCCTCGGCCTCGAGGCGCTTGACGACCACCCGATCCTCGAGGGGCTTCAGCTTCAGGGCGCTCTTCTTCTTGGCCATGGTTCTGCGTCTCCTTGTCTGCACGTCCCACCGGGGACCGCGTTCGCCGCCGTTCGCACGGCGGTCAGTAATCCATGTCCTCGTCCATGCCCGCGGACGCGTCCTCTTCCTCCTCCGGCTTCTCGGCCACCAGCGCGTCGGTGGTCAGCAACACCCCGGCCACGCTGCCCGCGTTCTCGATCGCGGTGGTGACCACCTTGGCCGGATCGATGATGCCGGCTTCCACCAGATCGCACATCTCGAGGGTCAGGGCGTTGAACCCGAGCGCGCCCTTGCCCGCGAGGATCTTGCGCACCGTCACCGCGCCGTCCGCGCCGGCGTTCGTGGCGATCTGCCGGGCCGGAGCGCGGGCCGCGCGACGCACGATCTCCACGCCCAGTGCCTCGTCGCCGGAGTCGGTCTCGACCTTGTCCAGCGCCTTGAGCGCGCGCAGCAAGGCCACGCCGCCGCCCGGCACGATGCCGCTTTCCACCGCGGCGCGCGTCGCGTGCAGGGCGTCCTCCACGCGGGCCTTGCGCTCCTTCATCTCGGTCTCGGTGGCCGCGCCCACGTTGACCTGGGCCACGCCGCCCGCGAGCTTGGCCAGCCGCTCCTGGAGCTTCTCGCGGTCGTAGTCCGAGGTGGTCGTCTCGATCTCGCGGCGGATCTGCTTCACGCGCGCGCTCACGTCCGCGGCGGACCCGCCGCCCTTCACGATCGTGGTGGTGTCCGCGTCGATGGTGACCTTGCGGGCCGTGCCCAGCTGCGAGAGCTCAACCGTGGCGATGTCCACCCCGAGTTCCTCAAAGAACGCGGTCCCGCCGGTCAGGATCGCGATGTCCTGGAGCATGGCCTTGCGCCGGTCGCCGAACCCGGGCGCCTTGACCGCAGCGACCTGCACGATGCCGCGCAGCTTGTTCACGACGAGCGTGGCCAGGGCCTCGCTTTCCACGTCCTCGGCGATGATCAACAGCGGCCGGCCGCCCTTGCTCGCCTTCTCCAACAGGGGAACGAGGTCCTGCACGTTGGAGAGCTTCTTCTCGTGCACGAAGATGTAGGGATTCTCCAGCTCGCAGGTCATGCGCTCCTGTTCGGTCACGAACTGCGGGCTCAGGTACCCGCGGTCGAACTGCATGCCCTCGACCACGTCCACGGTGGTCTCGATGGATTTGCCTTCCTCCACGGTGATGACCCCGTCGGCACCGACTTTCTCCATGGCGTCGGCCAGGATCGAGCCGATTGTCTGGTCGTTGTTCGCGCTCACCGCGGCCACGTGGGCGATCTTGCCCCGGTCGCCCTTCACGGCCACGGACATGCGGTCGATCTCGGCGCTGAGCGCCCGCACGGCCTTCTCGATCCCAGAGCGCAGGCCCATGGGATTCGCGCCCGCAACCACGTTCTTGAGCCCTTCGAGGAAGATCGCCTCGGCCAGCACCGTGGCGGTGGTGGTGCCGTCCCCGGCCTTGTCCGAGGTCTTGCTGGCGGCCTCCTTGACGAGCTGCACGCCCATGTTCTCGTACTTGTCCGCGAGTTCGATCTCCTCGGCCACGGCCACGCCGTCCTTGGTGATCGTGGGCGTGCCCCAGCTCTTGTCGAGGACCGCGTTGCGGCCGCGAGGGCCCAGGGTGCTTTTCACCGCTCGGGCGAGCTTCTCCACGCCATAGCGCAGCCCGTCACGCGCCTCCTCGCTGAATGCCAGCTGTTTGACCATCGTTCCCTTCTCCTCCTTCGCTCCGAGACAAGCGTTTCGGTCTCTTCCGCAAGCGCGCCACTGAAGGCTGCGCGCCGTGTATGTGCGCCGTCAG
>CAZEUE010000080.1:0-8081 GCA_964514615.1 uncultured Bifidobacterium sp. | reverse complement strand
GCCGGGAAGAGCTTCTTGTACGCCAGGTCGCCGGTGGCCCCGAATAGCACCAGGCAGTCGGCGCGCTCGCTCATGATGAGCCCTCCGCATGTCCGCCGAAGCCCTTGCGCATGGCCGACAGCACCTTGTTGGCGTAGTCGTCGTTGCCGCGGCTGGCGAACCGGCTGAAGAGCGCCGCCGACAGCACGGGCACCGGCACGCCCTCGTCAACCGCCGCCTGCACGGTCCAACGGCCCTCGCCGGAGTCGGACACCCTGCCCGAGAAGCCATGCAGGCCGGGATCGCGCACCAGCTCCTGCGCGGTGAGATCGAGGAGCCACGACTCCACCACGCTGCCGCGCCGCCAGAGCTCGGTCACCGCGGGGATGTCGATGTCGAACCGGTAGAGGGCGGGATCGGCCAGGGGGGCGGTCTCGGCGTCGGCCGCGCGCTCGCGGGACCCGGCATCGGCGTGCCGCAGCACGTTGAGGCCCTCCGCATATGCCGCCATCAGGCCGTACTCGATGCCGTTGTGCACCATCTTGACGAAGTGCCCCGCGCCGGGCGGGCCGCAGTGCAGCCAGCCGCGCTCGGCCTCCCCCGGGGGGCCCGTGCGCCCCGGCGTGCGCGGTGCGGCATCCACCCCGGGGCAGAGCGCCTCGAGCACCGGCTCGAGCAGGCCGACCGCGGCGGCGTCGCCGCCGAGCATCAGGCAGTAGCCGCGCTCGAGGCCCCACACCCCGCCGCTCACCCCGGCGTCGACATGGTGGATCCCACTGCCGGCGAGGGCCTCCGCGCGACGGATGTCCTCGTGGTAGTGACCGTTGCCGCCGTCCACCACCACGTCGCCCGGGTCCAGCAGCGCGGCCACCTCGGCGATGGCATCCGACGTGACGGCCGCGGGGAGCATGAACCACACCACCCGGGGTGCCGGCAACTGCGCCACCAGGGCGGCGAGGTCGTCCGCGGGGACCGCCCCCCGCGCGGCGGTGGCGGCGACGGCGCGGGACGATCGGTCGAAGCCCACCACCTCGTGGCCCGCGCGCACCAGCCGCTCCGACATGTTGGCGCCCATGCGCCCCAGTCCGACCATTCCGATTCGCATGCCGCCAAGGCTACCCTCACCCGCGTGGTGGAACGCATGGTCCTCACGGATGCACCTGACGCGGCGCGATGGGCCGCGGGGAGAATCGCCGACGACCTGGCGCGGGCCGTGGCCGGTCGCGGGAGCGCGTCGCTGGCGCTCTCCGGCGGGCGTTCGCCGTGGGTGATGATGGCCGACCTCTTCGCACGACCCCTGCCGTGGGAACGCGTGGACCTGCTGCAGGTGGACGAGCGGGTGGCGCCTGACGGGGACGACCGCCGCAACCTCACGCGAATGGCGGAGCTGCGGGTGGGCACGCCGGCGGAGGCCGCGCGGCTGCACGCGATGCCGGTGGCACGGGGCGCGGACCACGCGGTTCGCGCCTACCGGGAACTGCTCGCCCGCCTGGGCGGTGTCATCGACGTGGTGCAGTTGGGCCTGGGCGAGGACGGCCACACGGCCTCGTTGCCGCCCGGTGACCCGGTGCTCGGCGAGCACCGGGAGCTGGTGGCCGCCACCGCCCGGCCCTTCAACGGGACGATCCGGGTGACGTTGACCTATCCGGCGCTCGACGCCGCGGGGGACGTGGTGTGGCTGGTCACCGGTGCGGACAAGCGCCGGATGGCCCGCCGCCTCGCCGACGGCGACCGGGACATCCCCGCAGGGCGCGTTGCGGCGGCGTCACAGGTGCTGGTGCTCGACCGCGAGGCCGCCGGCTAGCGGGGTTGCGGGGGCGGCCACGGGGTGACCACCCCCGCGGGCACGCGCCGCGGCGCCTGGCCATCCGGCCCCGCGACCAGCGCGTCACGGCCGTCGAAGCCCACCAGGAGGCCGAAGCGCCACCCACCGCGATGCGGGTACCGCACCTGGTCGCCCGGGATCAGGTGCGGGTACGCCAGGCTCATCTGCCCACATGCGTCCATGTCCATGATCATGTTTCGGCATGACGGGCGGGTTCCCCCCCCGCTGCCACGCCGCAGGCCGCTGATAGTGTCGCCGCGCCACGCCGGGCGTGGCACCTACTCTCGCCAGCACCCGGAAGGGGAATGAATGAACACGTCCGAGTTCGCGAAGGCACTCGCCGCCCGCACCGACATGACCGTGGCAGAGGCCACCAACGTCACCAAGCACTTCCTCGACCTCCTCAAGGAGGGTGTCAACAAGGGCGAGCGGATCGCGTTCCTCGGCTTCGGCACCTTCTCGGTGGCCCGTCGTCCGGCCCGCACCGGCGTGAACCCGCGCAACCCCTCGCAGAAGGTGAAGATCCCGGCCCGCAACGTGGTGCGCTTCACGCCGGGTACCTCGCTCAAGGAGGCGGCGAACGGCAAGTTCAAGCCGATCGCCGCTGCGAAGAAGGCCGAGAAGAAGGTCGTGGCCACTGCCAAGAAGGACGTCAGGAAGGCGACGTCCGCCGCGAAGAAGGCCGAGAAGAAGGTGGCCGGCACGGCCAAGAAGGCCGAGAAGAAGGTGGCTGGCACGGCCAAGAAGGCCGTGAAGAAGGCCACTCCCAAGAAGCGCAAGTAGGTGCGCTCGCGGGCCGGCCCGGGCGTGGCGCCCGGCCGGCCCGCGCCGCGCTACGACGCCGCGGCCTCCGTGGCCACCTGTCCCGCCACCTGCATGCGGCACACGCCGGTGCCGGCACATGCCTCGCACTCGGGTACCTCGCCGCGCACGTGCGCCAGGCAGTACTCCACGCGGGCGCTTACCACGTCGGCCATGAGCGGGTGCACGCCGAAGGGCGCTGCAACCAGGTAGGCCACCCCGGGGTGCCGCGCCGCGGCCTCGGCGGCCAACTCCGGGATGTCCTGGTTCCAGTGCTTGCCGGGCAGCAGGAAGTACGGCTGGATGACCACGGTGGTCGCGCCGCGCTCGACGCACCGGTCGAAAGCCGTGGCGATCGACGGCTCGGCCAGCTCCATATGGGCCGGCTCCACGATGTCGTAGTCGAGGCGATCGGCGATCGCAGTGCGGGTGAGCTCCTCGAGCATCTCGTTGCTCGCGGCGCGCCGGCTGCCGTGGTCCACCACGATCACGCCGATGGTGTGGGTGTTCGAATTGGCGTCCATGCCGGTGATGATACGACCGCCGGCGTCAGGACGGGCCGAGAACCAACATGTGGTCGCCGCCGCGGATGAACTCGTAGGGCACCGGGCGGACCTCGGATGCCACCCCGCGTGCGGCCAGGTCGGCGCGGAGATCGTCGAGCAGAGGCCAGGCCTGCGTGGTGGTGTCCACCAACGGGAACACCCGCGCCTCCCCACTGGCCACCCGCACCAGCTCGGTGGCGAACGCCAGGTGCCGGGCGTAGTCGAAGTGATCGGGGTAGACGAACAGCAGGTGCGACGACACCACCAGCCGGAAGGCGCCGTCCGCGAAGGGCAGCGCGGGCAGCGCTGCCGCCACGTACGCCCCGGGGTGCGCGGCCCGGTCCGCCGCGAACGCCCGCACGGCAGCAGCGCGCCGGGCGTGGTGGTCGTCGGCGTCACGGAAGAATCCCCACGCATAGGTGCCGGGGTTCTCCCGCACGTAGCGGTTGCCGTACTCCGTGTCGCGGAGCGCCCGCTCGACGAGGCGCTCCGGGGGGCCCGCGTACTCCGGATCGACGGCGGTCGCGTCGCCACCCGCCGCGCGGACGCCGGCGGCGAACCCACTCGCCCCGGCCGGGCAGTCGAGCACGGGACCGGCGCGCACCTGCTCCGGGGAGAGGTCGAACATGGCCAGGTACTCGTCGAACGGCCGGGCCGTGACGATGATGTCGCCCAGGCCGCGGTATGCCGCATCCGTCACGCCACCTGGTCCCCGGCCTGGGGCGACGACGGGCCCTCGCGCGACGGCTGCAGGCGCACCACGTGCGCGGCGCCGATGCCCACCTGGCGATCGGGCGTGCACGTGAGCACGATCACCTGGGCGTCGCGACCCGCTGCGGCCAGCGCCGCGCCGAGGCCCTGCAACCGGGCGGGGTCGGAGTACCCCATGGCGTCGTCGATGATGACGGGCGCACCGCCGTCCGCAGAGGCCAGCGCGGCGGCGGCCAGCCTGCCGATGACCGCCAGCTGCTCCCGGGCGCCTCCGGACAGGGCCCCGTAGGGGACGGTGATGCCGTCGCGCGTGCGACTGGTCACGCGCAGGGTGGCGTGATCCACCTCCACCGTGGTGCCGGGCCCGAACACCATCCGCGCAAGCCGCTCGATGCCGTCGCGGAACGGGCCCACATAGGCCCGGCGCGCCTGGTCGAGGTGGCGCGTGAGGACCTCGTGCAGCAGCGACGCGGCAGCTGCCTCGCGCTCGGCGGCGGCCAGTTCCTGCTCGGCCAGGCGCGCGGCCTCGTCCGCCTCGGCCGCGCGGTCGGCCAGTCCCTCCTCCCCCGACCTGCCGATCTCGCCGAGCAGGCGCTCGGCCGCCAGCTGCATCGATTCACGCTCGTCGCGCAGGCGCTCGAGCGCCGCGTGGGCGTTTCGGGCCAGGTCCGCCAGCACGTCGGGGTCGTCCCCGGCGAGCGCCTCGGACTCGTCGCGGTGCCGCGCCCGCGCGTCCCGCGCCTCGTGGGTGGCGGCATCGGCCGCCCGCCGCAGGGCGTCGTCGCATTCCTCCGCCCGAGCCAGGTCCAGGGCCTCGCGATCATCGCGCACGCGGCTTGCCACGGCGCGCCGCTGCCCGTCGTGCCCGGAGTGCTCCGCCCGGGCCGCGGCCAGCGCCGCGTCGGCCTGCTGCTGGCGCCGGCGCGCGAGGTTCTCGTCGCGGCGCGCGTCGTCGCGCGCCGCATCGCACTGCGCCACGCGCGCGTTCGCCTCGTCCACGGACGCCGGGGCGGGCATGGTGCCGTCATCCGGCGCGCGCGCACCGGTCCGGTCGCGGGCGCGGGCGATCTTGGCGTCCATCTCCTCGGGCGTCAGGTCGTAGAGGGCCCTCTGGCGGGCCTGCCGGGCGTCGTCCGCCACGCGCTGGTGGTGCAGGCGCTCGCGCTCGAGCGAGCGGGCGCCGCTGACGCCCTGCCCTGCGGGCACCCCGGCACGCGCCAGCAGGTCGGCCAGGCGTCCGGCTGCCGCCCGGGCATCGGCCCGCGCCGCCGCGGCATCGGCCCGCAGCGAGATCCGTGCCACGCCGGGCACGCGGAGCGCGTCGCCCGGCAGCAGGTCGATGTCCACCTCCCCGCCTGCGGGCACCTGCTGCGCGCCGTCGCCCCACTCCACGCCCAGCGACGCCTCCGCCTCCAGGCGCAGGGGGGCAGCCGAGTCCCGCAGGCGCCCGGCGGCCACCGCCTCGTCCACGGCGGCGTCCTCGATGGCCTGCAGCAGATCGGGGTCGATCGCGCACCCGGCCAGGAACTCCTCGGCCTGCGTGATGCGGGCGTCGGCCTCGGCCACGGTGTCGCGCCTCTGCACCAGGAACTCCAGGTCGAAGGCGTCGCGCAGGTGGGCCGCCGCCTGCGCCGCCCGCCCGCGGGCGTCGTCGGCAGCGCGCACGGCCCGGCCCGCCGCCGCCACCTGCTCCGCGGCATCCGCTGCGGCGGCACCAGCCGCCTGCACCGCGGCCGCCGCCGCCTCGCAACGCGCGTCGAGTTCCGCCATGTCGCGCTCGCCATGGGCAACGGCCCGCACAAGCCCCTCGCGCGCCGCCAGCGCCTGCCCGGCGGCGCGGGCGGTGGCCTCGGCCGCCTCCGCAAGCCTGTCGAGGCGGTCGACCTCCGCCTGCCGCGCCGTGACCGCGGCCAGCGCGGCGTCGCACCGCTCCGCCTGGCGCACCAGGTCGGGCTCGCGTTCGCGCCCCGCGCGGATCTCCGCCTCGAGCCGCCGGTGCTCGTCGATGCGCTCCTCCACGTCGCGCAGCCGTGCCGTGCACTCCCCGGCCCGGGCGCGCGCGGCGTCGGCCGCCTCGCCCAGGCGCACGAGCGCGGCGTTCGGCGCGCCGCCCGGGGTGATCCACCGGAGCCGCTCGGCGTCCACGGCCTCCACCAGCGCCGCGTCCTCCTGGCCCACGCCCCCGCCTCCTGCCGCGAGGTCGAGCGCGCGCGCCAGGCTGGTGCTCGAGCCCAGCTCCGCCTGGTCGAGCGGCATCCCCTGCTGATGGCGCAACGCGGCGAACAGGGCCGCGTCCATGGTGCGATCCAGGATCTCGGCCACGCGGTCGTGCGCCTCGCGGCCCGCGAGCTGCTGGGGCTCCGGCTCCTCCACCCGCAGCTCGGTGGTGGGCGACCTGAGCCACTGCTTCGCGTAGACCAGCCGGTACGGGCCGGTCTCGAACTCCATCTCCACGCGGGGCCCCACGTCGCGCCCCACCGGGCGCGCGGCCTTCACCCGTGCGCGGGTGGACGAGTCGGGGTCGGTGAGGAGCATGTCGATGGCGTCGGCGATGCTGGACTTCCCCGCCTCGTTGGGCCCCTGCACTACCGTGACCCCCTCGGGCGCGAACCGCACATCCGCGGACCCGACGCCGCGGAAGTCGCGCAACGACACGCGGTGGATCCTCATGCGGGGCCCGCCAGGCGGCTCAGCAGCCGCAGCGCATCGCGCGCGGCCACGGCCGCGTCACCGTCGGCCTCCACCAGCGCCGCGAGCTCCTCCGCCGCATCCCGCGCGTAGCCCGTGAGGCCCAGCGCGCGAAGGCCGTCGTCGTCCACGAACACCGACAGGTCGCTGCGCCCCTCCGACACCGTGAGGCCCGCGAGAACATCACGGTGCAGCGCGATGACCTCCTGCAGGCGGGCGTCCTCGGCCACCGACAGCGCGCCCACGAGCGACAGCCGCACCACGGCGCGCGGCTTGTCGGGCAGGGCGTGCAACCGGGCGTCGAGCCGCTCCACGTCGTCTGCCCCCGCCATGCGGGCCTCGATGCGCTCGAACCTCCACCGCCCCACCCGGTGCTCGTGCACCTCCACCCCGGACGTCCCGCACTCCACCACCAGCGCCGCCCCGGCACCGGGCTGGTCGTGGTCGGTGGCC
The DNA here is from genome assembly GCA_964514615.1 of uncultured Bifidobacterium sp. Taxonomy (GTDB): domain Bacteria; phylum Actinomycetota; class Thermoleophilia; order Miltoncostaeales; family Miltoncostaeaceae; genus SYFI01. Next base: position 1,079 of record CAZEUE010000080.1, on the reverse strand, counting down.
ATCGGGGTTCCGGCGTATCTGATGCGCGGATCGTCCCCCACCACGGTGGCGGAATGGCGATCGCCCAGCGCCACGTACCCGATGGCGCCCGAGAAGAGCGCATGCCGAAGGGACTCGACATGGATGAGCGCGGGCTCGGCGGGGTCGGGGGCCAGGGAGTCGACGGCCCCGTGGGCCACCAGGACGCGCGTGACGCCGTCGCTGGGCCCGAGCGGGGCCAGGGCATCGGCCGCCAGGTCGCGCCCCGGTCGGCGCGTGCGCCAGGGCGCCCCCACCACCTGCACCCCGGGCGCCACGTCAATGGGGCCGGAGTGATCGATGACCGTCACGCCGGCCGGGCAGCGGTCGGCGAATGCCGCCGAGCGGTAGACCGAGGCCGCGTCGAGGGGGTCGTGGTTGCCCGGGAGCAGGTACACCGGCACCTCGAACGCCGACAGGGCATCCACCGCGCGGGCCACGGCCTGGCGATCGACATGATTCGAGTCGAACAGGTCGCCGGAGGCCACCACGAATCCGCATCCCTCGTCGGTGGCCAGGCGCGCCATGTCGCGTACCGCCTGCAGGCGGTCATCGGCGAAGCGTGCCTGTGCCTCCGGGGGCAGGAAGCGCCGGGTCATGCCCAGGTGCCAGTCGGCGGTGTGCAGGAAACGCATCGGACCCCCGAGGTTAGGTCGCCCGCCGGACGCCCGTTGCCCGCCCGGTGGTCAGCCGGCCAGCAGGCCGTCCCTCATGGCCTGCAGGGGCGGCTCCGCGCCGGTCCACTGCACGAACGCGGCGGCGCCCTGGTGCAGCAGCATGCCCAGCCCGTCCACGGTGCGGGCGCCGCGGGCGGCCGCGGCGGCCAACCATGGCGTGGGCTCGCGGCGATAGACGATGTCGTAGGCCACGGTGCCCGGCCCCAGGGAATCGATGGGCAGCTCGGGCGGCACGTCCTCCGAGCCCATTCCGAGGCTCGTGGCGTTCACCACCAGCACGGCGTCCTGCGCCGCCCGCTCCACGGCCGCGCGCGAGAACTCCACGGGTTCGCCGAGCTCCGCCGCGCGCTCAGCGGTGCGGTTGGCCACCTTCAGGCGGGCACC
>CAZEUE010000079.1:0-8280 GCA_964514615.1 uncultured Bifidobacterium sp. | reverse complement strand
GGGACTGTCCCCTTACCGGAGCGGAATGTTCTCGCCCTCCAGGGTGCCGTCGGGGTTGCGCAGGATCACCCGGAGGGTGATGGCCCTGGCGTTGGGGCGGGCCAGCCTGGCGCTGATCCTCAGCGAGTCGGGGCCCTTCACCCTCAGCACCGGCGCGTAGAAGGTCTTCTTCAGCTTGCGCGATGCGATGCGGGTGCCCTTGGCGAGCGGCACGCGCTTGCCGGCGCGGTCGACGTAGATCAGCGTGTAGCGGCCATTGCGTGACAGCTGGATGCGATCGCCCACCGTGAGCCGGGTGCGGCCCCGGGTGGTGCGGACCACCGGCTTGCCCACGCGCCATGCGATGGGAATGCGGCTTGCCTGCTGCTGGGTGGACCCCACCGACGGCGCGGGAGCGGCGACTGCCGGGGTGGCCGGGTCGGTGCCGGCGTCGGGCGCCGGGGTGGGAGCGGGTGCGGGGGCGGGCGCCGGGGTGGGAGCGGGCGCGGGGCTCGGGCTCGGCGGCGGCGGCGATGCGCCGCCGGAGCCCGGCACGAATACCGCCGATACCGATCGCGCCGAACTCAGCGTGACAGTGCACGTTGAGCTCGTGCCCGAGCATGCGCCCCGCCATTCCCCGAAGTCGGACCCGCCGTCGCCGACGGCGGTGAGGGTCACGGTTTCGCCCGTGGGAATGGAGTATTCACAGGAACTGCCGCAGTCGATACCCCTGCCGGGGGCGACGACGCGCCCGGGGCTGCTTCCCAGCGCCTCGACCACGAGCGGGGCCTGCGTTGCGGGCTCCTGAGGCCATGGGGAGAGCACCGCGCCGGTGTGGTCAACCGCAGCCGTGTTGGCCCGGGCCTGGCCACCGACGGATGAGAACGACCCTGCGAGGTAGAGGACGGACGGGGAGGCCGCAATGTCCCGGATCTCCCCGGCCGAGCCCGCCCAGTCGAGCGATCCCGTCGTCGGGCTCACCGCGAAGGGCCCGGTCACGTTGGCGGAACCGTCATTCATGGTGATGGTCCCGCCCGCCGCGCCCATGAATACGCGGGTCGGGGTGGGAGCGAAGGCGGTGATGGCCGGATACGAATTGTTGTTGCCGCTGAGCCCCGGGTCCCAGGTGGGGTCCACGGTGCCGGTCGCGGAATCGACCGCAGCGGCAAAGAGCCGGTTTTCCGACTGCAAGCCGGCGAAGGACCCTCCGATGAATAGCCGCGAGCCATCGTGGTCACCCGCCAGTGCCTCGATGTACCAGGACGTCGAGAAGGTTCCCGCGTCAAACTGCGAGACGAGTTCGCCGTCGCCGACCTGCCCGGGAGTGGCAGCGACAGCGGCCAGCTTGTCCCGGGGAGTGCCATCGACGGTCGTGAACGCGCCGCCGAAGTAGAGCCGGTCGCCGATCAGTGCCATGGAACGCACGTGGCCGTCAATGACGGGGTTGAAGGCGGCGTCGAGCGCACCCGTGGTGGGGTCGACGGCGGCCACGCCGCGCTGGGTGACGCCCCCGATGGTCCCGAAGAAGCCCCCGAGGTACACGCGAGATGGCGTGGCGATCACCTTCACCGGCCGATCTCCACCGGGATTCGGGTTCCAATCGGTCAGGGCACCCCCGGTGGTGACCGCAGCGGCACGGGTGCGAGCAGCACCGGCCACCCGGGTGAAGTTGCCAACTGCGTACACCGTGGAACCCTGGAGGTCCATGTGGAAGACGGGACCGCCGAACACCGGGGCCCACGACGTGAGTTCACCGCGCGAATCGACCGCCACGGCACGCATGGCCTTGCGCCCTCCGGCGCACGGGAAGTCACCGAGGATGTAGGCACGGGGGCCCGCTGCTGCCACACCGTATGCGGCCGAGGCGACACCATTGCTCTTGTTGCACAGGTGCGGATCCCATGGGGTGACGGCGCCGGTACTCGCATTGACTGCCGCCGCGTGATTCCGCCCCTGGCCCCCAACCTCCTCGAACTTCCCGGCCAAGTACACCGTGTTGTCCTCGACGTGCATGTCGAGGACGGTGTTGCCGACGACGTCGGGATTCCATCCGGTGAGGTTTCCCGTACCCGTGCTGAAGGCAGCCGCCTTCCTGCGCGTCTGCCCCGCCGCGCTGGTGAACTGGCCACCCACGTAGAGGGTGCCGCCATCGAGGGCCAGGGCCTCCACCTCGACGTGGTTCAGCTGGGCGTCCCACGATGCATCGGGGGCCCCCGTGGCGGCGTCCACCCGTCCCACGCCATTGCGCGTGATGGCACTCCCGCCGGACCCAAACCCGGATATCGATCCCCCGATGTACACGTGCGTTCCATCGGTGACCAGGCGCTTGGGGCCCCAACCCGACACCACGGGATTCCACGGAAGCAGGCAGTCGGCAGCGTCCCAGTTGTCGAGGCACGTGCCGCCTGCATTTGTGCGCGCTCCGATGCGCACTGCGCCCGCCTTACCCCGTGATTGGCCCGCGACGGTTCCGAAGCCGCCGCCGAAGTAGACGGTGCCGTCGTGCACGGTGAGGTCGCGCACGTCTGCAGCGGTGGGATTCCAGTCCTTGAGCGTTCCGTCCGTGCCGAGGGCCGCCAGCCCAAGGCGCGGCTGGCCATTCACCGAGGTGAAGTTGCCGCCGATGAGGATGACGTCCCCCACCTTCTCGAGGGCCCACACGCCCTGCCCGCCGGACACCGTTGGCCTCCACGTAGTGTCGAGTGAGCCGTCCGCGTTCAGGTGGGCCACGCGCGAAACGCTGGTTCCGCCCACATTCGAGATGCCGCCGCTGATGTACCAGCCACCGGCGCCATCGGGGATGACGGTCTCGGCATATGGCCAGGCGGAGACTCGCCCGAATGACGCATCGACCTGGCCCGTGCTGCCCGTAACGGACACTCCGGCTCCCGTGTTCCACGGCCGGAAGGAGGTGAAGTCGCCCCCCACGTAGCGCGTGCCGGCGGAATCGGGTTCCGTGATGCTCCATGCCCGGGCATTGAACCCGGAGTCCCTCGTAATCCTGTCCGCAGCCACTGCGGAAGCCGAGATGGACAAGGCGAGGGCCCCGGCGCCGACCACCAGCGAAGTCCGCACCACGGACCGGAAGCACGAAGAGCCTGAACGATCCATTGACCCTAGGGTGCTACGTCAATGCCGCGCGCGCATCCTGTGATGATGGAAAACCCCCCGCGCGCCCGCGATCCAGTGACGGGGGGCGCTATTCGCCGCGTGCACGGCTGGTCCGCCCCTACGACCCCTGGCGCAGGAACTCGCGGGCAATCAGGACGCGCCGGTTGGTGGCCGACGTGGTGTCGATTCCCAGTTCCCGCGCAATGCGCTGGATGATGCGCTCGATGGTGGCGGGGCTCACCTGGCGCCGGGCCGCGATCTCGGCGTTGCTCAGGCCATCGGCCACCATGCGCGCCACCTCCACCTGGGTGTCGGTGAGGCGCGCGGTGGAGCCCCGCGGGCGGGGCTGCACCGACACCGCCGACGCCCGCGGGTCGGATGCAAGGCGCATGCTCGTGTCGAGCGCGCGCGCCAGTACATCGGCGCTCGAGAGCTCGCCCTTGGTCAGGTACATGGTCCCGCCCGGGAGCGCCTCCACGTTGCGCCCGGTCAGTCGCGGGTCGGAGTAGCCGGTGAGGATGACGATGCCGACCGTGGGGAAGGCCTCGCGCAGCGCGATGGCGACGTCGATTCCGTTGGGCCCCGGGCCCAGGTCGAGGTCGAGCAACGCCGCGTGCGGCTCGTGCGACGCCGCCAGGTCCAGCGCCTGGGCGGCCGACGCGGTGTCGGCCACCACGTTCACGCCGCACCCCCGGAGGGCAGCGCACAGGGTGGTCCGGGTGAAGGCGTCATCCTCCACCACCATCACGCGCGGGCGGGCAGTGCGCACCGGGCTCATGTCGCTGCCCCGACAGGGGGCTGCCGCGGCACCCGCATGGGCAACCGGACGTCCAGCGCGGCGCCGCGCCCATCCGGACCCGGGGCGAGGGCCCAGGCCCCCGGGGCCACGAAGTCCAGCCATGCGGATCCCATCCCGGGCACTCCCGCCGTGGGTCCGGCGCCGTCATCGGTCACCATCACGCTGAGGTCCGCGCCCACCACGCGCACGACCACGACCACCTGGCGAGCACCACCGTGCTTGCGCGCGTTGCCCACGCCCTCCTCCACGACGCGGGCCACCTGATCCACCAGTGCGGGCGCGAGGGCGGGAACGTGCGGATCGATGTCCGCGCGCACGTCCACGAATCCGCGCCAGAGCGACGCCACGCGCTCGAGCGCCTCGGGCACGTCGCCGGCGGGATCCGTGGGCACGATGGCCTGCCCCAATGCCTCGCGGGCCCGCGTGACGGCGATGCGGAAGGCCTCGTCGTCATCGCGGCTTGCGGCCTCGTCGAGCGCGAACGCCGTGGCCAGCAGCCGCGACTGCACGGTGCCATGCAGGTGCTCGGCAAGCTGCCGGCTGGCACGGGCGATCTCGCGGTCCGCCACCAGGGCATCGACCTCCTTGGAGGTCACCGCGTGGAGCAGGCGTTGGTTTGCGGCATCCTCGCCGCGCAGCACCGCGCCGGCCGCGCTGACCATGAGTGTGACGGCGAGCGACAGTCCGCCTGCGGTCGCGAACACGGTCGGGCTCGAGACGCCATCCCCCGCCCCGCCGGCGACCACCCCGGCGAGCGCCGGAGCCGCCGTCACCAGCACCAGTGCCAGCGGCACCACCAGGCGGTGGGGCGCGTGCAGCCAGCGCTCGAGGGCGCATGGCACGGCGAGCGCGAGCCAGATGATCGCGACGAATACCAGCGGGCCGAGGATGCTGTGCGACATCGGGGAGATCAGCAGCCCCGCCGCAAGCGCAGTGGGCAGCGGCAGCAGCGGCAGGCCGAGAAGCCCCGACCATTCGATTCCGCGGCGCTCCGCTCCACCTGGGGGCGGCACGGCTGCGGCGGCGTGAAGGCGGTGGCTCAGGGGCCTCAGCGTGTCGTTCACGGCAGTGCGCAGGTCTTCGGCCAGCCCGGCGCGATCGGTGGCGGTCATGGCCCCCACCGGCACGTCCAGTCCCTGCCTCGCCTCCTCCAGGGCCGCGGCGACCTCGGCGTGCGCGACCCCCGACATCGCCTCCGCGAGGCCTTCGCGGTCGGCCTCCTGCTCGCGCAGGTCGGCGAGCCGGGCAAGCAATGCCCCGCGCATCTGGCGGGTGCGCGACACCTGATCGAACGCCAGCGCCAGGCCCACGGTGGCCAGCGCCACGATGATCATGCCGGCGGACAGCACGACTGGCCATGGACGGATGAGGTCCACGCCGAGTGCGGCCGCCGCAGCCAGCACCGCGCCACCACGTGCGAGCCCGGCAAGCACGCCAACGGCGAGCACCGTGGTCACCGCCACGGGTCGCTCCTCGCGCCGCCGCAGGAGGGTGACGTGCGCCATCAGGAATACGACCCCCATCGCCACCACCGAACTGGCCGCGATCACCACCCAATCGAGGAGGCTGCCCTGCTGGCTCGCCGCGGCGAGGACCGCGCTCGCCACGCCGATGATGGCGAAGGCCTGCCACGACACCGCCCAGCGCCCGCCGATGCTGCGACGCCACGAGCGCTCGGGGAAGGGGGTGCTCATGCCGTGATCAAACCACGCCGCCCTGTCCGGGGACAGTCCCGGCAGCGGGACAGTCCCCGGGTAGCCTCACGCGCATGAGTGACTCGCCGCTCGCGCTTGCCCAGCTCCTCGCCGAGGCCGAGCACGCCGTGGTGCTCACCGGTGCCGGCATCTCCACCGAGAGCGGCATCCCTGACTTCCGGTCGGCCGGCGGGCTCTGGGAGACCTACGACCCCATGAAGGTGGCGTCCATGGGCACCTTCGTCGACGACCCCGCCCTCTTCTGGCGGTTCCACCGCCCGCGCATCGACATGCTCGGGGCCGTCCGCCCGAACCCCGCTCACCTGGCCGTTGCAGAACTGCAGCGACGCGGCATCGTGAAGGCCATCATCACCCAGAACATCGACCGGTTGCACTCGCGGGCCGGCGCGGAGGACGTGGTCGAAGTGCACGGGTCGCTCGACCGGGGGTACTGCATCCGCTGCACCCACACCGTGGGCATGGACGAGCTCTGCGCGCGGGCGGACGCCGCCGACGACGGCGTGCCGCGCTGTGACTGCGGGTTCCAGATGAAGAGCGGCGTGGTGCTGTTCGGCGAGCAGCTCCCCATCGAGGCCATCGAGGCCGCCTTCGACGCCGCAGAGCGCGCCGACGTGATGCTCGTGATCGGCTCGAGCCTGCAGGTGACGCCGGTGAGCCAACTGCCGGGGGTGGTCCTGGCCCGGGGCGGACGGCTGGCGATCCTCACCGAGAGCGAGACCGACTACGACCATCGATGCACCGTGCGGATCCACGACAAGGCCGGGCTCACGATGCAGTCGGTCGTCGCGGCCCTCACGTGACGCCCGCCGCACGGGCACTCGTCGAATCCTGCCGTCGCTGATCATCACCGGTGACCCATCCGGCGCATGCCTGCCGGCGCGCCCGGCGGTCGGGGCGCAGTCAGCTGCTGGTGAAGGGCCTCCCGCCATCCCCATGATGCATTCATGGCCCCGCGTGCCCTCGACCCACTAGTGTGGCCCCCATGAACACCAAGAGAGCAGTAATTTCAATTGGAGCGGCGGGCCTGCTGGCATTCGGTGGCATCGGCCTCGCCGGATGCGGTGGATCCGACGTGGAGAACGTGATCTCCGAGGGCATCGAGGACGTCAAGAGCGTCGGCGAGGACATCGGCGACGGCGTGGTCGAGGGCGGCGAGGACGTCGGCGAGGGCGTGGCGAGCGTCGGCGAGGGCATTGCCGATGAGGCCGAGGACGGCGCCGACGACGTCGCGGACGGCGTGAGGGACGGCGTCGAGGGCAACGACGGCAACTAGCCGGAGGGGATAGTCCCCGCCCAGGGGGACAGTCCCACGCGTGGGACTGTCCCCCTAGGCCCCTAGGCCCCTAGGCCGCTCCCGCCAGCCCGGGGGCGCTGTCGTCCATCGCCCGGACGCTCGGCGTGGCGAGCACCAGCGCCACGTTGGCGAACACCGCCGCCACGGCCAGCCACATGATCCCCCCGAGGCCGATCCCCGCGATGATCCCGCCCGCGGCCGCGAACCCGATGGGCTGGCACACCTGGCTGCCGAGGGCGCGGAACGACCCCACGCGCGAGCGCAGATCGGGCGTTACCTGGCGCGTGATGGTGGTCTCGAGCAGGCTGCCCGAGATGATGATGACCGCGCCACCCACCCATGCGCTCGCCGCGATCACGGCCACGGGCGCGGGCACCGAGAGCGCGATGAACGTGCCCACGAACGGCAGGGTGATGGCGTAGGCCAGCACCAGCGGGCGGCGAGGCGTGAGGCGCGCCACCACGAGCCCCCCGGTCACGAAGCCCAGACCGAAGCAGGCGATGATGGCCGCCCACGACGACGCCCCTCCCAGGGAGTCCTCGGCGATGAGGGGACCGGCCACGAAGATGGCGGGCATCACGAGCAGGGCGTAGAAGGACTCCCCCACCACCACGACCACCAACCACGAGCGACGCCGGAAGGCGTCCCATCCGTCGCGCAGGTCACCCAGGAAGGAGCGCCCCGCCTCGGCCATGACCACCGCGCGGAAGCTCGCGACGCCCAGCAGGATGGCCGCGCCCACGAACGTTGCGGCATCAATGGCGATCGCGGCGGCGGGCGAGATGAGCGCCACGGCCGCGCCGCCCAGCACGCCGCCGAACATCATTCCCACGGCCGGGGTCATGGCGATCAGCCCGTAGGCCTCCTGGAGCCGCGCCGCCGAGACCGACTGCGGCACGATGCCCGAGAGCGCAGGCCGGAAGAAGGCCTCGGCGCTGCCGTACACGAACGTGATGGCCACGATCGCCGGCACGCCGCCCACGCCCGCGATGAGGATGGCCGCGAAGGCGGCCTGGCACGCGGCGCGCACCACGTCGCTGGCGATCATCACCGTGCGGCGCGACAGGCGGTCGGCGAACACGCCGCCCACGAGCAGGAACAGCACGAGCGGAACGGCACGGGCACCCAGCACCAGGCCGATGTCGCCGGCACCGCCGCCCAGCGCGATGATGGCGAACGGCACCGCGACGGAGGCGATGGTGTCGCCCACCGCGCTGAGGAGCTGCGACGTGAAGAGCAGCCGGAACGGCCGCTCGCGAAGGCACCCGACGCCGGGGAGTACGCGTGAGCTCACCGGGGAAACCTAGCCCGCCCGCCGCGCGGAGCGACGGGCGGGCGGGGTTCCACCCGGGTTACCGCTACGTCATGTTGGGACGCGCGGC
>CAZEUE010000078.1:0-8303 GCA_964514615.1 uncultured Bifidobacterium sp. | reverse complement strand
TAGCTCGTCGGGCTCATAACCCGAAGGTCGCAGGTTCGAATCCTGCCCCCGCTATCCGAAGGGCCCGCGCTCAGCAGAGGCGGGCCCTTCGCGTAGGGTGCCCCGCGTGAACGCACTGGCTCCCTCGCGTGCGGTCCTCGCGTCCCGCCGGTGGTGGATCGCGGCCGTCGCGGTGGCGATCGGCGTGCTCGCCGCGTCGATGCTGTCATTCGCCGTGGCGCTGACGGCCCTCGAGATCTCCCCCATCCTGCTGGTGCCCGGCGTGGCGTCCGCCCTGCTCGCGCGCCTCGGCAGGTCGCTCTGGCCCGCAGTGGCCGCGGGAGACGTGATCGGACAGCTCATCATGGACGACCGCTCGGTTCCTCTGGTGGCGCTGTCGGTGATCATCCACGTGGTGGCGTGCCTCCTTTGCGCCACCTGGCTGCAGCGGGCGCGATGCTGGGCGCAGGACCTCGCGCAGGCCACTCGGTACGCGGCCATCGCCGCAGCGATCAGCGTGATCGCCGGGGCGGTGACCGGCGCGCTGCTCCTGGCATTCGGCGACGTGCCGGCGGGCTACGGCGTGGGGGACCTGACCGGCTGGGCCGTGGTGGGCTACATGGCGGGATTCCTGGTGGGCGGGTCGTTCGTGCTGGCGTGGGCCAATCCCTCCCAGCCGCTGCGCGCGGCATTCCGGCAACCCGTGGCAATGGCCGCGTTCGCGGCGGTGTCGGCACTGGCCGCGGTGGGCCTGCTGATGCCCGTGGGGCCGCTGGTGCCGCTGGCACTGGCCGGCGCCATCGCCATCGCGGGGCGCGCGGGCGCGCGCTGGGGCACTGCGGCCATCCTGGCGATCACCGTGCTCACCATCGGCGCCGCCCATCGGGGCGTGCAGGCGCCGTTCGGCGGCCAGAACCCGGCGGAGCACGCGGCAAACGCCATGCTCACCGTGTCGTTGTTCGGCGCGGCGGTCATCATGCTGGCGGGCTATCGCGAGTCGGGCGAGGATCGCGAGCGGTCGCCCGTGGTGGTGGCGATCATCTTCGGCGTCCTCATGCTCGTGGCCGGGGTGACCTCGCTCGCCGCCAACGAGGTGGCCCTCAACGAGAAGTCGCCCTACGTGCTGTCGGGCCTGCTCTCGCTGGGTGCGGCAATTGGCCTGGGCGTGCTCCGCATGTCGCGCACCCCCGCAATGCCGAGCGACCGCCGCGGCATCGCCCTCGCCACGGCCGCGGGAGCGGTGTACGTGGTGAACCTCGCGCTGTACCTGGAGTCCGTGCCGCTCGTGGGATCGGGCCCCGCCACGGGCCTCACCATGACGGCGCCGCTCTGGATCGTGGTGCTCGGCATGATCGCCTACCGCACGCGGCCCACGCCTGGCGTGGTGGCCGGCGTGGTGCTGATCGTGATCGGTGCCATCGCCCTGGCCACGGGGGCCATGGGCAGCGCCGCGGGCATCGCCCTGGCGCTGGGCTCGGCCGCGGTGTTCGCGGGGTCGGTCATCATCACCAAGCAGGCCCTGGCGCATGCGAACGTGATCGACGTGGCGCTGGCGTCGGCCGCCTCGGCTGCGGTGGTGGCGCTGGTGGTGGGCGGCGTCACCGAGGGCGCCGACGCCTTCGACCTGACCGCGGCTGAGTACGGCGCGCTGGCCATGGCTGCGCTGGGGGCGCAGCTGGTCCCCACGCTGGGGCGCTCGTGGGCGCTGTCGCGCATCAGCGCCGACGTGGTGGGGGCCGAGGGCGTGCTGGCGCCGGTCACCACCACGCTGCTCTCGTTCTGGTTGCTCGACTCCGTCACGACCGGTGGCGACATCATCGGGCTCGTGGTGATCGCCGTCGGCGCCATCGTGGCGGCGCTCCTGGGTTCGCGCGGAGCCCGCGGGGGCGCGGCGCGGACCTAGGGGATGACCTCCACCTCGGCCATCATCCCCTTGTCCTCGTGCACCAGCACGTGGCAGTGGAACACGAACCGGCCGGTGAAGTCCGAGAACCTCTGGCGGATGGTGATGCGGCTGCCGGGCGGCATGGCCAGCGAGTCGGCCCACTCGGGCTGGCCCCTCACGGGCTTCCCGTTGCGCGCGACCACCTGGTAGGGGTCGATGTGGATGTGGAAGTTGTGCCACTCCGGGGAGTCATTGACCAGCAGCCACTCCTCCACGCTGTTCAGCCGGGGACGGAACATGGGCTGGGGCTTGCCGCCGGGGGTGTGGGCAAACCGCTTGCCATTCACGAAGAACTCGGCCTTGGCGGGGTTCTGCGTGAACACCACCCGGCGACGGGCGGCGATGGGCACGGCGTTGCCGCGCAGGTCGTCCACGGGGCCGAGCACGGCCGGCACGGGGCGCCGCGGCTGCGCGTCGCCACCCACCCGCACGGTGGCGACCTGCACCTCGGGCTGGATGCCGAAGGGCGTGGGCCGTTGCTGGAAGTACTGCTGCACCAGCTTGAAGTCGCCCCGCCTGGTGCCCGCGCGCACCAGCACCTCGAACCGCTGCCCGGGGGCGAGGAAGATCGTGGACAGCCTCTGGGGCGTGCGCAGGGTCACCCCGTCACGGGCCAGCAGGTAGTACTCGCCGCCCACCGGCAGGAACTTCAGGAACCTCTCGGTCGAGGCGTTCACCAGGCGCCAGCGCTGCGACTCGCCCGGGCGGATGTCGATGCGCGGCTGCAGTTGCCCGTTGATGAGGATGAGGCGATCCTTGGGCGGGCGCGCCTGGCTGGCCGCCGTGGACGAGCCGCGAACCTCGGTGTTCTGGAACACCATCACGCGGTCGCGCAGGTCCCCCACGCCGGGCAGGTCGTCCAGGCCGCCGCGCACGATGATGGTTCCGGCCTGCCCCGCGAACGTCTGCATGTCGACGTAGCGGTGGTGGTGCGGGTGGTACCAGAACACGCCTGACGGGTGGTCGTCGGGCAGCTGGTAGCGGTACTGGTAGTTCTGCCCGGGCCGGATGGTGAGGAACACGTTGTCCTGCGGCGAGTCGGGCGACACATGCAGGCCATGCACGTGGAGGTTCGTGATGGCGCCCTTGGGCTGGACGAAGTTGTTGAGGTCCTGCGTCTCGGGCAGGTAGCCCGCCGGCAGGCGGTTGCGCAGCAGCACGTTCAGGTCGTCACCCGGGTCGACCACCCACGTGGGGGCGGCGAACGTGGACGCGTACGTCTGGCTCGACACGTCGCGACCGCCGATGTCCACCGTGCGGGTGCGCGGGGTCATCACCACGTCGAGCAGCCCGGCCTGCGAGGCCATCACCGGCGGGTCGCGGAGCACCTGCCCGGTGTCGAACCCGCGGCATGCCTCGCACGGCGGGGGGTCCGCGGTGGCGGCGGTCACCACCGCCGCGGCCGCGCCCACGCCCGCGATGGCCGCGCTGGCCGCAAGGCCGGCCAGCACCATGCGCGGGCGACGGCGGCGGGGCGGGCGGGGCTCAGCACCCAACGATCGGCGCTCCGGGGAGTCCGCTGGCGTAGCCGGGGATGGCCGCCGAGCCATTGGGGCAGATGACCGTGCCGCCATCCGGTCCGCCCTGGCCGCCGTTTGCCGAGTAATCCCAGCTCCAGGTCATGCCATCGGTGAATGCACCCGTCATGGGCGTGTTCCTCAGGGTGGTGTTGCCGAGCATGTAGGCATAGATCAGGTTGGCGCCGGAGAGGTCGATCCCGGAGAGGTCGGCGTCGGTGAACGATGCGCCCCACATGTTGGCCATGGGGCCTGCGAACGTGCCCTGCACCACGCGCCACCCCGCCGGCACGGCGGTGGGCTGCCCTGTGACGTTCACGCCGCCGAGGCCACGCATGCGCGCACCGGTGAAGTCCGCGCCCGCCACGGCGGCCCCGCGCATCATCGCGTTGGTCAGGTTGGCGCGGATGAAGCGCGTGCCGACCATGCGGGCATTGGTGAAGAAGATGGCCCCGTTCAGGCGCGCACCGGTGAAGTCCGCGCCCGTGAGGTTGGCCGAGGTGAGGCCCGCCGCCGTCATGCGCGCACCTGCGGCCCGGGCACCTGCCAGGTTGGCCCGCGTGAGATTGGCCAACTGCATGCGCGCGCCGCGCAGGTCGGCTCGACGCAGGTTGGCCCGCTGCATGGACGAGCCCGTGAACTCGGCGTACCGCAGGTTCCTGCCCGCGAGGTTGATGCGCTGCAGGTCCATGTTGCGGCACACCGTGTGGCGCGCCGGGGTCGGGTCCGCCACCACGCGGCACGGGGGGGCCGGCGACGCATGAGCCGCGCCGGCAAGGCAACCGATCAGCACGAGGCCCGACACGCAGGGAACGGGGAGCAAGCGGTGCACGCGCATTCGGGGAAGGTACCCGACGCACCGCGGCGTGCGGGGCGAGCCTCCCGCGTGTGTGCTGGCATGCCGGGCATGGCTCCTCCCCCTCCCGACAGCCGACGTCCGTTCCTGGCCGTCGTGGCCCTGGTGCTGGTGGTGGGGATGGTGGTCCTGCTCATCGTGGCCCTGTAGGCGCATGCCGGCCGTGGCGCCGCATGGACTAGGGTCCCTGTCACGCCCTGCCGATCCGGCCCCGGCCGGCCCTTCCCGAGGTACCGCAATGCGCCCCTCCCCTCGCTTTGTCACCGCCATCGCCACCCCGCTGGTGATGCTGGCTGCGGCGTCCGTCGCGAGCGCCGGGCTGCTGGGGGGCATGCGCGACCAGAAGGTGTACCCCACGGTGCTCGACACCGACAACGCCTCGTACGTGGACGTGGCGGTGCGCTGGGCACCCCACCTGATAAGGCGAGCTGGGTCGTCGCACTCCATGCGCATCACCCTCACCGGCATGGGCCGCAAGGGCGCTCCGCTCAAGTTCACCAAGCGCACCATCCGGCATCGTGGCAAGGCCGTGCAGGTCGTGCGGCTGACGGTGCCCAAGCGCACCCGCGGGGCCTACCGGCATGCGCGGCACGTGGTGGTGAGCACCGCGCACCACGTGGTCCCCACCGCGGGTGGATCCACGCCGTCCACCGCCGTGGCGGTGAGCAACGCAACGGTCGCGGGGGTGCCCGGCCGCACCCAGTTCTCGGCGCGGGTCGTGCGCGACTGCGATGTCGCCACCCTCGGGCCCAACTCGGTGGCGCCGGGCTGCGACTTCACGGGCGCCAACCTGGCGGGTGCCAACCTTTCCAACGCCAATCTGTCCAACACGATCCTCGACAACGCCAATCTGGCCGGGGCCAACCTGTCGAACGCCAACGTGAGCGGTGCGTCGATGGTGGGCGCCAACATCGCGGGCACCGACTTCGGTGCCACGTCGCAGGCGGCCTTCACCATGCCCCAGGCAGCCAACCCGTCGCAGGGCACCAGCGCCGTGTGCCGCCAGACGGGCGGGGGCCCCATGTGCGAGGCCATCTACTCGGCCAAGTCCTCGGTGGGCGCGGTGTACTACCAGTTCGCCGGGCCCAACGTGACCCGCTGGCTGCAGGACGCCCTGCTGCGCGGCGTGGACGTGTTCGTCATCGAGAACAGCGCCAACACCACCCCGGGCAGCAACCCCAAGGCGCCCCTGTGCCAGTACGTGGCGGAATGGGATCCGCAGTGCGCATGGTCGCCCAAGGCCGACCCGTTCTACGCCATGGAGGCACAGCTGAAGAGCGTGGTGAAGGCCGACGGGAGCACGGGCCAGGTGCGCGTGCAGTTCTCCTCGCAGAACTTCAACATCACGCACCAGAAGTCGATCCTGGTGGACGTCCTCGACTCGTCGGGCACGGCGCTCGACGCCGGCGCGATCCAGGCACAGGGCGGGTTCGCGATCGTG
Source organism: uncultured Bifidobacterium sp. (assembly GCA_964514615.1). GTDB lineage: Bacteria > Actinomycetota > Thermoleophilia > Miltoncostaeales > Miltoncostaeaceae > SYFI01. The sequence goes on along the minus strand of CAZEUE010000078.1, from coordinate 2,565 downwards.
AGCACCGGCAACCTGCAGGCCTTCCCCAACGCATGGGGCCAGCGCACCCTCGGCGGCAAGCTGGCCAACGCCGACTACCTGGCCAACCCTGCGGCCACCTGCCCCAACGGCGACCCCTCCAAGTGCGACAAGGAGTGGACCCCGCGCGACTTCGCCATGCGCGTGACCGACCCGGCCATCCTCGCCCGGGTGGCCGGGGTGTACGCGTCCGACCTGCGCTGCGATGCATCCAGCGTGACCAACGTGCAGTCGCGCACCTCAGCCGGCGTGCTGACGCCGGGGCTCATCGCCGACCCGCGGGGCTCCGACCCCATCAGCGCCCAGTGGCCGGAGACCTGGTCAAACGGCAGCACCTTCTACGCGGGCGACCCCATGCCCCCGGGCCAGCAGGCCTGGAACTACCCGGCGCCGGGCCTCTATCCCAACGGCTACTTCGCGTTCGGCAGCAGCACCTTCCCCACGACTCCCACGTACCTCGCCAACTTCCTCACCGGCAACGTGCGGCCCCGTCAGGTGGCGCTCATCCGCGCCGCCACGAAGACGCTGGTGGTCTACAACGAGGAGATGAGCGACTTCAAGAAGCCCTACGGCGGGAAGCCGATCGACGTGACGGCGCCGTCCATCGTGAACGCGCTGATCGGTGCCGGGCAGCGCGGGGTGAAGGTGACCATCGTGATGGCCAACGACTTCTGGACCCCCACCCCCGGTGGCCCGTCGGTGCCTGACACCAACGCGCCATCGTGGGCCGCGTCGTTCAACGCGCTCACCAATCCGGCCAACTTCACGAAGGCCGGCGCGGTGGTGCCAACGATCCAGCTGCTGGACGAGGACGGCGCGCTGTACATCCACGCCAAGGCCATCATCGCCGACGGCATTGACGGCTGGTTCGGCTCCATCAATGCCAGCTCGGGATCGATGAACACCAATCGCGAGCTCGGGCTGGGCGTGACCAGCCGTCGCCCCGGCGCCACGCCATACATCCCGGCCGCATACAGCCCCCAGATGATCGCCGCAGTCACCACCGCAGCGGCATCGGACGCGGCCGCCGGAACGTCGTGGCTCAAGGGGAAGCCGCAGCCGCAGCCGCCGGAGTCGCCCTACATGGGGTCGGCGCAGTTCCCGTGCATCAACACGCAGCAGAACCCCGCGAGCGGGCTTCCCCCGCGCGACCCGGCCAGTCCCGCCGCGCCCCCGCAGGCGAGCGCCACGGCAGTGCAGTCGCGCCCCGGGCCCTAACCCGCCCGGGGCCTCAGTCGAGGATGCTCACGGCGCGGGCGAGCACCACGATGATCACCAGCACCGACAGCAGGGACTCCACGGCCATCAGCGCCTTCATGCGGTGACGCATGGGCAGGGCGTCGGCCGGGGCGAACGACGTGGAGTTGGTGATCGACACGTAGAGGTAGTCGAGGTACTTGGGCCTCCACGTCCACGGCTCGGGCACCTGGTACTGCGCGAAGAGGAAGTCGTGGGGCCGGGGCTGGTCGATCGCGCGGTGGCGCGGGCCGCCACCGTCGATCTCCCAGAACCACAGGCTGAACACGATGACGTTGGTGAACCACACCTGCACGGCCGAGATGACCAGGTACCGGCCCTCGAAGCCCGATGCGCCGACGATGCCGTGGATGAGGAGGGCGATGGCCGACGCGTTGGCGAGGGTGATCAGCACCACCAGCGCGATTCCCACGTGCCGACGCCGATCGGACTCGGCCACCGGCTGCACGGCGGACACGACCATGAGCACCACCAGCAGCGCGGGGATGATCCACCGCAGCCAGCCGCCACCCAGGATGAGGCTCCCGGGGAGCGTGGCGTAGAGCGCCGCGCCCACCGCCAGGGCGATGAGCGGCGGCCAGCGCGACTCGCGCCACGCCGCGTAATCCTCCTCGTACTCCGGTTCCTCCGCGCGCACGGCGGGATGATGGCAGCCGCGATCGGGGGGCGCGGGCCCGGCATTCACTAACGTCCGCCGCCGTGCCTGCCCGGGAAGACCTCAGGAACGTGGCGATCGTGGCCCATGTGGACCACGGCAAGACCACCCTCGTCGACGCCATGCTCTGGCAGAGCGGTGCGTTCCGCGACAACCAGGACGTGCAAGCCCGGGTGATGGACTCGGGCGACCTCGAGCGCGAGAAGGGCATCACGATCCTGGCCAAGAACACCGCGGTGCGCCGCGGTGACATGACCATCAACATCATCGACACCCCGGGGCACGCCGACTTCGGCGGCGAGGTGGAGCGCGGGCTGTACATGGTGGACGGCGTCCTGCTGCTGGTGGATGCCTCCGAGGGGCCCCTCCCCCAGACCCGCTTCGTGCTGCGCAAGGCGCTCGAGGCCCGGCTGCCGGTGGTGCTGGTGGTCAACAAGATCGACCGCCCCGATGCCCGGGCACCCGAGGTGGTGGACGAGGTCTACGAGCTGTTCCTCGACCTCGGCGCCGACGACTCGCAGATCGACTTCCCGATCGTCTACACCAACGGCAAGGCGGGCACGGCATCGCTGTCGGCCGACTCCCAGGACGCCGACCTGTCGGTGCTCTTCGACGTGCTGCGCGACACCATCCCG
>CAZEUE010000077.1:0-8431 GCA_964514615.1 uncultured Bifidobacterium sp. | reverse complement strand
GAGCGACCCCGAGCGCGATGGCTTCACGTTCACGGTGCGCGGCCGGATGGGCATGGCGTCGATGTCGGCCGCGGCGTGGATGGGGGCATCCCAGGTGACCCTGTCCTCCGACCCCGCCAGGGCGATGCGCGTGCGGTCGTCCACGCGGGGGTCCTCCAGCCAGGCGTCGGGGAACTCCTCGGCCACCATGGCGTACAGCGCGGGGTCGGCCCCGGGGTCCACCAGGGTGCCCGGGTAGTGGCCCTTCAGGTCCACCACCTCCACCCGCGCGCCCTCGGCGAGCGCCCGGGCGGTGTCGCGGGTCCATTCGGGCGAGGCGTCCACCTTGAACCCCGACCCCGGCACCGACGTGGCCCAGTCGAGCACCCGTGCGGGGTCGGGCGGCGAGCCGAGGCCGGTGGAGATGACGAATTCCACCGGACGCGGCTCGCCGCCGAGCACCCGCCACAGGGGCTCGCCGGCCTGCCGCAGCGCGAGGTCCAGCGCCGCGCTCTCGAACGCCCAGCGCCGGTAGCCGCGGCTGGGCTGCCACGCCGGTGCCACGGGGAACAGGTCCATGGAGCCGATCGCCTGCGAGAGGGAGTGGATGGTCCACTCGCCGCGCAGGTCGGGGGGGCCGGCCTGCTGGAAGGCCGTGGCCTCGTCCGCCTCGTAGGTGACGTCCTCGCCCACGCCGTCGTGCCCCGCGCCTTCCAGGCGCACCACGGTGGTCACCCGCGTGAACTCCGGCGCCACCGGCAACTCCAGGCGCTCGAGGTGGCAGGCCTCCACCACCAGCGGCAGGTCGCGCACGCGCGCGTACAGGCTCACGCCGGCGCCCCGTCCCGTTCGTCGTCCAGCAGCCCGGCCGCCAGCGCATGGCGCACCATGGCGGCGCGCGAACCGGCCCGGAGCTTGGACATCACATGGGCCCGGTGGCTCTCGACCGTCCGCACGCTGACCACCAGCATCTGGGCGATCTCCTGGTTGGTGTAGCCCAGCGCCAGCAGCCGCAGCACCTCGCGCTCGCGGGGCGAGAGCTCGTCCACCGGGCCACCGGGCTGGGGCGGCTGGGCCAGCACGGCCCCGAGGGATGGGTGCAGGTAGCGCTCGCCCGCCGCCACCGCGCGCACGGCCTGCACCAACTGCTCGTCCGCCGCGGTCTTGAGCAGGTAGCCGCTGGCGCCCGCGGCGAAGGCCCGCCGCACGTCGTCGGCCTCGCCGTGCATCGACAGCACCAGGATCCCCAGATCGGGATGCGCCGCGCGCAGTGACGCCGTGCCGGCCAGCCCCCCGAGGCCGGGCATCTCGATGTCCAGGAGGACCAGGTCCACGTCGCCCTCGGCGGTGCGCGCGATCGCCTGCTCGGCCGTGGTGGCCTCATCCACCACGTGCAGGTCGTCCTCGCGCTCGAGGAGCAGTCGCAGTCCCGAGCGAAGCACCGCGTGGTCGTCGGTGACCAGTATGCGCACCATGCACTGAGCCTACCCCTGCGCCCGCGCGATACGGTCAGGTCGTGGGAGACGCCCCCGACATCATCATCCGCAACGCCCGTGGCGAGGTGGCCGGTCGCATTTCACGCGCCCCCGACGGCGCGGTCATCACCACGGTCGTGGACGAGGGGTCGCGGTGGCTCGTGGAGCTGGCCGCCGAGCGGGCCGGGGCCCCCGCGCGCCCCCGCCCGCGCCCCTCCTGCATCTCGGGGGACAGTCCCGGGCCGGGGACAGTCCCACGCCCGGGACTGTCCCCACCCTCCACCTTGGGTTGAGGGTTGATGGGGCGGAATCCCTTCGCCGCAGGGGTTCCCAATCGGATCGCGCGCCCCTACGGTGCCCGGTCCATGATCCGCACCACCACACCCGATCTCGTTGAGCTGGCCGTCATCGAGGTGGCGTCCGTGCCCGGCGGCATCCACCGCAGCGTGCTGTGGGCGGCCGTGGCCGCGCGCCTGGCCGAGATGGATCCCGCGACGGCGCCGCCCACGCCCGTCCGGGTGCTTCGCGCGCTGGGCATGTGCCTCGTGCGCGGTGACCTGGATGAGGTCGGTGGGCGCATCGTGCTGACGGCGGCCGGCCCGGACGCCGCGAGCGCCTAGCCGCGCGGCAGGGGCCGGGCGGGTCGCGCCGAAGTCCGGGGCGTGGATCCCGACCGCGTGATCACCCTCGCCGATGCCGCCGCGCTGGCCGGATGCTCGAGGAAGTCGCTGGAGCGCCGCGTGGAGCGGGGCAGCCTGGGCATCACCATGGACCACCGCGGCAGGCGGGCCGTGCGCGTGGCCGACTTGCTGCGCGCGGGGCTGCTGAGCGTAGTGCCCACGGGGGCGGAGGCCGGCGGCGACCCGCGGCGCATCGCCGAGGCCGTCGCCGATGCCGATGCGCTGCGCGCCGCGCTCGCGGCCACCGAGGCCGCTCTCGCCAGGAGCCGGGACGAGGTGCACCTGCTGCGCCAGCGCGTGATGGATGCCGAGGCCCGCGCCGCCGTTGCCGAGGACGATCTCACCCGCGTGCTGCTGGATGACCCGTCGCCGGCCCGCGGCCGGCGCACCCGGCTGCGTCCGGCCACCGCCTAGGCCGGACGCAGCCCCAGCAGTTCGCGCGCGGTCTGCTCGGGGGCCTCCTCGGCCACGAAGTGCCCCGCGTCCACCGCTCGCCCCCGCACGTCGACGCCCTGGTCCATCCAGGTGCCCAGCACGTCGTAGATCTGATGTATCCGGCCGTGCGCGCCCCACAGCACCAGGAGCGGGCAGGCGATGCGTGCATCGGCATCGGCGGCGTCGTGCTCGAGGTCGACGGATGCCGCGGCTCGGTAGTCCTCGCACTGGGCGTGGATGGTCACGGGGTCGTCGAATGCCTGCTCGTAGGCCGCCAGGGCGTCCGGCTCGAACACATACCCCGGCGCGGCCCACCGGCGCAGGGTCTCGCGCAGCCACCAGCGCGGATCGGCGCCGATCATGTGCTCGGGCAGGCCATCCGGCTGGATGAGGAAGAACCAGTGGTAGTACGCGGTGGCAAGCGCCTTGTCGGAGGTGGCGAAGATCGTCGCCGTGGGCACGATGTCCAGCACGGCCGCTGCCGTGACGCGCTCGGGATGGTCGAGGCACAGGCGTCGCGTCACGCGCCCGCCGCGATCGTGTCCGGCCACGGCGAACCTCTCGAAGCCGAGCGCCGACATCACCTCCACCTGATCCCGGGCCATGGCCCGCTTGGAGTACCCCATGTGGTCGGGCCCGCTCTCCGGGCGGCCGCTGTCGCCGTACCCGCGCAGGTCGGCGCACACCACGGTGAAGTGCTCCGCCAGCATGGGGGCCACCGCGTGCCACATGGCCATGGTCTGGGGGAAGCCGTGCAGCAGCAGCAGTGGCGGGCCCGATCCCGCCACTGCCACCGCGATCTCCGTGCCGGTCACCGCGATGCGCGATCGCTCGAAGCCGGCAAGGGGAGTCACGTCGCCGGGGTCTCCGTGATGGTGGCCTTCTCGATGGTCACCGGCGGGTCGGGCGTCTCGGTGCCGGGTGCCGCCATGGTGGAGATCTTCTCTGCGACGTCGAGGCCCTTGGTCACCTGGCCGAACAGCGAGTAGCTGGGAGGCAGTTGCACGCCCTGCTGGCCGACGATGATGAAGAACTGCGAGCCGTTCGTGTTCGGGCCCGCGTTCGCCATGGCCACCGAGCCCAGCTTGTACGCGCCGGAGTCCGGCAGTTCGTCCTCGAACTGATAGCCGGGGCCGCCCGAGCCGGTGCCCTCCGGGTCCCCGCCCTGGATCACGAAGTCGGGGATGACCCGGTGGAACGTGAGGCCGTCGTAGAAGCCCTCCTTCGCGAGGAACACGAAGTTGTTCACCGTCTTCGGCGCCTGCTTCGGGTCGAGGGCGATCGAGATGTTGCCCTGCGAGGTGCGCAGCACCGCGGTGTAGGTGGCATTTGGGTCGATGTCCATGGGCGGCGGCGACGACCACGACTTGGCGGCCGTATCGGCCGCGGCGCCGGTGGCGGCCGGGGCGGTGGCCGACCCGGAGTCGGATGAGCCGCATCCGGCGAGGACCGGCGCGGCGACGAGGGCCGCGCAGGCGGCCAGGGCGAGGATGCGTGTCATGCAGCCGAGGATACCTGTCACGTGTCGCGCATCGCACGCCGGGTCTAGGGTGGGAACCGTATGAATGCCATGTCGGCACCCCGGGCACACGCCGCGCGCCGCGCGTCCATCGCGGCGGCGGGCGTGGCCTCGGCCATTGCCGCGCACTTGGTGGCCATGGGCGACCTTGCCCTGCTGCCGGTGGCGCCCGCGCTGTGGGCCATGATCATCGCCCTGGCCGCCGTCATCGGCACGCGCCGCGCTCCCTTCGCGCGCCGCGGAATCGGCGTGACCGCCGCGCTGGTGGTGGCCAGCCAGCTGGCCATGCACGTGGGCATGGTGACGGCGCCATGGGCGTTCGGCATCGCCGCGCACCACGCCGAGCCGCTTGTCACCCCTGGGTCCGCCATCGCGCATGTGGTGGCCGCCGTGGTGCTGGTGGCGCTCGTGGCATGGGGTGAGCGCCTGCTGGCCGCGCTGGTGGCGGTGGCCCGCGCCGTGGTTGCGCCGGTCCGTCGCCTCCCCGGCCGCCCCGGGGTGGTCGCACGGGTTCGCCCGCAGCGCATCTGGCGCCTCCCGCGCACCCCTTTCGCGCACGCCGCGCCCTCACGAGGTCCTCCGCTCCCTGCCTGATCCCGTTCGGGCGCCCACCCGGGTGCCCGGCCAGTTCAGGAACGGAAGGACCATTCAATTGAGGTTGCGAGACATCGTGCTCACGGCATCGGCCGTGGCGCTCATCGCCGCACCCGCGGCGCTGTCCCACTCGGGGCTGCGATCCACGTCGCCCAAGGCGGGCTCCGTGGTGAAGTCGCTGCCCGCGAAGGTGATCATCACCTTCCGCGGTCGCCTGCTGCGCGTCACCAGAGTGAAGGTGCTGGACCGCAGGGGAGCGAACCACGTGGTGTGGGCGCGCCTCGACCCGCGCAACGCCGCGCGCGTCGTGGTGCGAACGCGGAAGCCCGTGCCCGGCCCCTATCGGGTGCTGTGGAAGGTGCAGGCGGAGGACGGCCACTCCGAGGCCGGCAGCTTCCGCTTCCGGGCCCGGGGACGTCGATGAGCAGGCTCATGATCGCCATCGCCGGCGTGCTCGCGGGGGCAGTGATGCTCGCGGGGTGCGGCGGCGGGGAGCAGCAGCAGACGGGGCTCAAGGGCTTCACCCGCGATCCCATTCCCCAGGTGGGCAACGTATCGCTGCCCGACGTGGGGCCGGGGGGAGCCGGGCGGAGCGTGCCCCTGCGGGCTGCACCCGGCGGACTGCTGGTCGTGTACTTCGGGTTCGCATCGTGTCCGGACATCTGCCCCACCACGCTGTCCGACGTCCGCGCGGCGCTCAAGCGCCTGCCGGCCGACCAGCGGACGCGGGTGCAGGTGGCCATGGTCACGGTCGACCCGAAGCGCGACACCGCGGCGGTCATGCGCAAGTACGTGGACCACTTCTTCGACTCGTGGCGCGCGTACCGCACCACCGATTCGGCGGCGCTGGCGAAGGCCGAGAAGGCCTTCGGCGCGTCGCATTCCACCACCCCCGCGAAGGGCGGTGGCTACGACGTGGTGCACAGCGCGTTCACCTACGTGGTGGACGACCAGGGCCGGCTGCTCGTGGAGTGGCCGTTCGCCATGCCCCGACGCGATATCTCCGCAGACCTCTCGACGATCCTCGAGGAGGGCACCAACCAATGAAGACGATTATCCGTTCGGCACTCACCGGCATCACCGTCGCGTCCATCGCCGCGGCGTCCGCCGGCATCGCGGGGGCGCACTCCGGAATGCCTGCATCGACGACCACCGGCAGCATGCCCGCGATGACCAAGAAGACGGTGGTGGCGAAGAAGAACATCGTCATCACCAACCCGTGGGTGCGCGTGGTGCCACCCGGCAGCGCCAACACGGCGGCTTACATGTCCATCCGCAGCGTGCGCAAGTCCGATGCCCTCGTGAGGGCGTCGGTGCCGCGTTCGCTGGCGATGAAGACCGAACTGCACCTCAGCACCATGGATCCGGAGACCGGACGCATGGCGATGGTGCAGCAGAAGCGCGTCGGGATACCGCGCAACAGGACGCGGCAGTTGAAGATGGGGAGCTACCACGTGATGATCATGGGCCTCAAGAAGAATGTGAGGGCGGGCACGAAGGTGCCCATCACGCTCAGGTTCCTGCGTGCGGGCACTGTGAGGGTGCTGGCGGTGGCGAAGGACATGTGAGGTGGACCGGCGGCTCGTGGCCATGTTTGCCGGCGGCGCGATGCTCGCCGGCGGCCTGGCCGGGGTGGCGGCGTGGGGGTCGATGGACCCCCCGCCGCAGCCGGTCACCATCGAGGTGCTCGATCGCGGCGGTCACTGGCAGGTGACCGGCGCGCCCGCGTGGCTCACCGACGAGGGCGACACCGCCGTGCGCCTGCGCGTGGGCCAGCAGGTGACCATCCGCAATCGCGAGGATGTCCCTCACTGGGTGGGCCCGTTCCGCATCCCGCCCAAGGGGGCGGTGACGGGTGCGTTCCGCGAGCAGGGGGTGGTTCTGGGGCGCTGCGGCGAGGATGTCCCCGCCACGCTGCGTATCGAGGTGGGGCGGGCCTAGCGGCGCGAGGTGGCCCAGGCCACCACCTGGGCGGCCACCACCACCAGGGCGGCGATCCACCCCCACACCGGCACCAGCAGCGCCATGGGCAGTCCCACCAGGGCGATGCCCGATGCGATGGCGTGGTCACGTCGCATGGGAATGCAGTCGGCGGCCAGGAACGCCGCGGCCAATGGCACGCCGACCACCGCCACGATCATCAGCACGCCGAAGGCCTCGGGCAGGCCAAGCGCAAGGCGCGCCGTGGCCGACGCCACGCCCAGCACCGCCAGGATCACGCGACGATAGGTCACCCGTCCGCCGGCGTGCGGAAGCGGTCCAGTACCTCGCCCGCCGCATCGATGAATGCATAGTCCACCGACCCCGCGGCGTAGTCGGCCCGCAGCGACCCGAACTCGGCGATCGACACCGTGGCGTCCGCGCTCTCGGGCGTGAACTCGTCGCCCTCCGACCGCGGGGCGCCACCCGTGCCCACCGTCAGGCACAGCACGCCGTCCACCACGCGCCGCTCATACCGGTGGTTGTGGCCGCTCAGCACCGCGGCCGCCCCCGCCTGGCGGATGACCGGCAGCACGGGGTTGCCGGCGTCCACCGGGCGGTGGATCAGCACCCAGCGCGCGGCGGCATCGCGCGTGCGCGCCAGCGCAGAGCGCAGGAACGGCAGGTCGGATGCATCGCCCTCGATGCCCAGCGTGATGAACGCCATGCGCCCGTAGCGCTGCACGGACCGGTCGCCGTCGCCCGGCCAGCCCAGCACCTCGGCCAGCGGCCGTCCACCCTCCCAGAGGGTGTCATGGTCGCCCACCACGCCCAGCATGGGGCCCTGGGCCAGCAGCGGGCGCATGGGCCGGAAGATGGTCTGGTCGAACAGCACCGGGGCCGCGGCCAGGTAGACGTTGTCGCCGGTGGACACCGTGAACGCCGGGCCCTGCGCGGCCGATACCCGCGCCACCGCGTACTGGTCCTCGCCGCCCACGCCGTAGTCGCCCAGGATGATGAACCGCACGGGTGCGCCCGCGGCCAGCGGGGGCGTGGTGACCGACCCGAACGCCCGGGCACCCTGCCCGGTGGTGGCCACCCAGCCGTAGCGCGTGCCCGGGGCGAGCCCGCGCAGCACGCCGTCCGTCGAGGTGATGGTGCGACCGGCCGGGGTGGTCACGCGCACGTCCACGGGCTGGTCGTCCTCCACCTGCCACGCGATGCGCGCCGAGGTGGGGGACACCGCCGCCACCCATGGGCCGCGCGTGAACGGATCGGGCTCGGTGGGCAGCACGAACCGCAGCCAGTACAGCACCACCGCCAGCGCCAGGATCAGCATCACCCCCGCAGTGGCGGCGAGGGCGATGACCCAGCGCCGGAGCACGCGCTCGCGCCGGGTGAGATCCGGGGTCGTCATCGGCACCCAGTGTTGCACTGGTGCCACCGCCCCGTGGCCGTGAACCGACCGCTAGGCTGGCCACATGAAGCCGGGGCCGGGGGGCACATTCACGGGGATCGTGGCCGCGGTGCTCATCCCCATCGTGTGCGCGGCGGGGGCCATCATCGCCGCCATCGTTCTCGCCATTCCCTGAGAGCCCATCAGAGGCGGTCTCTCGAGGTTGCCTGACGCCCACGGGCACTGGCCCTCATCACTTCTGGCGACCGCCGTTACGAACGCCGGAGGCCGGATCCTGGGAACGCGTCGCCCATGTGTCGAACTGAGTCCGCGTCGCCCGGGCGTCTCACGTTTTCCGCCGAGCACCTCCAAGAGCCACGAGAGCGGGTGAGCGGAATCGAACCGCCATCAGAAGCTTGGAAGGCTCCTGCTC
>CAZEUE010000076.1:0-8440 GCA_964514615.1 uncultured Bifidobacterium sp. | reverse complement strand
CTCGCGCGCGTGCGCGGCGGCACCGCGCAGGACTTCTTCCAGGGGCGCATCACGTTCCCCATCACCGATGCCCGCGGCCGGGTGCAGGGGTTCGGGGCCCGCACGCTCGACCCCAACGAGCGCGCCAAGTACGTCAACTCCCCCGAGGGCGACCGCTTCCGCAAGCGCGAGCTCCTCTTCGGCCTCGACCTCGCCCGCCAGCCCGCCGCGAAGGCGGGGTTCACGGTGGTCAGCGAGGGGTATACCGACGTCATGGGCCTGCACCTCGCGGGGGTCCCGGGTTCGGTTGCCTGCATGGGCACGGCGCTCACCACGGCGCAGCTCAGGCTGCTTGCCCGCGTCGCCCCCGAGGTGCGCCTGTGCTTCGACGCCGACCGCGCGGGGGAGGAGGCGGCCCGGCGCACGATCGAGGCGGCACGCGAGGTACCGGTGCGGCTGGCTGTGGTGGGACTCCCCCCGGGTACCGACCCCGGCGAGCTCGCCGGGCAGGCGGCCGGTCGCGAGGTGCTGGCCGCAGCGGTGTCAAGCGCGGACCCCCTTCTGCCGTGGCTGGTCGATCGGAGGATCGCCCGCGCAGGCGATGCCCCGGCCGAGCAGGACCGGGCGCTCTCCGACCTGGGTGACCTGCTCGAGGCCTTCCCGGAGAGTCCGGACAAGGATGAGGCCATCCGGCGCGTGACGGCGCTCGGGATCTCCCCGGTGCTGTTCGACCGGTTCATGCGCCGGGCACAGGGCGGCGCGGCCGCGCGGCGCCGGGCGGCCCCGGCACCCGGGGCGGCCCCGGCGCAGGAGGAGGCCCCGTCGCTCGACGAGGCCCGGGAGCGCCGCCTGCTCGCGCTGGTCATCGCCATGCCCACGGCCGGGCGCCCCATGCTCGAGGGCATGCGCGAGGATCACCTGGCCTCGCCCGCGCACCGGCAGGCCCGCGGCTTGGTGCTGCAGGGAGCCGAGGGGTGGCCCGAGGACCTCCGCGCCCTCGAGGCGTCCCTTCGCGCCGAGGCGGCGGACGGCGGCACCGAGGAGGAACTCAAGGATGCCTACCTCCGCGTGGAGAAGCGCGCCCTCGAGCGCAAGATGGCCGCCGCGCGGTCCGCGGGCGACGAGGCGGGCTTCCTGCGGCTGCAGTCGATGGTGAAGCGCGTCGAAGCCGCGCTGCGCGGGAGCGCCTAGGACACCAGCGCCACCGCGACGGCGCGCACGGCTCCGTCGGGCCCTGACAGGCGGGCGGTGGCGGTGATCGGATGTCCCGCCATGTCGCCGGGCATCCGCGCCTTCGGCCCGATCCATGCGATGCGCGGCGCGCGGCCGAGCGCCTCGGCCCGGGCGGCCCATGCGAGGATGCGCGCCAGCGCGAGTGCGCCCGGGCTCGCGCCCGCCGGCCGGCCCCGCGATGCCACGTATGCATCGTGCGCGTGCAGGCAGGCGACCAGGGTGACCGGGTCGAGCGGGTCCTCGGGCTCGAGGTCCAGATGGTCGATCACCAAGTCGGGCTCGCTACCTGCATCGGTCGCGGGCCGCAGCGCGGGGGCAAGGCCCGCCAGCGTCACCGCCACGGCGGCCCCGATCCCGCGCGCGGCTTGCGCGACGGCGGGATCGAGGCCCGCGGCGGGGTCCGGGGTGCCGGCCTGGTGGATGCCCACCGGCGGCCCCGGGGCGTTCTAGGCGGCGTCCGCGGCGGCGTCGGCCGCGTCGCCCACTGCCTCGCCGATGGCGTCGGCCCCGTCAGGGGTGACCTCGGTGAACGTGAACTCGTCGGGCTCCCCGCCAAGGCGGTCGCGGACGAACCAGTACACGATGGCGGCGATGCCCACGAGGGCGAGCAGCTTGATGACGGTCTTCATGAGTCTCCTCGGATTTGCGGCCCGGCAACACGGTAACACGCGCGAACGAACCCCGTGACGGGCCTGTCAGGGGTCCAGGGTTACGATTTCGCCATGGACGCGCCCGACCACGATGCCCCGCGGGCCACGGTCGCGCTCGGCGACGCCGCACGGGCCGCCGCGGTGGCCCGTGCTCTGGTCGCGGAGGGATTCCTGGTGGGGCGCGCCACCGATCTGGCCGGGGCCGTGGGGCGGACGGGCGGCACGCGAGCCGACGTGGTGGTCATCGACGATGGGCTGGCCGCGGATGCCGTGGCGGCCGTGCGGGCCCTGCGCGGTGCAGGGGACCCGTACGTGCTCGTGATGCAGGGGGTGGTGGACGAACTGCACTGCATCCTGGCGCTCTCCGCGGGGGCGGATGACGTGGTCACGGGCGCAACCAGTGATCGCGAGGTGGCCGCGCGCTGCCGCGCGCTTCTGCGGCGCGCCCGTCCGGCCGAGCCACCCGGGCAGCCCGCGCGCGCCGGCGACCTGGTGCTCGACCCGGCGGCACGCACCGCGGAGGGTCCCCGTGGGCCGATTCCCCTCACGCGGAGCGAGTTCGAGGTGCTGTGGGCGCTCGTGGAGGTGCCGCGCGCGGTGGTGGAGCGGGCGCACCTGTGCCGTCGGCTCTGGGGAGCGCGGTGGAACGGCGATGATCATGCCCTCGATGTTCACGTGAGCAACCTGCGATCCAAGCTTGCCCGGGCCGGAGGCCCCATCCGCGTGGTCACGGTGCGCGGGGTGGGCTTCCGCGCCGACGCCCCCGGCTAGGGGACCGCCAGCACCACCTTGCCCACGGCGGCGTCGGCCTCCACACGCGCGTGGGCAGCCGCGACCTCGGCGAGGGGAAGCACGCAGTCGATCACCGGTTCCAGTTCGCCACGTGCGAACAGCGGCGCGGCCCACTGCGCGAACTCCTGCATGATCCGCCCCTTGTCGTCCACGTCGCGCCCACGCAGGCTCGACGCGCTCACCGTGGCCTGCGCGGCGATCATCGCGCCCATGTCCAGTTCGCCAACCCGACCCCCGACCAGTCCCGTGAGCACCAGGCGACCTCCGCGGGCCAGGCACGCCACGTTGGCGGGCAGGTAGCGGGCCCCGACCAGGTCGAGGATCACGTCGGCGCCATGGCCACCCGTCATCATCCGGACGTCGTCGGCGAAGCCGTCGGAGGTCACCACGAGGGGCTCGGCGCCCCACGGCGCACCCGCGTCGGCCCGCCCTGCTGCCCGCGAGGTCCCGATGCAGCGGGCCCCCACGGCCCGGCACACCTGCGCGGCCGCGGTGCCCACGCCACTGGCGATCGCGTGCACCAGGGCGATCTCGCCCGCCTGCAGGCGGCCCAGTCGCACGAGGCCCTGGAACGCCGTGATGAAGACCTCGGGGATGGCCGCGGCCATGTCCCACGCCAATCCCTCCGGGACGGGGATGCAGTTGGCCGCCGGCACCGCCGCGAGCTCGGCGTTGCCGCCCCCGGCCACGAGGCACATGACGCGGTCGCCCTCCCGCCAGGGGCCCTCCGGCGCATGCGTGGCATCGACGACCTCGCCCACCAGCTCGAGCCCGAGCACGGGGGTGGTCCCGGGGGGCGGGTCGTACAGGCCCCGGCGCTGCAGCAGGTCGGCCCGGTTCACCGCCGAGCCGCGCACCTGCACCAGCACGTCGCCGGGCCCGGGAACCGGGTCGGGCAGATCCGCGAGGGCGAGGACCTCGGGACCGCCCGGCCGGGTTGCGATGACCGCCTTCACCCGCCCGACACTACCGGCCGCCACGATGGGGACGGTGGGAGTCGAACCCACACCCGGTTGCCCGGAGCGGAGTTTGAGTCCGCCGCGTCTACCGTTCCGCCACGTCCCCGGGGCGTCAGTCCTCGGGCGTGATGCGGGCCAGGCCCTCCTCCACGGCCACGCGGCGCGTGGCGGCCGCCACGGCCGGGGCGACCTCCGGGTTGAACACGCTCGGGACGATGTAGTCCTCGTGCAGCTCGTCGTCGGTGATGACGTCCGCGATGGCCTGCGCGGCCGCGACCTTCATGCCCTCGCTGATCTGCCGGGCGCGCACGTCGAGCGCGCCGCGGAAGATGCCCGGGAACGCGAGCACGTTGTTGATCTGGTTCGGGTAGTCCGACCGGCCCGTGGCCATCACGCCCACGTACGGGGCCGCGACCTCGGGCATGATCTCGGGGGTGGGGTTGGCCATGGCGAACACCAGCGGATCCTTCGCCATGCTCCTGAGCTGGTCCACCGAGAAGGTGCCCGGGCCCGACAGGCCCACGAACATGTCCGCGCCCTTGATGGCCTCGGTCAGGTCGCCCTGGATGCCCTCGGGGTTGGTGTTCTCGGCGTACCAGTCCTTCATGAAGTTCATGTTCTCGGTGCGCCCGTTGTAGATGGCCCCGCGGGTGTCGCATCCGATGATGTTGGTGACGCCGGCGTTCATGAGGATCTTGGAGCAGGCCACGCCCGACGCCCCGATGCCGTTCACCACGACCTTCAGGTCCTCCATCCTCTGCCCGGTGATCTTGCACGCGTTGATGAGGGCGGCGAGCAGCACAACGGCCGTGCCGTGCTGGTCGTCGTGGAACACGGGGATGTCCAGGCGCTCCTTCAGGGTGTCCTCCACCTCGAAGCACACGGGGGCCGCGATGTCCTCGAGGTTGATGCCCCCGAACGCCGGCGCGATGGCCTCGCACACGGCGATGAGCTCCGTGGCGTCGTGGGTGTCCACGCACACCGCGTACGAGTCGACGTCGGCGAACTCCTTGAACAGCAGTGACTTGCCCTCCATCACGGGCATGCCGGCGGCAGCGCCGATGTCGCCCAGCCCGAGGACGGCGGTGCCGTTGGTGATGACGGCCACCATGTTGCGCTTGAGGGTGTAGTCGAACGCGGCGTCGGGGTCCTCGGCGATGCGCCGGGCCACCGCGGCCACCCCTGGCATGTACGCAACGGCCAGGTCGTCGCGCGTGGCGAGCGGCGCCCGGGGGACCATCTCGATCTTCCCGCCCTTGTGCAGCCGGAACGTGCGGTCCTCGGAGGAGATGACGGTGACACCGTCCAGCGCGGACACCGCCGCGATCACCTCGTCCTCGTTCTCGACGCTCGTGGCATCCACGACGATCTCGCGCACCACCCGGCGGTGGTCGGCCTCGAGCACCTCCATCGAGGAGATGGACGCGCCCTGGTCGCTGATGGCCGCTGCCACCTCGGCCGCGAGGCCCGGTCTCCCGGCCGCGAGCTCGATGCGCAGGGTGATGCTGAACTGGGCACTGGGGGTGACTCCCACGAGGTCCTCCACGTCGACGAAGGCGGGAAGGATACCCGCCGCGGGGGGATTCCCCGTGGGGTACGCGACACCTGCCGGATAGACTCGCCGTCGTGAGCGAGGAGGCCATCAACCCGGCGGGCGAGATCCTCCTGATCGACGGCTACAGCCTGGCCTTCCGGGCGTTCTTCGCGCTGCCCGAGAGCATCGCCCGGGCCGACGGCATGCCCACCAACGCCCTCTACGGACTCGCCGCCATGACCATCAAGGTCATCGAGGAGGAGCAGCCATCGCGCGTGATCGTGGCGTGGGATCCACCGGGCCCCACGTTCCGCGACGAGGTGTATCCGGAGTACAAGGCCGGCCGGGCCGAGACGCCAGAGGGGTTCCGGGTGCAGTCACCGCACTTCCGCCCGCTCATGGAGGCGTTCGGCGCGGTGAACGTGGAGGTGCCCGGCTACGAGGCAGACGACGTCATCGGCACGCTCGCGCGACGCGCCTCGCTGGCGGGCGCCCGGGTCACGATCCTCACCGGCGACCGCGATGCCCTGCAGCTGGTCGACTCCAACGTGAGCGTGCTGGCCACGGGGAGGGGCGTCACCGACACCACGCGCTACGACCCCGCCACGGTGGAGGAGCGCTACGGGGTGCCCCCGCACAAGATGCCCGACCTGCGCGGCATGATCGGTGACTCCAGCGACAACCTGCCCGGGGTCCCCGGCATCGGCGAGAAGACCGCGCGGCAACTGATGGAGGCCTACGGGTCGCTCGACGAGATCCTGGCCCACGCCGACGAGCAGACCCCCAAGAGGCGCCAGAACCTCACGGAGTTCGCCGACATGGCGCGCATGTGCCGCGACCTGTCGGTGATCGACGTCGAGGTCCCGGTGGACGTCGATCCCCTCGATGTGCCCTTGGTCACGCGCGACCCCGAGCGCTTGGCAGCGTTGCAGGCCGCGTTCCAGGAGTTCGAGTTCCGCACGCTGGCCCGGCGGGTGGCCGAGATGGCCGGGGGCGACGCGCCCGCCGCCGACGCGCCCACCGGGGGACCGGTCATCGCTGTGGAGGAGGCCGCGCCCGAGCAGGTGGCCATGTGGCGTGCCGGCGGGGACGGCGCCAGCGTGGGCCTGTCGGGCGACGCCCTCGCGGTGGTTGCCTCGGACGGGCCGGCGCGGGTGATCGCGCTGGGGGAGGGGGCCGACCCGGCCATCGCCCCGGTGCTCGCCGCCGGGCCGTGGTCGGCGCACGACGCCAAGGCCATCCTGCGTCGCGGACGGCTGGATGCCCCGTTGCCCGAGCATGACACCATGATCGCCGCGTACCTGCTGGAGCCCCGCCGCCGCACGTACGTGCTCGAGGAGCTGGCGTCTGAGGCCGGGGTGGGGGTGCGCGCGGCCGACGGGGACGCGCAGGCATGCGCGGCAGCCGCGGAGGCAGGCGCCGTGCGGGGCCTGCGGCCGGTGCAGGAGGCCCTGATGCGCGACGAGGGGCTCGTGCCGCTCTTCCGCGACATCGAGATGCCCCTCGTGGGCGTGCTGGTGGCGATGGAGAACATGGGCGTGGCCGTGGACGTGCCGCGGCTGGAGGCGCTGCGGGCGGCCATGCGCGCAGAGATCGACGAGCTCACGCAGCGCATCCACGCGTTGGCGGGCGGTCCGTTCACCATCGACTCGCCCAAGCAGCTCGCCGAGGTGCTCTTCGAGCGCCTCGGCCTGCCGGCGGGCCGCAAGGGGAAGACCGGCTATTCCACCGATCGCCGCGTGCTGCGCTCGCTCGAGGGCGCCCACGAGATCGTCCCGCTGGTCATCCGGTACCGCGAGCTGGTGAAGCTCGATTCCACGTACCTGGCGCCGCTCCCCGCCCTGGTGGATCCCGCCGACGGCCGCCTGCACACGACCTTCAACCAGACGGTGGCCGAGACCGGCCGGTTGTCGTCCACCAACCCGAACCTGCAGAACATCCCTGTGCGCACCGAGGCCGGACGCGAGATCCGCGACGCGTTCGTGGCAGGCGAGGGCCATGTGCTGATGAGCTGCGACTACTCGCAGGTGGAGTTGCGCATCCTCGCCCACTGCTCCGGCGAGCCCGCGCTGCGCGATGCCTTCGCCGAGGGGCGGGACGTGCACGCGGCCACCGCGGCCGAGGTATTCGGGGTACCGCTCGAGGGAATGGACCGCGAGGTGCGCGACCGGGCCAAGGCCGTGAACTTCGGGATCATCTACGGCATCTCCGACTTCGGGCTGTCGGAGCAACTGGGCATCGCCCGCGCGGATGCACGCGAGTACATCGAGGCCTACCTGGCGCGGTACCCGCGCGTGGAGGCGTTCGTGGCGTCCACCATCGCGCAGGCCACGGCCGACGGGTACGTCACGACCCTGCTCGGGCGCAGGCGGGCCATCCCCGAGCTCACGGCACGCACGCAGCAGCAACGGCAACTGGGGGAGCGCCTGGCGGTGAACACGGTGATCCAGGGCACCGCGGCGGACATCATCAAGATCGCGATGATCCGCGCGCACGACGCCCTGGCGTCGTCGGGCACCGGCGCGCGGCTGGTGCTGCAGATCCACGACGAGCTCCTGGTGGAGTGCCCGCCCGATGCGGTCGACGCGGCCCGCGGGCTCGTGGTGCAGGCAATGCAGGGGGCGTATGCGCTCGACCCACCGCTCGCGGTGGACGTGGGGGTGGGGCCCACCTGGCTTCAGGCCAAGGCGTGACCTGGGACCCTCCGCCCCCGGAGCCCGGGCTCGACCCCCATCGTGTGCTCGAGGTGCATCCGGAGGCCCGGCCCGAGGTGATCGACGCCGCGTTCGCGGTGCTGCGCGAGATCGCGTGCGCCGATGAACGCGACGGCGGGGTGCTGCTGGTGCGCATCACCTGGGCCCGCCGGGTGCTGCGGGGCCCCTGAGTTCCCCTAGTATCACCGCTTCCGCAAATTCGACTTCGGCGGTGCGCCCCTGCGCGCGCCCCGGATGCAAGGACAACCACGCGACATGAGCACGACTGACGACGTCATCATCATCGACCTCGAGACCCCGGTCTTCACCCTCGACGGGCCGGAGTACATCGAGGTGGACGGCAAGCAGGTCCCCAATTACGACATCACCATCCCCGAGTTCGGCGAGGGCGATGTGGTGACGGGCCGGGTCGTCCGCATCGACAAGGACGAGGTGCTCGTCGACATCGGGTACAAGAGCGAAGGGGTCATCCCCCTCAACGAGCTCAGCATCCGCAAGTCGGTCAACGTGGACGATGAGGTGCAGCTGGGCGAGATGATCGACGCCCTGGTCATGCAGAAGGAGGACCAGGACGGCCGG
>CAZEUE010000075.1:0-8589 GCA_964514615.1 uncultured Bifidobacterium sp. | reverse complement strand
CCCCAGCTTGTCGAGCTGGTGCTCTCCCAACTGAGCTAAACGCCCTCGGGCGCGGAACGTTAGCAGGGGGCTACAGGCGCACGATGACCGCACCGATGAGCGCGCCCACCAGCCACCCGGCCACCAGGCCCACGAAGGCCCAGAGCCACCCCCCGAGGATGAACCCCAGCACCACGCCGATGATGGCCACGACCACCATCGACACCTGGATCTGCTTTGTCTTGTCCATGCCCTGCCTTCCCGCGGAGTTCGACGGGATGACTACCCGAAGGCCCGGACGGCCGCTGGTACCGTGGGCCCCGTGAGCGAGCCCGCCGCCCCCGCCTACGACGTCGGAATCGCCGGTGCAGGCCAGCTGGCGCAGATGACCGTGCTGGCGGCGTGGCCCCTGGGGATCCGCGTGGCAGTGCTGGGCCGACCCGGCGAGCCCGCCACGCCGATGGCGGCGGGCGTGGTGGACGGCGACTGGAAGGACCCCGACGCCCTGCTGCGCATCGGCCGCGAGGTGGGCGTGCTCACGCTGGAGAACGAGTTCGTGGAGGCCGACTTCCTCATGGCCGTGGAGGACTCGGGCACGCCGGTGCGCCCGCACCCCGCCCGCATGCGCGTGGTGCAGGACAAGGCCCTCCAGAAGCAGCGCCTGGCCGACGAGGGGCTGCCCGTCCCCCGCTTCGCGGTGCCGGACTCCCCCGATGAGCTGGAGGCCATCGGCCGTGACCTGGGCTGGCCGCTCATGCTGAAGTCGCGTCACCTGGGCTACGACGGCTACGGAAATGCCCTGTGCCGCGACATCGCCGAGGCCCGCGAGGCCTTCCCCGTGCTGGCCGAGCGCGGTGGCGGCGTGCTGGTGGAGGAGTTCGTCGACTTCCAGCGCGAGCTGGCGGTGATGGTGGCGAGGCGGCACGGTGGCGGCGACGCCGTGTATCCGGTGGTGGAGACCCGCCAGCACGACCACGTGCTGCGCGAGCTGCTCTGCCCCGCCCCGGTGGACCCCGGCGTGGCAAACGAGGCCAAGCGCGTCGCCCGGGCCGCCGCCGAGGCCGCGGGTGGCGCGGGCGTGACCGGCGTGGAGATGTTCCACACCACCGACAACCGCATCCTCATCAACGAGCTCGCCCCCCGGCCCCACAACTCGGGCCACCACACCATCGAGGCGTGCGTCACCTCGCAGTTCGAGAACCACCTGCGCGGCGTGCTGGGGCTGCCCCTCGGCCCCACCGAGCTCATCGCCCCGGGCGCCGCCCTGGTGAACCTGCTGGGCGAGCGCGACGGCCCGAGCGACCCCGACATCACCGAGGCGGTGGCCATCGGCGGCGCGCATGTGCACCTCTACGGCAAGGCCGAGGTGCGCGTGCGCCGTAAGATGGGCCACGTGACCGCGCTCGGAGGCAGCCCGGAGGACGCCCTGCAGACCGCCCGCCTGGCGGCATCGGCGGTGCGCCTGTGAGCGACTCCCCTCTGGTGGGCGTGGTGATGGGCAGCGACAGCGACCTGCCGGTGATGCAGTCGGCGGTGGACGTGCTGGGCGAGCTCGGGGTGCCGCACGAGGTGCGCGTGACCAGTGCCCACCGCACGCCGGACGAGATGATCCAGTACGGCAAGGACGCCGAAGGGCGCGGCATCAGGGTGATCATCGCCGGTGCCGGGGGCGCGGCCCACCTGCCGGGCATGCTGGCGTCGGTCACCAACCTCCCGGTGGTCGGCGTGCCGGTGCGCACCTCAGCGCTCTCGGGCATGGACAGCCTGCTGTCGATCGTGCAGATGCCCCGCGGGGTTCCCGTGGCCACCGTCGCCGTGGACAACGCCACCAACGCCGGCCTGCTCGCCGCGCGCATCCTCGCGCTGTCGGACGCCGACCTGGCGGGGCGCGTTGCCGCACGCACTGCCGAGATGAAGCAGATGGCGCTGGATGCCGACGAGCGCGTGCGCGGGCAGGCCGCGGGGTCGTGAGGCCGCGCGCGGCCGCCGTGGCCGCGGCGGGGCTGCTCGGCCCCGTTGCCCTCGCCGGGTGCGGCGGGCTGGAGCGCGAGGCGGTCACCGTGCCCACGGTCACCCGCCCTGCGACGTCCGGCCCGGTGCTGGCGGCGGATGAGTTCCGCGCGCGGGCCGACGCCGCATGCTCCCGGCTTTTCGCCACGCTCGATGCCCTGGGGCGCCCGCCCACCACCGACATCACCGACTCACGGAGCTACTACCCGCAGGTGGCCGCCGCGTGGAGCACGGTGCTGCGCGAGGTCGCGCCGCTTCGGCCCCCGCCCGACCTCTCGCCCGCGTGGGAGGAGGTGGTCGAGGCCTACCGGTCCATCACGCAGAATGCGGACGAGAACGTGCTGCTGGCCAACACCGACCGCGAGGCCATCGAGATCGTGAACTCCGACGCCTCGGCGCGCATCCAAGAGGCCGGGAGATTCGCCGGGGCCCGCGCGGCGTCGATCGGCCTTCGGGCCTGCGCAGGCGCGCGCGGCTAGACATGCCTGCATGACGACCCACGATTCGCCCGCGTACCCGGTGCGCCTGTCGGTGGACTACCCCGACCGGCCCCTCGACCGCATCAGCACGCTGCTGCGCATCATCTGGATCATCCCCATCGCGATCGTGCTCACGCTGGTGTCGGGCGGAACGCTGGCGGTGGGCGGCAACGCCACCTTCATCGCTGCCGGTGGCCTGCTGTTCCTGGCACCGCTGCTGATGATCGTGTTCCGGCAGAAGTACCCGCGGTGGTGGTTCGACTGGAACCTGGGCCTGTATCGCTTCACCACCCGCGTGGGCGCGTACTTCGCCCTGATGGACGACCGCTATCCATCCACCGACGAGGATCAGTCGGTGCACCTGGACATCGACTACCCCGACGTGCCGCGCGACCTCAATAGGTTCCTGCCGCTGGTCAAGTGGCTACTGGCGATTCCCCATGTGATCGCGCTGGTGTTCGTCGGCATCGGCGCCGTGTTCGTGGTCATCGTCTCGTGGTTCGCCATCCTGTTCACCGGTCGCTACCCGCGGTGGGCCTTCGACTACGTGGAGGGGTTCCTGCGGTGGGGCCTGCGGGTGAGCGGCTACGCCTTCCTGCTGGTGACCGACCGCTACCCGCCGTTCTCGCTGCG
This sequence comes from uncultured Bifidobacterium sp., assembly GCA_964514615.1. Taxonomy (GTDB): domain Bacteria; phylum Actinomycetota; class Thermoleophilia; order Miltoncostaeales; family Miltoncostaeaceae; genus SYFI01. The sequence continues at coordinate 5,488 of CAZEUE010000075.1, read as the reverse complement.
CCCGTGAAACGCCTCGGGCCCGCCGACGCGGGCCCGAGGGGCACATCAGGTGATGGGGCCTGGCGTCAGGCGGGCTTGCCGATGGCGGCGCCCTTGCGGGCGTTGAAGCCGTCGAGCATCACGTTGACGTCGCTGGCCTTGGCCTTCTCGAGGATGGCCTTGTAGCGCTCGGTCTGCGTCATGCGCTGCTGGCGGTACAGGATGCCCAGCGAGAACCCGCCCTTCAGGGCCAGGTCGAACGCCGCCACGCGGTCGGTGGGGTCGTGCTCGGGGGCGACATCGGTGACGAGCTCCTTCCACGACTCCTGCGTGTTGTTGAAGGTGGTGCACGGCGACATGGCGTCGATGTACGAGAAGCCCTTGTGCTCCACGGCCTGCGTGATGAGCTCGGTGAGGGCCTTGGTATTGAACGACGCCCCGCGGGCCACGAAGGACGCGCCGGCCGCGATGGCCAGGGCCAGCGGGTTGAGCGGGTCCTCGGGGTTGCCGAACGGCGTGGACGGCGCCTTCTGCTCGAACAGCGACGTGGGCGACGCCTGGCCCTTGGTGAGGCCGTAGATCTCGTTGTCCATCACCAGGTAGGTGATGTCCACGTTGCGGCGCGCGGCGTGCGGGAAGTGCCCGGCGCCGATGGCGAAGCCGTCGCCGTCACCGCCCACGGCGATGACCGTGAGCTCGGGGTTGGCCAGCTTGACGCCCATGGCCACCGGCAGCGGGCGGCCGTGCAGGGTGTGCACGCCGTAGGTGCTCGCGAAGTGCGGCAGGCGGCTGGAGCAGCCGATGCCCGACACGATGACCGTGTTGCTGGGGTCGAGGTCCATGTCGGCCATGGCGCGGTAGAGCGACGCCAGCACGCCGAAGTCGCCGCAGCCCGGGCACCAGATGGGCTTGAGCTCCGACTTGTAGTCGTTGGGCTTGCGGGTGCTCACGCGGCCACCTCCTGGGCGACGAGGTCGACGATTGCCTCTGCGGTGAACGGGAGGCCGTCGCACTTGGCCACGCTCTCCAGCTCGTTGATGTTGGTCTCGGCCTTGATCAGGCGGGCCAGCTGGCCCGTGTAGTTGACCTCGGGCACGATGATGCGCGTGGCGTTGGCCACGAAGGCCTCCACGCGGCTCGCCGGGAACGGCCCCAGCACGCGCGGGTAGAAGGCCCCCACCGACAGGCCCTGCTCCGCCAGGCGGTCGACCGCCTCGCGCACGGGGCCGAAGGTGGAGCCGAACCCGATGAACGCCACGTCCTCGGGCTGGGCCTCGCCGTGGGTGGCCACGCGCGAGGTCTCGCGGATGGGCTCCAGCTTGCCCAGGCGCTTGGTCTGCATGCCCAGGTGGATCTCGGGCGTGTAGCCGGGGTGGCCGTACTCGTCATGCTCGATGCCGGTGGCCACGTACATGCCGTCGGGCTCGCCGGGGATGCCCATGGGCGACACGCCGCTGTCGGTGTACTCGTAGCGCTTGTAGTCCTCGCGGGCGATGCCGGCCGAGGTCGTGCGCGTCTTGATCTCGAGCTTGTCCGGGTCGGGGCGGTGGATCACCTCGAGGCGGGTGGCCAGGCCCTGGTCGGTGAGCAGCAGCACCGGCACCTGGAACTCCTCGGCGTAGTTGAAGGCGTCCACGATCGAGTAGAAGCAGTCCTCCACCGACACCGGGGCGATCACCACGCGGGGTGCCTCCCCGTGGCTGCCGTAGAGCGCCTGGTTCAGGTCGCTCTGCTCGGTCTTGGTGGGGAGGCCCGTGGAGGGGCCACCGCGCTGGGCGTCCACGATCACCACCGGGATCTCCGCGGTGCCGGCGTAGCCGATGAGCTCGTTCATGAGCGAGATGCCGGGGCCCGAGGTGGCCGTCATGGCCTTGGCGCCGGTGTACGAGGCACCCACCACCGATGCCAGCGAGGCGATCTCGTCCTCGCACTGGATGGTGAGGCCGCCCACCTGCGGAAGGCGCACCGAGAGCCACTCGAGGATGTCCGAGGCCGGCGTGATGGGGTACCCCGCGAAGTAGTTGACCCCCGCGGCCACGGCGCCCACGGCGATGGCCTGGTTGCCCGAGATGAGCATGCGGTCTTCCTCGACCTCCACCGGCGGCACCAGCGGGTACTTGCCCTTGAGGTCGGCGGCCTCGTCCGCGCCGGCGTGAAGCGCGGCGATGTTGGCGTCGGCAACGCCCTCCTTGTGGGCATAGCGGCGCAGCACCAGCTCCTCGATGGGCGTGGTGTCGAAGTCGATCACCGCGCTGATGGCGCCGGCGGCAACCATGTTCTTGGCGCGGGTGGAGCCGCCGATCTCCTTGGCCAGCTCGTCCATGCGCACCGGCCGCGCGCGGGGCAGGTACTCCTCGGGAAGGGTGACCTCCACGGAGTCGTAGAGGATGACGCCCTCGGGGCCCAGGGAGTCCCAGTTCAGGTCCCAGGCCTCCTGGTTGAAGCACACGAGCAGGTCCACGTCCTTTCCGTGGCTCCAGATGGGCTCGTCGCTCAGGCGGAACTGGTACATGCACGGCCCGCCCTTGATCTCGGCGGGGAAGGTGCGGAAGGTCTGCGTGTAGTACCCGCCACGCGCGGCGGCCTGCGTGAGGATGTCCCCGCAGGAGATGACGCCTTCACCGGACTCACCGGCAAGGCGTACGACGACGGAGTGTCGTGCTGACAACGTGCCTCCAAGCGAAAGGTATGCCCGGGCCACGGGGGATTCGGGACCCCGGGGACGCACCGGTGCGACTGCGGCGGGATGCTACTTGCGCGCAACGAAGGGGGCAATGCGCGCGAACCGGCGGGTGACGAACGCCCCGGGAGCCCCCGAACCCCGGTGCCAGGCACTTAACCGAAGGGACTTCGGTTAAGTGCCTGGCACCGGGGTGGCCTACACCGCCAGGCCCGCCATCAGCACCGGCACCAGCAGGATGCCGGCGATCAACGCCAGCGTGGTGCCGGCAGCCACCAGCATGGCGGGGATGGGCGGGCGGGTGAGCGTGGCGGCGGCGGCGGCCCCCGCAATCACCATCACGGTGCCCAGCGCGCCCAGCGCGGCAAGCGTGCCCGCCATCAGCACCCAGCCGCCGCCGTTGGTGCTGGTGGCGATTGCGCCGAAGCCCATCACCGGCACCATCGCGGCCGGGATGAGCACGAAGAACGCGGCCACGATGACCGGCACCCGGTAGTCGGCGGGGTCGCCGTCACCGGGAACCAGCCAGCGGATCATCCCGCCAGCGCCGCCGCGAAGATCTGCCAGGCCAGCAGCGACTTGGCCACGAGCGACAGCACCAGGTAGGTCTTCTCGTAGCTGACGATGTTGGCCCACCTGCCCTTCCGCGCGTAGTGCAGCCACATGTTGAGCGCGAAGGTGAAGAACAGCACGAACAGCGAGATGTAGATGGCCCAGATGGCCACGGGCACCCCGGCGTCGATCTGCGCGCGCACCAGCACGAGGCCGATGGCGATCCACGGGAACGCACCCACGATGCAGCCATAGGTGAACGGCCGCCAGTCCACCTTGTGGGTGCCGGCCGGGTTGCGCTGCTCCATGGCCAGGCCGAACAAGATCATCCCCACGTTGGCGCCAAAGATCGCGATGAGGGCCGTCAACTGGTCGACGCTGCTGATGAGGCCGATCAGCACGATCATCAGCGATGCGCTGACCGAGTACTCCCACCAGCGCAGCGGGTTGGTTCCCCGCCCCAGATTGGCGATGTACCAGCGGTCGATGCCCGGAAGCGCGCACAACAGGTGATCGAGCGCGGCCAGGAACAGGAAGACGGCGATGAAGATGGCAAGCGGTACCTGCCACACCGGCTCGGTGCCGAGGATGGGGCTGCCCGGCGGGCCCACCATGTAGGGGATCGTCACGCCCAGGGTGAAGCCGGTCGAGAGCAGCAGGATGGCCACGCCCTGCGCCGCGTGCAGGATGGCCAGCGCGATGTTCCACCTGCGAAGGTTGGGTGCGGCCTGCTCGGGCGTCATGGACTCACCATATCGTCCCGGCCATGGACGATGACGCCCTGCGCCAGATGTTCTCCGGCCTTCGCGGCGAGGAGCGTCGCGTGCGTCGCCCGCCGCCGGACGGCCGGGGTGGCCTGTTGCTCGCCGAGGGCGCACGGGTGGTGCAGCGCTGCCTCAGCGCCGGGCATCACATGAGGGCCCTTCTGGTGAGCACCACGTACAGCGGACCCCTCCCCTCCCCTCCGGTGCCCACGCTCGTTCTGGACCCCGAGGAGATCCAGCGCCTCACCGGTTTCGGCGCCATGCGCGAGATGCTCGGCGCCTTCGACCGGCCGGCCGACCCGGCGCCGTCGGACGTCCTGCCCGGCGCACGCCGGGTGCTGGTGCTGGAGGGCGTGATGAACCCCTCGAACGTGGGCACGATCATCCGCAGCGCAACGGCCCTGGGAGTGGACGTCACGCTCATCGGCCCCGGGTCGGCCGATCCCTACGGCCGCCGGGCGCTTCGCACGTCGATGGGAGCCGCGCTCGTCCACCCGTGGGCCACTACCGCCACGCCGGCTGCCGACCTGCGCGCCCACGGATTCGCGCTGCTGGCACTCACGCCGGATGCCGACGCAGTGCCCCTGGGCCGCGCGCTGGCGGTGCGAGCCGATGATCGCGTGGCGCTGGCCCTGGGGTCGGAGGGCCCGGGGCTCAGCCGGGGTCTCCTCGACGAGTCCGACGAGCGCGTGACGATCCCGATGGCGAGCGGGGTGGATTCGCTCAACGTGGCCGCAGCGGCGGCCGTGGCCTGCTGGATGCTGGGGCAGCGGGGCTAAGAGGCGACCACCGGAATCGAACCGGTTCATGTCGGTTTTGCAGACCGATGCGTTCCCACTTCGCCAGGTCGCCGTGCGGGACCGGAAGGCTAAACGACGAACGCCCCGTTCGGGGCGTTCGGGTGAGGAGCGGATGAAGGGACTCGAACCCTCGACCTTCTGCATGGCAAGCAGACGCTCTAGCCAACTGAGCTACATCCGCGAAGCGGGCCGGAGCCTAGCAGGCCTCCATCCACGGGTCGGTGTCCACCGAGGTGAACCGCACCGGCACGCCTGACGCCGCGAGGGCCTGCTGCAGGCGCGGTGCCCACTCGCGCATGACGTGCTGTTCCACGGCGCCATGCGGCACGTTCACCAGCCCCATCCCCTCGGCGGCGTCGTGGTCGTGGTACTTCAGGTCGCCGGTCACGTAGGCGTCCGCCCCGGACAGGCGGGCCGCCTCCACCAGCGATCCACCCGACCCCGTGCAGATGGCCACGCGGGTGACCATGCGGGCGGCGTCGCCGGACAGCCCGATGTTGGCGCGGCGCGGGCAGAACACCTGCACGGCCCGCTGGGCGAGGGCCGCGAGCGGCAGCGGGTCTACGGTGCCCACCCGGCCGATGCCGAGGGCGGGATCCGTTGGCGCCGGCACGAGGGGCTCGATGTCGCGCAGGCCGAGGTCGCCCGCCATCAGGTCGTTGAGCCCACCCGCCGCGGAGTCGAGGTTGGTGTGGGCCGCCACCACCGCAACG
>CAZEUE010000074.1:0-8672 GCA_964514615.1 uncultured Bifidobacterium sp. | reverse complement strand
ACCGCGACGACTACTACGAGCCCGACAGCGAGAGCAAGGGCATCGCCGAGGTCAACGTGGCCAAGCACAGGAACGGCCCCACCGACCGCGTGAAGCTGGCGTTCATGGGCACGTACGCCAAGTTCGCCAGCCTGGCGTCGGACCACGACGCGCGCTAGGCGCGGCCACGGCCCGACGCCGGGGGCGGGCGGCGGCGACTAGCCCGCCAGGTTGGCCTCCACGGACAGCTCCACGTTCCCCGCGAGGGCGCCCGACACCGGGCAGCCGTCCTTCGCGCCCTCGGCCGCCGCGCGGAAGCCGTCGGCGTCGACGCCCGGCACGGTGCCCACCACGGTCAGTGCCGACCGGGTGATGCCGGTGCCCGGCACCAGGGTGACCGTGGCCGACACCTCGAGGCGCTCGGGCGGGGTGCCCTGCTTGGCGAGCGCGCTCGACAGCGCCATCGAGAAGCACGACGCGTGCGCGGCGGCGATGAGCTCCTCGGGGCTGGTCTGGCCGCCCGGCTCCTCGGACCGCGACGGCCACGACACCGCCAGGTTGGACAGCACGCCGCTGGTGACGCTGTCGATCGTGCCCGACCCGCTCATCAGGTCGCCCGTCCAGGTGACGCTCGCGCTGCGATCAGCCGCCATTGCTACTCCTCGTCGTCGAATGCCTACCGCCGCATCGTACGGTGCGCCGGGGCGTGCGCGGCGGGCAAACCGCGCGCGTGCCCGCGCATGCCATCCCGTACGAAGGGTCAGGGCACGCCTGTCCGGGGTGTCGTTGCCCCCCGGGCGGCGGGGCCCTGCAATGCATTCGCACGGATGCACAGGCGACGAAGGGCGAGGGGCACATGGGCAGCGGAGCAGGTGAGGCACGCATACGGGTGGGGGTGGTGGACGAGTACCCGTCCCAGGTGGCGGGAGTGGTGACCGCCATCGATGGGTCGGCCACCATGAGGGTCGCCACCACCGCGGCATCGGGCGAGCAGGCGCTGGCCGACATGGCGGCCAACCCCCCCGACGTGGTGCTGGTGGAGCCGTGGATGCGCACGGGCGACGGCCTGGCGTTCATCACCACGCTGCACCAGCAGCACCCCTCCGTGGCGGTGGTGGCGTACTCGCGCATGTGGGACGACGACCACGTGGCGCAGGCGCGCGCCGCCGGGGCCGCCGCGCACATCCCCAAGACCACCCCGGTGGAGGACCTGCCGGCAATCCTGCGCCAGGTCCTGGCCGGGGCCGAGGTGCGCCCGAGCGGTCACGCCGCCGCGGGATCGGCGGGAGAGCTGACCACGCGCGAGCGCGAGGTGCTGGCGCTGGCATCACGGGGGATGTCGAACGCCCAGATCGCCGGCACGCTGTTCGTCACCGAGCAGACCGTGAAGTTCCACCTGTCCAACATCTATCGCAAGCTGGGGGTGCACAACCGCACCGAGGCCAGCCACCGCGCCGCGCGCACGGGCATGCTGGGATAGTTGTAAGATCAAAAAATGTCCCCCGCGCGCACCGACGGGGCCACCCCCGTTGACGGCGTCATCCACATCGCCCTCCTCGACGAGTACCCCGCCGTGCGGGCATCGCTGGCCGCGGCGCTGGATGCAGACCCGGGATTCACCGTGGCCGGGCAGGCCGGCACGGGGACCGAGTTGCTGGACATCGTGGCCCGTCGCCGGGTGGACGTGGTGCTCGCAGAGCCGTGGCTGCGTTCGGATGACGGCCTCGACGCGCTCGCGCGCATCGGCGAGGACGTCCCCGGCGTGACAATCGTCGCGCTGTCGCGCGTGTGGGACGACGCGCGCGTGGCGCAACTGCGCGGCATCGGCGCCCGGGGGTACATCCCGAAGTCGATGGAGCTGCCCCGGGTGCTGCAGATACTCCGCCAAGCGCATGAGGGCATGGAGGTGTTCCCCACCCGCGATTCCACCGGGGCGCCCGCGCTGCTCACCCGACGCGAGGCCGAGGTGCTGCGCCTGGCGGCCGAGGGACTGGACAACCGCGCCATCGCCGACCAGTTGTTCGTGTCGGAGCGCACGGTGAAGTTCCACCTGCAGAACGCCTATCGCAAGCTGGGCGTGGCCAACCGCACCGCGGCGGCCGCATCCGCCCGCCGGCACGGGATGATCTGATGGACGGGGCGCGGGTGGGCATCGATGCCACCGGGGCCATCGTGGAGTTCGACGACGGTGCGGAGCACCTGCTGGGCCACCGTGCGGCCGACGTGCTGGGGCAGCCCATGGCCGAGGTGATCATCCCCGAGCCGCTCCGCGGCATGCACGCCGACGGCATGGCGAGGTTCCTGCGCACCGGCGAGGCGTTCCTCATCGGGCGCACCGCCGACCTGACCGCGCTGCACGCGGATGGCACGGTGCTGCCCGTCACGCTGTCGCTGGCGATCACGTCGCAGGACCCCCTGGTGATCACCGGCGTGCTGCGCCCCGCGTAGCGCACCTGTTACATAGATGGCCATCTATGCATCCACGCCGTATGGTGGTCCCATGGAGACCGCCTGCCGAACCGCGCCCATGGACCCGCCACTGCCCGATGACCGGGCGCAGGGGATCGCCCTGGCCTTCAAGGCGCTGTCCGATCCGAACAGGGTCAAGTTGATGCACCGCATCGCATCATCCGGGGAGGGCGGCGTGTGCGTGTGCGACCTGACGTCCCCGCTGGGCATATCGCAGCCCAGCGTCAGCTACCACCTGCGCGTGCTGCGCGATGCCGGCCTGGTGGACCGGCGACAGGAGGGGACCTTCGCCTTCTACAGCGCACGCGCCGGTGCCGTGGCAGACCTGTCGCCGCTGCTCGGCGCGGCGAGCGCGGTGGCCTGATGGGGACCGCCCCGGTGCGGGTGGGCATCAACGGGTTCGGTCGCATGGGGCGCCTTGCGCTGCGCGCGGCATTCCACTGCCCGGAGATCGACATCGTCCACGTGAACGAGCTGAAGGGCGACGCCGCCACGGCAGCGCACCTGCTGGAGTTCGACTCCGTGCACGGGCGCTGGCGGCGGCAGATCGCCGCGGCCGATGGCGCCATCGAGGTGGACGGCGCATCGATCGGGTACTCATCGCATGCCGACCCCGCGGACATCCCGTGGGGAGATCTGGGCGTGGACATCGTGATGGAGTCCACCGGCAGGTTCCGCACCCCGCAGGCGCTGGCCGGGCACCTCGACAACGGCGCGCGGTCGGTGGTGGTGGCCGCGCCGGTGCGCGGCGACGACGTGCTGAACGTCGTGGTGGGCGTGAACGACCACCTGTACGAGCCCGGGCGGCATCGCATCGTCACCGCGGCCTCGTGCACCACCAACTGCCTGGCGCCCGTGGTGAAGGCGGTGCACGAGGGCATCGGCATACGCCACGGGATGATCACCACCCTGCACGACCTCACCAACACGCAGGTGGTGGTGGATGCGCCGCACAAGGACCTGCGCCGCGCGCGGGCGGCCGGGCTGTCGCTCATCCCCACCACCACGGGGTCGGCCACCGCCATCGGCATGATCTTCCCCGAGCTCGACGGCCGGCTGAACGGCGTGGCCGTGCGCGTGCCGCTGCTGAACGCCTCGCTCACCGACTGCGTGTTCGAGGTGCAGCGCGACACCACCGTGGACGAGGTGAACCGCGTGCTGCGCGAGGCGGCCGACGGGCCGCTCGCGGGAATCCTGGGCTATGAGGAGCGGCCGCTGGTGAGCGTGGACTACAGGGGCGACCCGCGGTCGTCGATCGTGGATGCGCCATCCACCATGGTGGTGGCGGGCAGGCAGGTGAAGATCCTCGCCTGGTACGACAACGAGTGGGGCTACGCCAACCGCTGGTCCGAGCTGGCGCGCATCGTGGCCACGCACCTCGTGGCGGCGTGACCGCCGACGTACGCACGTACGCATACGTGACGGGGGCCTACTGGGCCGACACCGTCACCGACGGGGCGATCCGGATCCTCGTCCTCTTCTACTTCTACCAGCTCGGGTACAGCCCGCTGCAGGTGGCGATGCTGTTCGTGTTCTACGAGCTCTTCGGCGTGCTCACCAACCTGTTCGGCGGCTGGATCGCCGCGCGGTGGGGGCTGAAGTCGACGCTCACCGGTGGGCTGGCCCTGCAGGTCGGGGCGCTCCTGATGCTGGCGCTGGCGCCGCCCGCGTGGCTGGTGGTGCCCTACGTGATGGCGTCGCAGGCCGTGAGCGGCGTGGCCAAGGACCTCACGAAGATGAGCGCCAAGAGCGCCGTCAAGGTGATCGTGCCCGACGACGCATCGGACACGCTGTTCCGGTGGGTGGCGGCGCTGACGGGGTCGAAGAACGCCCTCAAGGGGGTGGGGTTCTTCGTGGGCGGCGTGCTGCTGACCGTGGTGGGCTTCCGGTGGTCGCTGGTGATCCTGGCGGTGCTGGTGGCATCCGCCCTGATGATGGTGCTGGTGGCGGTGACCGGCGACCTGGGGCGCGGGTCGGCTGCCGCGAAGTTCAGCCACATGTTCTCGAACAACCGCGCGGTGAACCTGTTGTCGGCCGCGCGGGTGTTCCTGTTCGCATCGCGCGATGTGTGGTTCGTGGTGGGCCTGCCCGTGTACCTGCGCGGCGTGCTGGGCTGGAGCTTCTGGGAGGTGGGCGGCTTCCTGGCCATCTGGGTGATCGGCTACGGGATCGTGCAGGGGTTCGCGCCCCGCCTCCTGGGCCGCCGGGGCAGCCGGCTGCCGTCGGGGATCACCGCCGCATGGCTGGCGTTCGGCCTGGCGGCGCTGCCCGCGGGCATCGCGCTTGCCCTCGCCGCCGACGTGGATCCCACCACGGTGCTGGTGGCGGGCCTCGTCCTGTTCGGGGTGGTGTTCGCCCTCAACTCGGCCGTGCACTCGTTCCTGATCCTGCACTACGCCGATGGCGACAAGGTGGCCATGAACGTGGGCTTCTACTACATGGCCAACGCGGGGGGGCGCCTGGCGGGAACCCTGCTCTCGGGCCTGCTCTACCAGTGGCAGGGGCTCGAGGCCTGCCTGTGGGCGTCGGCGATCATGGTGCTCGCCGCCGGGGCGATCTCGCTGGCCCTTCCGCGCGACCCGCGGCGCGCGCCGGAGCCGGTCGTGGCCGCCACCTGACGCGCCTCGATACGGTCCGCGGGCGATCGTAATTTTATTTGCGTATGCACGTATTGTGCGGATAATGACGAGCGATACATACCGCCCGTTCAGGTCTTGTACAGCCCCTGCACGCCCTACGGTGCGCGTATCAGGCGTTGCGAAGTCCGCAGCGCCTTCCCTATGACACCGAAAGGAACGAAAGTGGCTGACAACCAGTTCGCCGTTTCGTACGTCCCCGGCATGGAGACCGGGGAGATCCCGCCTTCGCCCGTCGACCGCGACGAGAAGACGGCCTTCATCTACAGCCTCGTCGACCCGATCTGGGACATCGACACGCTGCCGCTGACCTACACGAACTCTCGTTGGTCGGCGTTCTTCTACCGCGCGGACGAGAAGCGCCTTCGCCGCGTGATCCCCGACTGCCTCGAGGTCGAGGACGACGTCGTGGAGCACTGGTACGTGGACCACAACAACACCATGCTCGGCCCGTACGGCGAGTGGGGCCTGACCGTGGCCGCCTCCTTCAAGGCCGGCGACGGCCGCACCATCAAGGGTGGCTACTACCCCTACATGTACCTCACGCAGGACGCCGCTGTTGACGCCGGCCGCGTGCTGGGCTTCCCGAAGAAGGAGGCCTTCATCCGCGTGGTCGAGCACGGTGGCAACGTGGACGACGGCTATGGGGTTGCCGAGAGCGCCTACAAGGCGAACCACTTCTCGTTCCTCATGATCCGCAACGGCTACGTGATGCACAGCGCCATCGGCAAGTACGACGACGCTGAACTCTCCGCCAAGCCGGCCTTCTACGGCAGCACCGAGTACGGCCGCCTGAACATGAAGGTCGTCACCGCTCCCGACCTGAGCTCGTCGGAGTGGCAGCTGGTGCACCTGCCGTCCCTGGTCACCAAGGACCTGGCCACCGCCATGGGCCGCCCGGAGACCGAGGGCCAGCACCGCTTCCAGGTGAAGCCGGAGACCATCCGCACCGCTTCGCCGGAGAACATCGAGTGGTTCCAGCAGGCGACGCCGTACGACAACCTCGGCGCGGAGCTGCCCGTCAAGGAGATGATCGGCCTCATGTCGTTCAACTTCGACCTGATCATCCCGGCCGGTGAGACGCTGTGGACGGAGACGTACCACCGCGACGCCACCTGGGCGGGGGCTGCCAAGCCGTACCGCTTCGGACTGCGTCACCGCTTCCCGAAGCCCGTCGGCCTCGGCGCCTAGTCACCCGTACCCAGAGAGGAAATCGAAATGGGACAGATCGTTGACGTCACGTCGACCCCGTGGATCGACTCGGGCGACGCGCCGCCGCTGGCGCTCGACCGCGACAAGCGCGACATCATCAGCCAGGGTGTCGCCGACCCGCTCGTCGACTACGACATCGTGCCGCTCACGTACACGAACTCGCGCTGGAGCGCGTTCTTCTACCGGGCGGACGAGAAGGACCTGAAGCACGTCCTTCCCGCATGCCTCGACGTCGAGGACGACGTGGTGGAGTTCTGGTACGTCGACCACCTGCACACGGGCCTCGGCCCGTACGGCGAGATGGGCCTCACCATGGCCGTCTCCCACAAGGCCGGCGACGGCAAGACGTACTACGGCGGGTACTACCCGTACATGTACCTGACGCAGGACGCGGCCGTGTTCGCCGGCCGTGAGCCCTTCGGCTTCCCGAAGAAGATCGCCTACATCGTCACCCAGGAGCACGGTGGCAAGGAGGACGACGGCTACGGCGGGTTCGGCAACGACTACTTCAACTTCACGATGGAGCGTCGCGGCTACCTGCTGCACACCGCAACGGGTCGCTACGACGACGCCGAGCTGTCGGCCAAGCCCACGTTCTACGGCGACCCGAACTACGGTCGCATGAACCTGCGCCTGATCACCGACCCGTCGCTGAAGAGCACCAAGTGGGACCTGACGTACCTCCCGTCGGAGGTCACCAAGGCCACCGCGGCTGCCATGGGCCGCCCGGAGACCGAGGGTCAGCACCGCTTCCAGCTGAAGCCGGAGACCATCCGCACCGCATCGCCCCAGGCGATCCGGTCGTGGGCCCTCCAGGCCACGCCGTGGGACAACATGGGCGCCATGCTCCCGGTCAAGGAGCTCATCGGCCTCATGTCCTACAACTTCGACCTGATCATCCCGGGTGCGGACATCATCTGGACCCAGACGGTCGAGCGTACGGACGAGGACATCGCGGACCTGCTGTTCGCCACCCCGTACCAGTACACCATGCGTCACCGCTTCCCGAAGCCCCCGGGCGTCTGATCCCAGGAGCTCCGAGGAGCACGCAGTAGACGGTGTCCCCCGGGCCCTCGCGGCCCGGGGGACCCCCTTGAAGAGTCATGGGGATGCGCCCCGTTCGCCGGCTCGGAACCCGGCGGGCGGGGCGTTCCCATTGCGGCCACCGGATCGGCGGTTCCCGCGCAGGCGGTTCGCCTAGTATTCCCGCCGTTCCCGGCCCGCGGCGACGCGGGTCGCGTCATGCATGGACGCACTCCAGCGAAGGACCTGAATGCCGGCGACGGTGGTGATCGGCGCCCAGTGGGGCGATGAGGGCAAGGGCAAGGTCGTCGACCTCCTGGCCGAGCGCAGCGACGTGGTGGCGCGCTACCAGGGCGGCAACAACGCCGGCCACACCATCGTGGCGGGCGACCAGACCTACGCGCTGCACCTCATCCCCAGCGGCATCCTCTACCCCGACACCACCTGCATCATCGGCAACGGCGTGGTGGTGGACCCGGTGGTGCTGGTGCGCGAACTCGACCAGCTCGAGGAGCGCGGGGTGGACACCTCGAACCTGCGCATCTCGGGCGCGGCGCACCTGATAATGCCGTACCACGTGCAGCTGGACACCCAGAGCGAGATCCGCCTGGGCAAGCTCTCCATCGGCACCACGCGGCGCGGCATCGGGCCCGCGTACATGGACAAGGCAGCCCGCATCGGCATCCGCGTCCAGGACCTCCTCGACGCCAGCATCCTGCGGCGCAAGGTGGCCATCGCCCTGGAGCAGAAGAACGAGGTGCTCACGAAGATCTACGGCGAGCAGGCTCTCGATGCCGACGCCGTGGCCGACGAGGTGCTGGCGCTCGCGCCGCGCATCCAGCCGTTCATCGCCGACACCTCGCTGCTGCTCGATACCGCGATCCGCGACGGCAGGACCGTGCTGTTCGAGGGCGCGCAGGGCACCCTGCTCGACATCGACCACGGCACCTACCCGTTCGTGACCAGCAGCAACCCCACGGCGGGCGCGGCATGCACGGGCACGGGCGTGGGCCCCACGCGCATCGACCACGTGCTGGGCATCAGCAAGGCGTACACCACCCGGGTGGGCGAGGGGCCCTTCCCCACCGAGCTCGACGACGACGCCGCCCGGCACATGGCCGAGGTGGGCAACGAGGTGGGCACCACCACCGGGCGCGCCCGGCGCTGCGGGTGGCTCGACCTGGTGGCGCTGCGCTACGCCGTGCGGGTGAGCGGCATCACCCAGCTGGGGCTCACCAAGCTCGACGTGCTCTCGGGCCTGCCCGAAGTGCGCCTGTGCACGGCCTACACCAAGCCCGACGGCGAGGTGAGCGCGGACTTCCCCTGGCACCAGAGCGACTTCCACGGCTGCAC
>CAZEUE010000073.1:0-8680 GCA_964514615.1 uncultured Bifidobacterium sp. | reverse complement strand
CCGACACGCTCGAGAAGGAGGGCGTGGAGGTCAAGTACGCCATCCACCCGGTGGCGGGTCGCATGCCCGGGCACATGAACGTGCTGCTGGCCGAGGCCAACGTGCCGTACGAGCAGTTGATCGACATGGAGGAGATCAACCCGGAGTTCCCGCAGGCCGACGTGGTGCTGGTGCTGGGCGCGAACGACGTGGTCAACCCGGCCGCGCGCCACGACACCAGCAGCCCGATCTACGGAATGCCCATCCTCGACGTCGACAAGGCCGCAACGATCATGGTGGTCAAGCGCTCCATGCGCCCCGGCTTCGCCGGCGTGGAGAACGAGCTGTTCTTCAACGAGAAGACCCTCATGGTGTTCGGCGACGCCAAGGACGTCATGGGCGAGCTCATCACCGAGGTGTCGGGCAACCGCGACTCCATCAACGTCTAGGCGGTTCCGGCGGCTCCGGTCGCCGGTCAACGGGTGTTGCGCGACGCCCCGGCCGACGGCCGGGGCGTCGTCGTCTGGTAGGACTGGTCCATGGCCAACGACGCATCCGTTACCCAGCTCATCGATCTGTCCGGGAAGGTCGCCCTGGTCACCGGGGCAGGCCGGGGCATCGGCCGGGCCATCGCGCTGCGGTTGGCGCAGGCCGGCGCCGCGGTGGCGGTGGCCGACCTCGACGCCGACAACGCGCTGGCGGTCACCGACGAGATCCGCGCGACCGGGGGCACGGCCGAGGCCGCCCCGGCCGATGTGTCGGCCGAGGCCGACGTCAAGTCGGTGGTGCGCGCGTGCGTCGAGAAGATGGGCGGCTTCGACGTGCTGGTGAACAACGCCGGCATCTTCCCCACGTGCCCCGTGCTCGAGATGGAGACGGCCGACTTCGACCGGGTGGTCTCGGTCAACCTGCGCGGGGTCTTCCTGTGCACCCGCGAGGCTGCGCTGGCCATGGTGGAGCAGGGCCGGGGCGGGTCGATCATCAACGTCACCTCCATCGACGCCGTGCACCCATCCATGGTGGGCCTGGCCCACTACGACGCCTCGAAGCACGGGGTATGGGGCTTCACCAAGAACGTGGCGCTCGAGGTCGCCCCGCACGGAATCCGCGTGAATGCCCTCGCCCCGGGCGGGGTGCTCACCGAGGGCGTGGCGGAGATGGGCGCGGGCACCGACGAGGCCGTGGCGGAATTCGCCGCCCGCGTGCCCCTCGGCCGCATGGGCGCCCCCGACGACATCGCCCGCGCCGCCCTGTTCCTGGCCTCCGACCTGTCGTCATACATGACCGGCGCACAGGTAGTGGTGGACGGGGGAGCACTGCAGGCCTAGCCCAGAGGGGCCCAGAGGGACAGTCCCACGCACGGGACAGTCCCGCGCACGGGACAGTCCCAGCGCTGGGACTGTCCCTTTCCGGGTCCGCCACAATGCCCTCATGGGGGTTCCTCGCGCGCCGGCGTTTCCGCTCCTGGCGGATCATGTGACCGTGGAGATCCGCGAGGACCGGGATCCCGCGACGCCCGGCGGCCGGTTGCTGCTGATGGATGGGGTGGAGGCCTCGCACGTTGACCTCCTCGACCCCACGCGCATCCGGTTCGAGTACCTCCGGCACCTGGTGAGCGTGGTGGATGGCATGTTCCCCCCCGCGGAGCCCCTCGACGCCGTCCAGGTGGGCGGGGGGCCCTGCACGCTTGCCCGGTACCTGGTGGCCACCCGTCGACGCGCCCGCGTGGACGTGGTGGAGCGCGATGCCGGGGTGGTGGCCATCGCCCGGGAGCACCTGATGCTCGACGACGTCCCGCGCCTGGAGGTGCGCGTGGGTGACGGGCGCGAGGCCATCGCGGCGATGCCGGACGCCAGCCGCGACTTGGTGATGGTGGATGCCTTCGTGGGCCTCGTGGCACCGCATGCGCTGTCCACGCGCGAGTTCATCGGGGATGTCCGCCGGGTCCTGAGGCCCGGTGGCCTTCACGCCATGAACCTGATCGACGTGGAGCCGCTGGAGCTCGCCCGCGCCGTGGCGGTGGGCATGCAGGAGCACTACGCCCATGTGGCCCTGCTGGCCGAGCCGGCGGTGCTGGAGCACCGGACGTCGGGCAACGTGCTGTTGCTGGCGTCGGCGCGCCCCCTGTCGCCTCAGGCCACCGGCCGCGATCTGTCGCGTGACGCCGCGCCGTGGCAGGCCCGCACCGGACGTGCCCTGGCGCGCATGGTGCATGGCCACGTCGCACTGCGTGATGACGTCGTCCCCACGCACCAACTTGCGCGCCTGGCCCCCCTGTGGGGCCGCGTGAAGCAGCCCTAGCCGGGCCGGCCGGCCGAGAACAGCTCGCCCAGCCCCACGGGGCGCAGCCCCTTTGCCTTGAGCCCGCGCAGGATGGCGGGCATGGCGGCCGCCGAGTTGGGCTTGGTGTGCATGAGGATGATCGAGCCACGCCGGGCGCCGCCCACGGCACGCCGGGTGATGACCGACGCGCCGGGCCCGCGCCAGTCGTTGGTGTCGACGTCCCACAGCAGCACGTACCGGTAGCCCGTCGCCGCCGCGGCCTGCAGCAGCCCCGAGCCGTACGCCCCGTACGGCGGCCGGTAGAACGGCCCGGTGGCCACGCCGGCCACCTGGTCCCACAGGCGATTGCGCGACAGGTCGGAGATCCCTGCCGATCGGCTGGTGCCCGTGCCCGTGCGGTGAGCGTATCCGTGGCTGCACACCTCGAGGTGCCCGTCGCGCACCGCCCGTCGGATCGACCGGCGCAGCGATGCACTCCACATCCGCTGGTTGATGGCGTTGAAGCAGAAGGTGATGGTGGCGTCGGCGGCCCGCGCTGCCTCGATCATGCGCGCCGACTCCCCCGGCCCGTAGCCGTCGTCCACCGTGATCGCCACGAGGGGCCTGGCCGTGCGCACCCGGCGCACCACGGTGGTGCCCCTGCCCGCGGGCTGGAGGCTCCAGATGGCCGGCTCGCCCGTGCCCACGTTGCCCGCGGCATCGCGGCCCTCGGGCGTCACCTCCACGGTGCCCACCACCCCCCGCGCCCGCAGCGCGGCCGGGAGGCGCAGCGCGGTGCCCGCCGGGGCCCACGCGCCCGATGCCAGCGGCTGCGCGGCCCCGGGACGCCGCACGATGGCCCGTACCTCGGTGGCCCCGCCGGGGCGCAGGGGCAGTGAGCGCGCCGTGCTGGCGGGGATGACCGGGGCGGGTGCCGATACCACGGGGCGCGGAGCGGTGGTGTCCACCTCGACCTCGGCGGGGGTGGCCGGCAAGAGCGTCACGCCGTCGGGGCCGACTCCCTCGAACCGGTAGGTGCCGTCGGCCACCACCTGGCCGGTGCCGCCCGGGCCGCGTCCCCCCGCCCAGGCAATGGTCACCGGCCCCGCCATGGCGTTGACCGGTCCGAGGGTGGCCACGCCCAGGCCATCCGGCATCCGCAGCACGCGCACGGTGACGGCCTGCGCCACCGGCACCTGCAGCGTCACCTGCACCGGCGAGGTGGTGGGGTTGAGCGGAGCGGCAGTGGCCACTGCCGCCGGGGCGATCAGTGCGGCAGGCGCCAGCAGCAGCGCGGTGGTGATGCGGCGGGGATTCACGGGGGTGGGTTTCGCCCGTCGGCGGCATGTCCCTGCGGGCGCGGCCACACCAGCGCCAGCAGGACGATCAACACGGCGTCGCGCAGTACCAGCAGCCCCATGGCGGGATCCTGCAGGGCAACCAGGTCCCAGTACGCCCCCGGGAAGTACAGCTGCGTGAGCAGCAGGGACAGGGCGGTCACCACGGTGGCGGCCCATCCGAATCGCCCCTGCACCAGCACGGCCGCCGGCACGATCCACACCAGGAACTGCGGCGACAGCACCTTGCCCGCCACCAGCAGGGCCAGGCTGGTGGCCGCGACGCCCGCCACGAATACGGCCGAGTCGGCCGCGGGCGGCTGCGTGCCCACCAGGCGGAGCACGGTGAGGGCGATGGCCAGCACCAGTATGACCAGCGCGATGGTGGAGAGCAGCGCCATGAGGTCGGGCGCACCGCCGGACAGCCCCTGCGACCCGAAGGAGGTGTCCACGGCCAGCGGGATGTCGGCCAGCAGGCGCATGGACATCAGGTAGGCCGACCCCGTGGACTCCAGCTGCAGCGGTCGGTCGAGGTGGTACGACACGCTGTCCCACAGGCCCGACGGGGCCATCACCGCGAGCGGCACGATCACCAGCACCAGCACGGCCAGGCCCATGAGGGCGCTGCGGAGGGTGTCGGAGCCACCATGGCGGCGCACGTGCACGATCAGCAGCACCGGGATGAATGCCAACGGCACCAGCTTCACCAGCACCGCCACCGCCAGCAGCACCCATGCGGTGGTCATGCGATCGTTCACCACCGCCCAGAGGATCCAGGCGATCAGGGCGGCCAGCACCAGGTCGAATCGCGTGCCCACCAGGCCGCCCAGCAGCACGGGGATGAACGCCGTGATGCCCCCGGCCGCCACCTGCCGGGCCAGGCTCAGCCCCAGCGCCCGCGCCGTGAGCGTGACCGGCACCACGGTGAGCACCAGCGCAAGCATCATGAGGAACGAGAACGCGGTGCCATAGGCGGCCGGCAGCACCCCGGCGAACCAGAACAGCAGCGCGGCCAGCGGTGGGTACTCCAGGTCGAAGTCGCGATAGGGGAGGGCCCCGCCCGCCATCTGGCGGTAGGCCTCCTGGTACACCGGGATGTCCGATATCTGCCCCACGGCGGAGTTGATCCACTGCATGGGGCCCACCCACACGATGACCGCCGCGATGCCCATGATCCACGGCAGCAGGCGCTCCACCCTCGCCTGGTCGCTCATGCGGCACCATCCGGGGCAGCGCGCCGCAGGCGACCGAGCAGGCGGTTGGGCCGCGCGGCCGGGGCCGGCTCGGGCTCGGGGTCGGGCCACTCGGGCACCACCACCAGGATCACCAGCGGCAGGAACCACGGGATGTACAGGTAGAACCAGTGCTCCAGCACCAACTGGAAGCCGATGAGCAGCGCAGCGGAGATGGCGGCCCACTGCACGATGTCCAGGCGGCGGGGCCAGCGCATCACCAGCAGCGCGCCGGCCACCACCAGTGCCGCCACCGCCAGTTGCCCGGGCGCAAGCCACTCGTACTGGCCCCAGATGGAGAACGGCGAGTCGCGATCGGCCTGGTAGCCGACGGTGCGCGACCAGAACGCGCGGATGCCATCAGTGCCATCGAGCAGCAACACCCAGCCGGTGAGCAGCGCCGCCAGCACCAGGCCGGCCAGGTACCAGGCCAGCCTGCGGGCACCCGTGCGCGGGTCGCGCCGCGGGAAGGGGTGGCGCGCCCACAGGGGAATCAGGATGGCCGGGGCGATCTTGGCGGCCACGCCGAGGCCGATCATCAGGCCGCGTCCCAGCGGACGCGCTGCCAGCACCAGGCCCCACGCGATGCACGCGGAGATCAGCGCATCATTGGAGTTGCTCGACAGCGTGAATGCCGTGAAGGGGAACGCGGCCCAGGCGATGGCGAAGGTGAGCCCCATCTTCCGGCCGGCGAGGCGCCATCCCAGCACCAGCAGGGCCAGCATGGCCAGGCCGTCGAAGAGCACGGCGGCCCCATGCGCGGCGGGCAGGTCGTCCCACTTGCCGGTGTGGGGCATGACGGCCTCGAAGGGGATGTACGCCAGGTAGTTGAGCGGCCCGTAGGTATCGCACTGGCCGCAGTCGCTGGGGAAGTTCCCGTAGGGCGTCTGGCCGTCCACGATCAGGTCGGCGCCGATCACACCGGCGTACCCCACGTCGATCACGTTGCTGTTCAGCCCGTTCAGCCCCCACCGCAGCGCCAGGAGCAGGATGAGGACGGTCACCAGCAGCCACGTGGGCATCCACCCCGGCAGCCCGGGCGTGCGCGGCGCCCTGGGCGGCACGGGTGACACGCCCGCCCCGGGGACGCCCGCGCCGGTGTCTGACCCCGCCCGGTGTCTGACCCCGCCCGGTGTCTGACCCCGGGGGGTTCGCTGGCGCGCGCGCCTCACCGTTATCCAGGTCATGCGGGCCAGCAGGTACAGGAGCGGCGGGTACTGCAGGGGCACCGAGGTGAAGACGTGGCCCTCGTTGAACCACGCCCACGACACGGTGAACGACAGCAGGGCCAGCAGGTCGACGGTGCGCCACGACACCATGCGACGCGGTCGCGTGATGGGCAGCAGCACCAGCAGGAACACCACGCACAGGGGTATCCAGATGCGCCAGCGGTTGACGGCCCGACCGAACGCCCCCTCGTACCCCCGGGCCATCATCCACGCCACCTGGGGCCCCGTGCGCACCTCGGCGATGTCGCCCTCCTCATCGCCCACGTACACCTCGGCCTCCACCACCTCGGCGTCCCTCGGCCCGCCGACGAACGACACCTTCCAGCGCCGGTCCTTCTCCTCGAGCTCCGCGGTGGTGCGCGTGACGGGGTTGGAGGCCACCCACTCCCGCAGGCGCGGGTCGGCCTCGGCTATGGTGATGGCCTCGTCCTCGGTGAGCGACGCGGAGTAGTCGGCGTCCGCATCGGCCCGCCCGCCCCCGCGCGCCGTGCTCGCCGCCCCGGCCTGGGCCTGCAGGTCGGCGGCTCCCTTGGCCACGCCGTCCAGCACGCCGTCCACCGCGGCCAGTGCCTGCGAGGGCGTGGTGACCGCCACCCCCGCGCTTGGCTGCTGCTGCGCACCGCCCGCAGCCGGGATCGCCAGCGCCAGCGCCGCCGCCAGTGCGAGCCCGGGCAGCCGGGGGGCGCGCCGGGGGCTCACGTCGCTGCCCGGCCGCCTATCGGAACGACCAGCGCCGGCTGAGCAGGTAGTTCAGCGGCGTGACCAGGATGATCGCGATGGCCTGCGCGTACAGCTCCGCCAGGCCGGCATCGTCCACGAGCAGGTGCAGGATGATGAGGTTGGCGCCCAGCGCCACCAGGCACACCAGCAGGTACCGCAGGCCCTGTGCCAGCACGCCCTCGCCCGCAGCCCGGAATGTCCAGTGGCGGTTCAGCGCGAAGTTGTTGAGCCACGCCACGGCGAACGCCACCACCGCGGCCGGGATGTAGTGCATGCCCGCCATGGTGGCCACCCAGAACACCAGCAGGTTGACCACGTAGCCGGACAGTCCCACGGCCAGGAACCGGACCAGCTGGAGCCAGTCCGAGCGCGGCACCTTGCGGATGTCGGGGATGCGAAGGAGGGCGAGCGGGGTGCGACCGCTCGCCGGTGTCTGGTTCGCCGGCACGGCCGCCGAGGGTATCAGAGGGTCCCGGTCCGCCCGGTGCCCGGTGTCACCCATCCGGCAGGTGCGAGCGGCTTGGCGGCGTATCATCTGGCACGGCCCGATCGCGGGCCCTTCCCGCCTATGAGCACCAGTGACGTGACCGACAATACGGGCATGGGGGCCCCGGTCCCCCCGCAGACGCCGCTGGTCGGCCCCGCCGACGCGGCCCGGTTCGACTCGCGCTTCTCCGCGCTGGCCAGCGGCACCACGTCCTCGGTCATGCGCGACCTCATGGCCATCACCGAAAAGGCCGACATCATCTCGCTCGCGGGCGGGCTGCCCGACACCGAGACATTCCCGCGCGAGGTCTTCGACGAGGTCGCCGCCGAGATCGGCACCGACTACCTGGCAGCGTCGCTGCAGTACGGGCCCACCGATGGCATGGGCGACCTCCGCGAGCAGATCGTGGCGGTCATGGCGGACGAGGGCGCCCTGGCGCGCGCCGACGACGTGCTCATCACCACGGGCGGCCAGCAGGCCATCGACCTGAGCTTCCGCACCTTCGTGGATCGCGGCGACCCCGTCCTGGCCGAGGGCCCCACGTATCCGGGTGCCGCTCCGTGCCTCACCGCCTATGGCGCCGACGTCACGCACATCCCCATGGATGACGATGGCATGCGCGAGGACCTCCTCGAGGAGGCCTATGCCCGCCTGGCGGCCGAGGGTCGCCCGCCCAAGATCCTCTACACCATCCCCAACTTCCAGAACCCCGCGGGCGTCACGATGTCCCTCGAGCGCCGCCAGCGCCTGGTGGAGTTCGCCCACGAGGTGGGCCTGCTCATCATCGAGGACAACCCCTACGGCCAGATCCGCTTCGAGGGCGAGGCCCTGCCCACCCTCTACGAGCTGGACGACGGCGCGGGCTGGGTGGTGTACCTGGGCACGTTCTCGAAGATCCTGGCGCCCGGCATCAGGGTGGGCTGGGCCGTGGCGCCGCCGGCCGTGCTGCGCAAGATGAACCTGGGCAAGCAGGCGGCCGACCTGTGCTCGAGCACGCTCACGCAGCGGTTCGTGGCCGAGTACCTGAGGAGGTACGACTATCGCGAGCACGTGGCGCGGGTCACGGACATCTACCGGTCCCGCCGCGACGCCATGCTGGCTGCCCTCGAGGCGCGTTTCCCGGAGCAGGCCACGTGGACGCGCCCGCGGGGCGGGCTTTTCGTATGGGCCACGCTGCCCGACTACATCGACACCACCGCGCTGCAGGCCAAGGCGCTCGAGCGCCAGGTGGCGTTCGTCCCGGGCGAGGGCGCGTTCCTCGATGGTCGCGGCAAGAACAGCATGCGGCTCAACTTCTCGGGGGTGCCCGAGGCCATGATCACCGAGGGCATCGGGCGCCTGGGCGACGTCATCGGCGAGTTCGTGGACCTGCACCAGGCGCTCAACCCCGGCACGCGATGAGCCGGGTCGCCGTCCTCAAGGGCGGTCCCTCGC
>CAZEUE010000072.1:3913-8800 GCA_964514615.1 uncultured Bifidobacterium sp. | reverse complement strand
GGCAAGGGCCTGGTGGAGCGGCTGAAGGAGACCATCCCCCGACAGATGTTCGAGGTGCCCGTGCAGGCGGCCATCGGGGGCAAGATCATCGCCCGCGAGACCGTCAAGGCCAAGCGCAAGGACGTGCTGGCCAAGTGCTACGGCGGGGACATCAGCCGCAAGCGCAAGCTCCTCGAGAAGCAGAAGGAGGGCAAGAAGCGGATGAAGCACGTGGGCAACGTGGAGGTGCCGCAGGAGGCCTTCCTGGCCGTGCTGCAGCTGGACGGGTCATCGTCGCAGTGAGCGGGGGCGATCCCGCGGGGGTCGCGCACCTGTACGTGCACCTGCCGTTCTGCGCCAGCCGTTGCGGCTACTGCGCGTTCGTGGTGGAGGTGGGGCGCGAGGATGCCCGCGACGACTACCTGGGGGCCGTGCTGGCCGAGCTGGGGCGCGAGCGCGCCGTGCTCGGCCCCCTGCGCACCGTGTACCTGGGCGGCGGCACCCCCACGCTGATGGGCGCCGAGCGGCTCCAGGCCCTGCTCGCGGCCATCCGGCCGCTGCTGGCGCCGGGTGCCGAGGTGACGGTGGAGGCCAACCCCGAGACCGTCACGCGCGGGCTGGCCGGCGCCCTGGCGGCTGCGGGGGTGACCCGCGTGTCGCTGGGGGCGCAGTCCACCCGACCGCACCTGCTGCAGGTGCTCGACCGCCGCGCCATGCCGGGCGATGCCGAGAGGGCCGCGGCGGCGATCCGGGCGGCAGGCATCCCGCAGCTGTCGGTGGACCTGATGCTCGCCGTTCCCGGGCAGTCGGGCGACGACCTGGCCGCGGACCTCGCGTGGGTGGCGGCACTCGGTCCCGACCACGTGTCGTGGTACGAACTGGAGTTCAAGGAGGGCAGCGCGATCGCACGCGGCCCGCACCGGCCACCCGGCGAGGACCTGGCCGCCGACCTCTATGAGCAGGCCATCACGGGGCTCGAGGCCCTCGGGTACCGCTGGTACGAACTCGCCAACTTCGCCCTGCCGGGCGCCGAGTGCCGCCACAGCATGGCCTACTGGCACGCGCGCGACTACCTGGGCCTGGGCGTGGGGGCGGTCAGCACCATCCGGGGCGAGCGGCGCCGCAACGCACCCGGCCTCGAGCGCTACATGGCTGCGCTGGCGCAGGGGGCCGCCCCTCCGCGCACGCATGACGCCCTGGATGCCGACACCCTGCGGCGCGAGCGGTGGATGCTGGCGACGCGCCTGGACGAGCCCCTCGACATCGCCTGGGCCGGGCCCCCCGACCGCCCCGCGGCCCTCGACGCGCTGGCCGCGCGCGGACTGGTGGAGCGCGGGGAGGGGACCGTCCGGCTCACGCGCCGTGGCCGCCTGCTCCAGAATGCAGTGGTGCAGCAGATCATGGACTTCGCATGAGCACCACCGATCCCGACACGCCGTCGCTCACCCCGCGCCAGGAAGAGGTCCTGCGCGCCGTGGTGCAGCGCCACATCGCCAGCGGGCAGCCGGTGGGCAGCAAGAACATCGCCGGGCGCGGGGGGCTCGACTGGGCGTCGTCCACCATCCGCAACGAACTCCACCGCCTGGAGGAGATGGGGTACCTCGATCACCCCCACACCTCGGCGGGCCGCGTGCCCACAGAGTCGGGCTACCGCTACTACGTGGACCGCATCCTGCCGGGCGAGCCCCTGCCCGCCACCGGCACGGACCTGTCGCGCACGCTGGGCACCGACCTGGCGCGCGTGGAGGTGGACCAGACGCTCCGGCGCCTGGCCGACGCCATCTCGGAGGTCACCGACCTCCTGGGGGTGGTCACCGGGCCCCCGATGGCGTCCGCCACCGTGCGCCACGTGGAGGTGCTGCTCCTGCAGCCCCAACTCGTGACCGTGGTGGTCATCACGTCCACCGGGGATGTCACCAAGCGCCTGTTCGCATTCGACCGGCCGGTGGACCCGGGCCTGGCCGACTGGGCGGCGGCGTTCCTCAATGAGCGGGTGCAGGGGATGCCCGCCGGCGCGCGCAGCATTGCCGCGCGCCTGGCCGATCCGTCGCTCGGACCCGCCGAGCAGGCGTTCATCGACGCCATCGCGCCGGTGCTGATGGACCTGCACGAGGACCGCGCCGTCTACGTCTCCGGGCAGGCGCGCGTGCTCACCGACGCCCGGCGCCGCGAGATATCCGAGATCGACGGCCTCATGCGGGCGCTCGAGGAGCGCTACGCCCTGCTGTCGGTGCTGCGCGGCGCCCTCGATGGGTCGCGCACCTACCTGCGCATCGGGTCGGAGCTGCCCTCCGACCTGTCGGGGGTGTCGATCGTGGCGGCCGGGTACGGTCCCCCGCGGGGCAACCTCGGCGCGGTGTCGCTCATCGGGCCCGTGCGCATGGACTACGCCCTGGCCATCGCCACCGTGCGCGAGGCATCTCGCGCGCTGTCGGCCTACGTGGAGGACGTGTACGGGTGAGCGAGGATCCGCGGTTCGAGATCCTGGAGGTGTGGCGCCGGCCCCTGGGGGCGGGCGGCACCGCGGCGGTGCGCGTGCTGGCCCGCGTGGAGGCCGGTGCCTACGGGCCCGAGGAGTACGCCGTGGGCGTGAGCGTGGACCCCGACAGCGTGTTCGACCCGGTGTCCGAGGAGACCGACGTCTTCTCGGGCCTGACCTTCGCCGAGGCCCACTGGGTGGCGGCGGTGATCGCCAGCAACGAGGGCCAGGCCGAGGACGCCGAGGCCCTGCTGTTCGACCTGCGCGTGCCGGTCGACCTCGAATGGCGCGACATCGACCTGTCGTCGGTGGTGGTGGAGCCCGGCGGGGTCAAGTCCACGCCGCTGGTGCCGTGGAGCCCATCCGACGCGCCGGCGTCCACCCGGTGGGCCATCGCCACGTACACGCTCGACTGCGGTCACCAGGCGGTGGAGCTGCTCCGGCAGGATCCCGACTCCGCGCCGTTCTGGATCGAGCAGGGCGCGGTGGACCACCTCGCGGCGCGCGATGCCCGGAGCCTGGCCCGCATGCTGCTCGAGGCCGACACGCTCGGGGAGGCACGCGTGCTCGTGGAGTCGGCGCAGGCCAACCTGGCCACGCACCCCGAGGAGCACGCCGGGGAGGACGATGCCGACCACGCGTGACTACTACGAGGTGCTGGGCGTGGCGCGCGATGCCACCGACAGGGACATCAAGTCGGCCTTCCGCCGCCTCGCGCGCGAGCTGCACCCGGACATGAACCCGGGCGACCCCACGGCCGAGGAGCGGTTCAAGGAGGTCGCCGAGGCCTACGAGGTGCTGTCCGATGCCGACCAGCGGGCCCGGTACGACCGCTTCGGCCATGCCGGCGTGCGGGGCGCGGCAGGAGGGGGCGCCCAGGGGTTCGGGTCGTTCCAGGACATCTTCGACGCGTTCTTCGGGGGAGCCGACATCTTCGGCGGCGCCGGGGGGCCGGTGGCGGGCGACGACGTGCTGGTGGCGACCTCGGTCACCTTCGTGGAGTCCGCCACGGGGACCGAGAAGGACGTGTCCGTGGACCGCGTGGAGGAGTGCGCATCGTGCGATGGCTCGGGCGCCGAGCCGGGCAGCGAGGTACGCACCTGCGGCACCTGCGCGGGGCAGGGCCAGGTGCGGCAGGTGGTGAGCACGCCGCTGGGGCAGATGGTGCGCGCGCAGCCATGCCCGGCCTGCGGCGGCCGGGGCCGGGAGATCACCCGCCCGTGCGGCACCTGCCGCGGCCGCGGGCGGGTGCGCGCGCGCTCGACGGTGCCGGTGCGCGTGCCGGCGGGCATCGCCACGGGGCAGCGCATCCGCCTTTCGGGCCGCGGCGGGGCCGGCGAGCAGGGCGCGCCCGACGGCGACCTCTACGTGGAGGTGCGCGTGGAGCCCGATGACCGCTTCATCCGCGACGGGCTGGACATCATCCACGAGGTCTCGGTTCCCGTGACGGCCGCGATGACGGGCACGCATGTGTCGGTGCCGACCATCGACGGCGAGGAGGACGTCGAGGTGCGCGCGGGCACCCAGCCCGGGGCGGAGATCCGCCTGAAGGGCAAGGGGTTCCCCGTGGTGCACGGGCGCGAGCGCGGCGACCAGGTGGTGGTGGTGGACGTCCGCGTGCCGCGCATCGCGTCGGACGAGGGCCGTGCGGCGCTCCGCCCGCTGGCCGAGCACCTCGAGCAGCACGGGGACGATGGTGATGACGAGGGCTTCTTCGGCCGGCTCCGCCACGCCTTCCGCTGACGGCATCACGCGCCTCACGGCACGCGTGCCGCAGGCGCAGGCCGACCTCGCGGTGGCCGAGTGCCACGCCCTCACCGGCGTGGGGTGCATGCAGGGGGATCCGCGCGAGGGCCGGGTGGCGCTGGACATCTGGATGCCGTCCCGGGAGTGCCCGGGCGCGGCGGCGCTTGCCGCGCATCTGGCGCAGGCCGGCATCGCGGCCCAGGTGCACGAGGCCCCCGAGGGCGACGCCTGGCGGCATGCGCTGCGCGACTTCCACCGGCCCGTCGTGGCGGGGCGCCTGCGGGTGCGCCCGCCATGGGTGGCGCCCGCCGCGGGCTTCCACGACATCGTCATCGATCCCGGCATGGCGTTCGGCACCGGACAGCACGCCACCACGCGCACCGCACTCGAGTTGATGCAGGACATCCCCGTCGCCGGTTCGGTCCTCGATGCCGGTTGCGGGTCGGGGGTGCTCGCCGTCGCGGCCCGGCGCCTGGGGATGGGTCCCGTCACCGCCATCGACGTCGACCCCGATGCGGTGTCGGCCACCACCCGCGCGGCCCGCGCGAACATGGCGGATGGCATCACCGCCCGCCGGCTCGAGATCGGCAGCACCCCCCTGCCGCACGCCGACATCCTGCTGGCCAACATCACGCTGGAGGTATTGCGCGTGCTGGCCTCCTCCCTGGAGGGACAGTCCCACG
>CAZEUE010000072.1:0-3813 GCA_964514615.1 uncultured Bifidobacterium sp. | reverse complement strand
CCGGGACTGTCCCCTTGGCCCCTCTGGCCGGGCCGCGTCATGCCGTGCTGTCCGGGCTGCGGGAGCATGAGGTGGACGATGCCGTTGCCGCGTTCCTGGTGCTCGGGCTGCGCGAGCAGGAGCGGCT
This sequence comes from uncultured Bifidobacterium sp., assembly GCA_964514615.1. Taxonomy (GTDB): domain Bacteria; phylum Actinomycetota; class Thermoleophilia; order Miltoncostaeales; family Miltoncostaeaceae; genus SYFI01. Next base: position 3,686 of record CAZEUE010000072.1, on the reverse strand, counting down.
GGCCGCGGACGGCTGGGCGTCGGTGCGGCTGTCGGCATGAAGCACGTGTTCCGATACGTGGTGGGCAGCGAGCCGCGCGAGGGGCAGGCCCTGTCGCTCGGTGATGCCGACTCGCACCACCTGGCGCGGGTCGTGCGGCGGCGCCCCGGCGATGAGGTGGAGGTCATCGCGCCGTCCGGCGACCTGTGGCCGTGCCGCGTGGTGGATGCGGGGCCGCCGTCGGTGGTGGAGGTGGCCGGGCCGGCGCGGCCCGGGCCCCGCGTGCGCCCGGTGCACCTGCGCGTGGGACTGTGCGAACCGGGCCGGCTCGACCTGGTGGCCGAGAAGGCGGCGGAGCTGGGCGCGACCTCCCTCGAGGTGGTGGTGACCTCGCGGGCCAGGCGCGTGCCGGATGGCGGCGCGTGGCAGAAGCGCACCGACCGCATGGCCCGCGTGGCCGAGTCGGCGGCGCGGCAGAGCGGCCGGGGCACGTGGCCCGCCCCGGGGGCGCTGGTACCGTTCGACCACGTGCTGACCGAGATCGTCCCGGAGCAGGGGGTCATCCTCGATCCCCGCGCCGCCACCCCGCTGGCGGAGGTCATTCGCGCCCGCCCCCCGCACGATCCGCTCACGATCCTCGTGGGCCCCGATACCGGCTTCAGCGACGATGAGATGACGGCCGCCCATCGGCGCGGCCTTGCGTCCGCATCGCTTGGCGAGGGCATGCTGCGCACCGAGACCGCGGCCATTGCCGCGTGCGCGCTGGCCCTCGCCTGCGACGCGCGCGGGAACCGCTGATGGCCGACGACTGCCTGTTCTGCCGCATCGTGGCCGGGGAGGTCCCCGCCACGGTCGTGCGCAGGGGCGACGGCATGCTGGCCTTCGAGGACATCGCCCCCAAGGCACCCGTGCACGTGCTGGTGGTGCCCGAGCGGCACGTCGACTCCCTGGCGGGCGTGGGGGGCCTGACCGTGCAGGAGCGCGCGGACATGCTGGAGTTCATCGCCGCGGTGGCACGGGAGCAGGGGCTCGGCGACTCGGGCTACCGCGTCACCACCAATCACGGCCCCGACGCCCTGCAGAGCGTGCATCACCTGCACTGGCATGTGATGGGCGGAACCCGGCTCTCGGACTCGATGTGAGGGATCCATGGCCGACCGCGTGATCGAGGTCCCCGACCGGGTGGCCGTGGAGCTGGCCGGCGAGCACGACGCCATCATCCGGGCGCTGGAGGATCGCCTCAAGCTCGACATCAGCCTCAGGGGCAACCGGCTGATGCTGTCGGGGGACGACCCGCGGGTGGAGCGCGGCGTGGCCGTGGTGGACGAGCTCGCGCGCCTCGTGGACAGCGGCCGCACCATCGCGCCCACCATGATCGAGGCCGTGGCATCGGCCGTGGAGCAGGCGGGACGCCCCGACGCCCTGCTGGGCGACGTGGTGTGGCGTCACCGCCAGCGCAGCATCACGCCCACGACCGCGGGCCAGAAGGCCTACGTGGACGCCATTCGCAAGAGCACCATCACCTTCGGCATCGGCCCCGCGGGCACGGGCAAGACCTACCTGGCCGTGGCACTGGCCGCCGCCGCCCTGTCGCGGCGCGAGGTGGGGCGCATCATCCTCACGCGTCCCGCCGTGGAGGCCGGGGAGAAGCTGGGGTTCCTGCCCGGTGACATCGCGGCCAAGGTCGACCCGTACCTGCGCCCGTTGTTCGACGCCATGCACGACATGCTCGACGCCGACCGGGCGCAGCAGTACCTGGAGCGCGGGCAGATCGAGGTGGCCCCGCTGGCGTTCATGCGTGGTCGCACGCTGAACGACTCGTTCATCATCCTCGATGAGGCGCAGAACACCACCGTGGAGCAGATGAAGATGTTCCTCACGCGCCTGGGCTTCGGGTCGACGGTGGTGGTGACCGGGGACATCACGCAGGTGGACCTGCCGCGCGACCGTCGCTCCGGCCTCGCCGACATCGAGCGCGTGCTGGGGGGCATCCCGGGGATCTCGGTGGTGCGCTTCACCAAGGACGACGTGGTGCGCCACAAGCTGGTGCAGCGCATCGTGGAGGCCTACCGCGTGCACGAGGAGGGCGACAACCCGTGGAGCGACGCGCCCTGATCGAGGTGGAGGCACGCCGGGAGCCCGGGGCGGCGCCCGCCGACCTCGACGCCCTGGCGGACGCCGTGCGCTCGGCGTGCTCGCATGTGGGCATCACGCGGGCCACCGTGGGCCTGATGCTGGTGTCGCCGGCCGCAATGGCGTCGGTCAACGGCGAGCACCGGGGCACGCCGGAGCCCACCGACGTGCTGTCGTTCCCGGTGGATGGCCCCGAGGCCCTCAGCTGGCCGGACGCGGGTCCGCCGCCCGAGCTCGGCGACATCCTCATCTGCCCCGAGGCCGCGGAGGATCCCCTGCCGGTGCTGGCCGTGCATGGGCTGCTGCACCTGGTGGGATACGACCACGAGGTGGACGACGGCCAGATGCTGGCCGTGCAGGACGACATCGTCGCGGCGCTGGGGGCCCGGTGACCGACGGCGACGACGACCGCCCGGTGCAGCGACTGCTGCGCGAGCCGCGCCCCGGAGCTCTGCCGCGCCAGGGGTCGTTGCGGTGGTCATTCACCTGGGCATTCGAGGGCATCGTCTTCGTGCTGCGCACGCAGCGCAACATGCAGGTGCACGTGGGGGCCGGCCTCCTGGTGCTCATCCTCGCGGTGGTGCTCGGCGTCAGCCGGTTCGAACTGCTCGCGCTGGTCATCGTGGTGTCGCTGGTGCTGGTGGCCGAGATGTTCAACACCGCGCTGGAGGCGGCCATCGATGCCGTGATCACCTCCTATCACCCGCTGGTGAAGATCGCGAAGGACGTCGCCGCGGGCGCGGTGCTGATCGCCGCGCTCGCGGCCGTGGCCACCGCGTACCTCATCCTCTACGGACGGCTGTCGGAGCCCGGGCGCGACCTGCTGAAGGGCGTGCGCCAGGCCCCGGCGCACGTGGTGGTGATCGTGGTGGTGGTCACCGTGATCGCCGTGGTGGCGCTCAAGGCCTTCTCGGGCGCGGGCACGCCGCTTCGCGGCGGATTCCCCTCGGGCCACGCGGCGGTGGCATTCGCGGCATGGATGGCCATCACGCTGATCGTCCTGCCCCTTACGCACGGCGCGCTGGTGAGCACCCTGGCGTTCCTGGTGGCCCTGCTCGTGGCCCAGTCGCGCGTGGAGGCCGGGTTCCACTCATCGGCCGAGGTGGTGGCCGGTGCGCTGCTGGGGGCCGGCGTCACCATCCTGCTCTTCCAGATCTGGGGCTAGGGATGGCCGCGCCCACGCTCAGGTCGGGCCTCGTTGCCCTGGCGGGCCGCCCCAACGTGGGCAAGTCCACGTTGGCCAACGCGCTGGCGGGCGCGCACGTGGCCGCGGTGTCACCGCGGCCGCAGACCACGCGCCGCCGGGTGCTGGCCGTGGCGCGCGGTGATGGCTGGCAGGCCGTGCTGCTCGACCTCCCGGGCTTCCAGCGCCCCGCGGACCGCCTGACGGAGCGCATGCAGGACACCGTCGACCGCACGGTGGCCGACACCGATGCCGCCCTGTTCGTGCTGAACGCCGCGGAGGAGGTGGGGCGCGGCGACCGCTTCATCGCCCAGCGCCTCGTGGACAGCGGCCTGCCCGTGGTGGTGGTGGTGAACCAGGTGGACCGCGTGGACCGCGACCGCATCGCGGC
>CAZEUE010000071.1:0-8808 GCA_964514615.1 uncultured Bifidobacterium sp. | reverse complement strand
CGTTGCGGCCGTGCTTGAGGGGCTCGTTGTGCGCCAGGCCACGCACCACCACACGGCCCCGGCCGGTGCGGTAGGCATCGCGCACGCCCGACAGGCCCACGATCTGCCCCGCGGTGGGAAAGTCCGGCGCCTTCACGAACCGCATGAGGCCATCGGAGTCGATGGACGGGTCATCGATCATCGCGATGCAGGCATCCACCACCTCGCCCAGGTTGTGCGGCGGGATGTTGGTGGCCATGCCCACGGCGATTCCCGCCGAGCCGTTGACCAGCAGGTTGGGCACCCGCGACGGCAGCACGGTGGGCTCGCGGCGGCGATCGTCGTACGTGGCGATGGTGTCGACGGTGTCCTCGTCGATGTCGCGCAGCATCTCGGTGGCGTACCGCGACAGGCGTGCCTCGGTGTACCGCATGGCCGCCGCGGCGAACTCCTGCGACCCGAAATTGCCCTGGCCGTCCACCGTGGGGTAGCGGCTGTTGAAGTCCTGGGCCAGGCGCACCAGGGCGTCGTAGATGGCCGAGTCGCCGTGGGGGTGGTACTCGCCCATGACGGTCCCCACGATGTTGGCGCTCTTCACGTAGCCGCGGTCGGGCTGCAGGCCCCGGTCGTGCATGGCGAACAGCACACGCCGGTGCACGGGCTTGAGCCCGTCGCGCACGTCGGGCAGGGCCCGGCCAACGATCACGCTCATCGCGTAGTCGAGGTACGAGGAGCGCATCTCCTCGGCCAGCTCGCGGGGCTCGATGCGCCCGTGTCGGTCGATGGCCATGTCAGACGTCCAGGAACTCGACGGAGCGGGCGTTGCGCTCGATGAAGTCGCGGCGGGGCTCGACCTTGTCGCCCATCAGCATCGAGAACAGGAGGTCGGCCGCAGCGGCGTCGTCCATGGTGACGCGTTGCAGTATGCGCCGCTCGGGATCCATCGTGGTCTCCCAGAGTTGCTCGGCGTTCATCTCGCCCAGGCCCTTGAAGCGGCTGAGCGAGATGCCCTCGCGCGTGAGGTCGAGGATGGCCCCGCGCAGGGCGTCGTAGGTGGCGGCCTCGCGCCGGCGCGCGCCGCGGGTGACCATGAAGGGGGCCTCCCCCATCAGCTCGCGCAGCCGTGCGCGGGCGGCGCGGAACGACGCCAGCTCGGGCGCCTCGTAGAGCGCCAGTGGGATCGTGACGGTGCGGGCCTCGCCGGTGCGGGCCTCCACCGACCGTGCGCGCACCGTGCGCGCCGCGGCGTCGGAGTCGAGCACCGACAGCTCGGCGGCATCGGACGACGCCGCGGCCACGGCCTTCCCGAGGGCCGCCAGGTCGCCCGGCTCGGCCTCCACCAGCCCGTGCACCTGGATGAACTCCACCAGCTCGTTGCCGTACGTGGCGCGCAGCGACGACGACCAGCCGTCGTGCTCGCGCAGCGCGCGCGTGTAGCGCTGGAAGCGGGCCTTGGTGAGGGCGGACTCCTCACCGGTGCCGGTGACCAGCACCATGTCGCCGATATTGCGGTCGAGCAGCCAGTCCTCGAGGTCGGACTCCTTCTCGATGTACTGCTCGGTGCTGCCCTGCTTCACCTTGTAGAGCGGCGGCTGGGCGATGTACACGTAGCCCTGGTCCACGATCTCCGGCATGTGCCGGAACAGGAACGTGAGGATGAGCGTGCGGATGTGCGCGCCGTCCACGTCGGCGTCGGTCATGATGATGAGCTTGTGGTACCGGGCCTTGCCGATGTCGAAGTCGGCCCCGATGCCGGTGCCCATGGCGGTGATCATGGCCTGGATCTCGGTGTTGCTGAGCACCTTGTCGATGCGGGCCTTCTCGACGTTGATGATCTTGCCGCGGAGAGGCAGGATGGCCTGGAACGACGACTGCCGGGCGCGCACTGCCGATCCGCCGGCGGAGTCGCCCTCCACCAGGAAGATCTCGGTGTTCTCGGGGTCGCGGTCGGAGCAGTCGGCGAGCTTCCCGGGCAGGCTCGTGGAGTCCATCACGCCCTTGCGACGGGCCAGGTCGCGCGCCTTGCGGGCGGCCAGCCGCGCCTGGGCGGCGTTGGCTGCCTTCTGGCAGATGGCCTTGGCGGTCTGCGGGTTCTCCTCGAGGAACTCCGAGAGCTTCTGGCCGGCCACCGTGGCCGTGAAGCCCGCGAACTCGCTGTTGCCCAGCTTGGTCTTGGTCTGCCCCTCGAACTGCGGCTCGCGCAACTTGACCGACACGATGGCGGTGAGCCCCTCGCGGGTGTCGTTGCCCTCGAGGTTGTCGTCCTTCTCCTTCAGCAGCCCCTTGGCGCGCGCGTAGTCGTTGATGCAGCGCGTGAGGGCCGTGCGGAATCCGGTGAGGTGGGTTCCGCCCTCGTGCGTGTTGATGTTGTTGGCGAAGGTGAACACCGACTCGGTGAACCCGTTGGTCCACTGCATGGCGATGTCCACCTGCCCCTCATCGCCCTCGGCCGAGATGGAGATGACGTCGCCGTGCAGCGGGTCCTTGGTGGCGTTGAGGTGCTTGACGAAGTCCACCAGGCCGCCCTCGTAGTGGAAGGACTCCTCGCGCCGCTCGCCGCGCTCGTCGGTGAGGGTGATGCGCAGGCCCGGGGTCAGGAACGCCGTCTCGCGGAAGCGCGTGGCCAGCGTGTCGTAGTCGAAGTGGGTGTCCTCGAAGATCTCCGGGTCGGGCGTGAACCGGATGGTCGTCCCGGTTTCGTCCACCGCACCGGCGTCGGCGATGGGGCCCTCGGGCACCCCGCGCCGATAGCCCTGCACCCACAGGCGGCCGTCCCGGCGCACCTCGGCCGTGAGCGACTCGGACAGCGCGTTGACCACCGACACCCCCACGCCGTGCAGTCCGCCCGACACCTTGTAGCCCTCGCCCCCGAACTTGCCCCCGGCGTGCAGCACGGTCAGCACCACCTCGAGGGCGCTCTTGCCGTCCTGGTCCTCCATGGCGGCCACGGGAATGCCGCGCCCATCGTCGGTGACCGAGCACGACCCGTCGGGGTGCAGTACCACGTCCACGCGCGAGCAGTGGCCGGCCATGGCCTCGTCGACGGAGTTGTCGACCACCTCGTACACCAGGTGATGGAGTCCGCGCGGTCCCGTGGAGCCGATGTACATGCCCGGCCTCTTGCGGACGGCCTCCAGGCCCTCGAGGACGGTGATTGCCGACGAGTCGTACGTGGCGGCATCGGTGGTGGCGTCGAAACCCGGTTCGGTCACCTGTCTCCTCTGTTTCGGCGGGTCCATGGCGCCCCTCATCAGGGGTGGCTCCGTAACCGCGCGTCGCTGGGGTTTTGCAGGGAGAAAACTATCAGCGGCCTCCACGGAAACCGGCCGGCGCAGGCACATCAGGCCCCGTTGTCACGCTCCAGCGCGCGTGCCGCCGCCCGCGTGACGATCTCGCGCAGCTCCGGGTCGTCGATCACCCGCGTGACCTGCTCCGCGCGTGCCTGCGCCTCGGGGCCCGGCGGGGGAAGGGGCGCGCCGGGCGAGGACTCCCCGATCACCTGGGGTATCGCGTGGTCGGCCACCACGAACCGCAGGCCGCGCACGGCGTCCGGGTCCCCCGTGATGGTCCCGATGCGATCGGCGATCTCGTCGGCGCGCATGCCCAGCTCGTGCGCCCATACGGCATCGGCGCAGGCCACGGTCACCACCCCTGCACGGCTGCGCCGGATGGGGTAGGCGTGATTCACCGTGCCCGGCCCCGTGGCCTCGGCCCAGGCCGCCCGCACCGATGTGAGCACCGAGTCGCCTGCGCGGGCGAACGACCGGGTGGCCCGCCGCAGCAGGCTGGACATCGGCACGGGGTCGCGATGCCTCCTACGCGGCAAGGAGGCCCTCCCTCACCGACATCACGCGCGCGCCGCGCTCCGCGGCGGCCTGCGCTGCCGCGGGGTCGGCCGTGGTCAGGATGCATTGGCCCTCGCCCACCGCCGTGTCCAGCAGGCGACCGCGGCGGGTGGGGTCGAGCTCCGAGAGCACGTCATCCAGCACGAGGATGGGCAGGCCCGCGCGGGCGCCCAGGTGCTCACGGTGGGTCATCAGCAGGGCCAGCACCGCGGTGCGCTGCTCGCCCTGGCTCCCCATCCGGCGCAGGTCCACCAGCGCGTCTCCGCGGCGCTGGCCCACGAGGACGTCGTCGCGATGCGGGCCGGCCAGCGTCATGCCGGCGGCCACCTCGCGAGGCCGTGCGGCCTCCATGCGCTCCAACAGCGCGTGCTCCAGGTGATCGTCGGCCACCTGCGCACGCGCGGTCGGCGAGGCCTCGAGCCCCAGCACCCCGCCTGGGCCCCCGCCCAGGTGGTCAAGCCACCGGGCGAACGGGTCCTGCAGGTGGTGCATCGCCCGGCGCCGGGCGACGGCGATGGCTGCGCCGTGGCTCGCGATGGGAGCCTCCCATGGCAGCACGGCGTCGATGCCGGCGCGCCCGGCCCGGGCCGCCCGGAGGGCGGCGTTGCGCTGCGCCAAGGCCGCGCCATAGGCCGACAGGTGGTCGGCGTATCCCGGTTCCGCGGCCTCGAGCAGCCGGTCCAGGTGCCGGCGCCGGGCAGCGGGAGGGCCCTTCACGGCGCGGAGCTCCTCGGGCAGGAACACCAGCACGCTGCCGTCGGCGCGCCATTCGGCCACCGATCGCATTCGTTGGCCGTCCACCGACAGCCGCCGGGGCTGGCCGGGCGCGTACCCCACCTCGCGGTGATGGGATCCCGGGGGGCCCTGGAGGTCGAGCGCCACGTGCAGGGCAGGCGCGCCCGCGCGCACCACCTCGGCGTCGCGGGTGGTGCGGCACGACACCCCCAGGCAGGCCATGACCAACGCCTCCACGAGGGAGGTCTTGCCGGCGCCGTTGGGGCCGGAGAGCACGATGCCACCCGGCGGCAGGTCCACCGACACCCGGGTCCACGACCGGACGTCGGATACGTCCAGGTGTGTGGCCGTCCACGCGCCGGCCGACACGGTGCTATCCCGGGAGCCGGATGGGCATCAGGAGGTACCGGTGGTCATCCCCCTCGCCGCGCAGCAGGCCGGGGCGAAGCGGGCTGATGAGGCCCAGGCGCACCTCGTCGCCGTCGATGCCCTCCACGCCCTCGCGCAGGAAGTCGGCGTTGAACCCGATCTCCAGCGGCTCGCCCGAAAACGGAACCGGCATCGACTCGCGGCCCTCGCCCACCTGATCGCTGGCGGTGGCCACGGTCAACTGACCCTGCTCGAACGACAGCCTCAGCGGCGACGTGCGCTGCGCCAGCACCCCGATGCGCGTGAGCACGGCGAGGAACTCCGCGCGATCCAGGCGAACGTCGTGATCGAACTCCGCCGGGATCAGTTGGCGGTAGTCCGGGAACTGCCCGTCGATGAGCCGTGTGGTGAGGCTGATGCCGCCCACCCGCAGCACCGCCTGGGAATCGCCGAGTACCACCTCCACGTCGGCGTCCTTGGCCTGGCCGGCCAGGCGGGACGCCTCCGCCACGGCGCGCGCCGGCAGGATCGCCTCGCGCACGTCGGAAGGCGGGGAGTCCAGCGGCACCGTGCGCACCGCCAGCCGATAGCTATCGGTGGCGGCCATGGTCAGGCCGTCGGGGCCCATCCGCACGAGCACCCCCGTAAGCACGGGGCGCGTCTCGTCGCGTGATGCCGCCCGCACCACCCTCTCGGCGCATGCCACGAACCGCTCGGCCGGGATGGGAATGCCCACTCCCGAGTGCGACGGCAACTCCGGGTACTCGCCCGCCTGATGGCAGTTGAGGCTGAACGACGAGCCGCCGCCCGACACCTGCACCTGCCCCTCGTTCTCGTTGTGGGTGAGCGAGACCGGGCCCGGCGCCATGCTGCGCACCAGATCGGCCGCCAGGCGCGGCAGCACCACCGACCCGTGCTCCTCCACGCCGGCGTCCTCCAACGGGACGCGCAGCGACACCTCCATGTCCGTCGCGGCCAGTTCCACCACGCCCTCCTCGGCGCGTAGCAGCACGTTCGCCAGCACGGGGATGGTGCCCTTGCTCGATGCCGCGCGGGAGGCAAGCGCCAGGCGGCCGGCGAGCTCATCACGGGGACAGGTCAGGCGCACGGCGGCAGAGTACCCCCTGCCGGGCCGGGCCTGCCCGCACCCCTGACATCGCGTGTCCTACGTCTATGTCAATTCTTGGAATAGAAGATGGTCATAGAAGCAGTAGGGGGTGTGGATGACGGGGAGAAGTGGCCGTAACCGCTGCGTAACAGCCGTTTTGCCGCCTGTGGATTACCTGTGGGGAATTCCCGAAAACCCCACCGGTTACCCACACGCGTCCACAGCGAAAACGCCCATGCCCATGGGGATTGTGGGCAGTGTGGAGTGATCCGGGGGTTTCCCCCCGGTTTTCCACAGGCTATCCACAGGAAGAGGTGGTGAACTCCACACCGAACACCTGACGTGGCCGTCGCTGGGAGCGGGTTTTTCGGGCGCCGTCAGGCGCCGGGCGTGGTGCCCGGGCGCCCGGTGAGGGACTGCGTGAGGGACTGCACGGCCTCGTAGACCTCGCCCTCCTCGGACATCTGCGTGGTGACCTTCTGCACGGCGTAGATGACCGTGGTGTGATCGCGCCCTCCGAAGGCCCGCCCGATGGCGGGCAGGGAGGCGTCGGTGAGCTCCCTGCACAGGAACATGGCCACCTGCCGCGGAACGACCACGCGCTTGGTGCGCTTCTCGCCCACGAGTTCATCGATGGTGATGCCGTAGTGGCGCCCGACGGCCTCCTGGATGAGGTCGATGCGCACCTCCCCCTGGTCGGTGGGGAACAGATCGGCCAGGACCTCCTGGGCCAGGTCGACGGTGACCGGCCGCCCGGAGATGGACGAGTGCGCGATGACCCGGATGAGCGCTCCCTCGAGTTGACGGACGTTCGTGGACACCCGGGCGGCGATGAACGACAGCACCTCGGGATCGCGGATCTGGTAGCCGTCGGTCTGCACGCGCTTCCTGAGGATGGCGATGCGCAATTCCAGGTCGGGCGGCTGCACGTCGGTGATCAGTCCCATCTCGAAGCGCGATCTCAGGCGGTCCTCGAGGGTCTTGATGGCACTGGGCGGGCGATCGCTGGAGATGACGATCTGCTTGCCGTGCTCATGGAGCGCGTTGAAGGTGTGGAAGAACTCCTCCTGCGTCTGCTCGCGGCCCTCCAGCATCTGGATGTCGTCGATCAGCAGGATGTCCGTGCTGCGATAGCGATCCTTGAACGAGCGGATGCCGCCGTCGCGCAGGGCATTGATGAACTCGTTGGTGAAGGTCTCCACCGACACGTAGCGCACCGCGAGGCCCGGGTGGTTCTCGGCCGTGTAGTGGCCGATGGCGTGCAGCAGGTGCGTCTTGCCCAGGCCCACCCCGCCGTAGATGAACAGGGGGTTGTAGGCCCGGGCGGGCGTCTCGGCCACGGCCAGGGCTGCGGCGTGCGCAAACCGGTTGCTGGGACCGATGACGAATGCGTCGAAGGTGAACCGGCCCTGCAGCCGGGCTGCGGGGTCGCCCGGGGCGGCGTGGGGGACCGGTGCCGGCGTGGCGGGAGCGGGAGCGGGCGATGGCCCGGGCGCGGGGCCCTCCGGGGCCACGGGGGTCACCACCTCCACCGCCACCGCCACGTCGTTGCCCAGCACCTCGAACAAGGCATCGCGCACCAGCGAGTCATAGCGCTGCACGATCCACCCGCGCGCGAACTCGGTCTCCACGCCGATGCGAAACCGCCCGTCCTCGAACCCCAGCGCCCGGGCGCGCTCGAAGGTGAGGCTGTACGTGGCGCCGTTGAGGGCCCCGCGCAGGCGCTCGAGCACCTGTTGCCACACGGCCTCGAGGCGCTCGCGGTCCTTGATGAGCGGGATGTTGGCGCCCACGGCCTAGAAGAGCGTCGCCACGATCGCCGCACCGCGCTCGGTGAGAACCCTGCCCCCGTCAGCGAACCGGGCCACGAGGCCACGGTGCTCCAGCAGCACCAGCTCACGGCCCACCACCCCGAGCGGGAGGTCGAGCTCGCGGGACATGGTCTCGGGGTGCGCCGGCGCCATCTCCAGGAGAAGGGCCAGCAACCGCCGCTGCACGTCACTGGGCTGGCCCGCATCCGCGGGCCCCTCGGGGGCCGGGGGGGCATCGACGGTGATCGTGACCACCGCGCCGCCACCCAGGTTGTCCTCGATCTCCAGCAGGCCCCCTTCAGCCGCCACGAGGCCCGCGGCCAGCGCCAGGCCCGAGCCCGCGCCGCGCACCACGGCCCGCACCGACTCGTCGGCGGTGGTGTAGCCGGGCTCCATGGCGCGGCGGGGGTCGCTGATGCCGGGCCCGCGATCGGACACCCGCACGGTGCGCCCACCATCGAGCACCGTCACCAGGGCGTCGAGGAAGTCGGCATGGATGAGGTTCTCGACCACCTCGCGAAGCGCCAGGGGGGGAACCGACGATACCTGGGCCACCTCCGAGAACACCGACTCGATCACCGCCGCGGGGGCGATGTCGCGCACCTCGGTGATGGTGGGCGGCTCGAGGGCGGCCCGGTGCACGGCCACGCGCACCACGTACGTGGTGCCATGGAAGCGCACCTCGTCCAGGCCATTGGGAAGGTCTGTGCTCATCGGGCGCGGGACGCTACCAATGCGCGATGGCCCGGAAACCGCCCCGGGGCCCCTGTGGATGACTCACCACCGTCTATGCGGGAAAAACAATTTCCGACTTCCCCAAGGCTGCGCGAGCCTTGCATGTGCAACATCGGCTATGCAGGGAAAAACCAGCTTATCCACAGGCATGTTCACAGATGTGGATGAATCGACGGGAACGAGGCCCCGGGAATCCGCACCCGGCCGGCGGTTAGCCCGTGCCCCG
>CAZEUE010000070.1:4079-9218 GCA_964514615.1 uncultured Bifidobacterium sp. | reverse complement strand
GGGACTGTCCCTTAATCCTGAGTGGCGTTGCTGATCGGTTCAATGTTTGGCGCAGGGCGGGTGAGTCGCGTAGCACCCGGGCCATGAGCATGCGGGGGTGCGCTTCAGTCGTCACGCTCGCAATGAGATGCGCCTCTACGGTGTGCGCCGCGACGATGTGATGGACGCCATCGCAGACGATGCCGGGTGGATATCTCTTGATCAGCGCGGCAACATCGTCGTCACGGGATCGACCGGTGGTCGGCTGCTGACCATCGTGCTCGCGCGCGACGAACTTGATCTCGTGATCACGGTCTACGGCGGAAGGAGGCGACGGCGATGAGAGCCCTCTACGACAGCGAGGCTCACGCCATGTGGATCGACGTCCTCGACCCACCGAGCGCAACCTCAACGGGCGCCGATGACGATGCATACCCGGTGCTCGTCCACTACGACGATGACCGTCTGATCGGCGTCGAGATCCTCTGTGCTGACGACCTTCCCGAGTCGCAGATCGTGAATGCCCTTGCAGGCCTTGACCTCGATGTGCCGTCCGTGCTGGCCGCTTGGCGCGCTGGCCTCGCCGCGCCCGACCGCCACGTCGCGGTGGGTCCCGCCCCCGCCGCCTGACGTGGCCATCGACCGCGTCGCATACTTCGCCGACCTCGTGGCCGAGGCCCCCGACGAGCCGCGCGCCCGCTACGGGCTGGCCGTCGCCCTGCGCCAGGCCGAGCGCTGGGACGAGGCCGTCGATCAGTACCGCGCCTACCTCGACCTGGCCGATGACGAGGGCGCCGCCTACGGCCACCTGGCCGAGTGCCTGGCCGCCCTCGGCCAGCCCGACGCCGCGGCCGACGCCTACCTGGCCGGCATCGACGCCGCGCTCCGCCATGGCCACACCGGCCTTGCCGACGACTTCCAGCAGGCGCTCGAGGCCCTCACCTGAGCGCCGCATCCCAGCGGCTCACCCTGAGCGGGGCCACCCGCTTCTGGGCCCGCAACGCCACGGTGGGCCGCAAGACCGTGCTCACCACCCTGGGCCCCAGGTTCGTGGAGGCCATCGCCTACCTGGCCATCATGGGCCTGGGCCTCGGCGCCTACCTCACGTCGATCGACGGCGTCTCGTACGTGGTGTTCATCGCCCCGGGCATCGCCGCCAGCGCCGTGATGTTCGGGGCCATCCTCGAGACGTCCTACAACGCCTTCGTGCGCATCCACGTGCGCCGGGTGTTCGAGGCTGCGGTCACCACCCCGCTGTCGGTGGGCGACGTGGTGGTGGGCGAGTACATGTGGGGCGCCACCCGCGGAACCATCTACGGGGTGGTGTTCCTCATCGTCATGGCGCCGTTCGGGCTCATCGACAGCTGGTGGGCCCTGCTGTGCCCGCTGGTGTTCGCACTCGGCGCGCTCACCTTCGCGGTGCTGGGCATGGCGTACACCTCGTTCACCTCGAACATCGAGCACTTCAACATCTTCTGGACCGGGGTGATGACGCCCATGTTCCTGTTCGGCGGCATCTTCTTCCCGTTCACCGCGCTGCCCGGCTGGGCCCAGGTGATCGGCTGGTGCCTGCCGCTGAGCCACCTGGTGGCGGCCACCCGGGAGCTGGTGATGGGCGATGTGGGGTGGGTCACCCTCGCCCACGTGGGCGTGCTGATCGCCTTCACCGCCGCGCTGTTCTGGCTGCCGGTGCGGCGGCTCACCCGCACGCTGCTGGCGTAGGTCGGGATACGCCGGACGGCTGCGGCCCCGGGTAGGTCGTAGAATCCCCGTACCACGCCAGTACTCCCCGATGCGTTCTCCCACCCACCTTCACCCGCGCCTCGATGGCGCTGCGCTCTCCGTGCTCGCGGCGGCTGCGGTGCTCTTCGCCGGGCTCGTCGCGGCGTTCATCCTGGCCAGCGGCGATTCCTCGCAGCGCGTGCTGATGGCCGCCGTTGCGGTGGTGGTGCTGCAGGTGGTGCTTGTGCTTGCGATTGCGGCAATCACCCTCGGTTCTTCGCGCACGCGCCTCTATGGCATCCAGTCACTCGCATTCGCGGCGGGCCTCACGCTCCTTGCCGCCGCAATCGTCATCGGCGGGCCGGGAAGCGGCGTCGCAGACGCCCTGCGCTCCCCGCTCACCATCGCCGCCGCCCTCATGCTGGTGCTGTTCGACACCGGTCGACCCTCCACCTGGGCCGACCGGTGGGTCACGCTGCCCGCCGCCGCCGCTGCGGTGCTGCTGTACGGAGCGATCTTCCTGCTCGGCCCCGTGACGGTCACGGCGTGGAGCGGCGTGTTCTGCCTGGAGGGGTGCCCGCCTACCGGGCTCTCGGCATCTGCCGCCCCCGGGCTGCAGGACGCCCTCGAGTTGGCCTACGCGGCGCTGAGGGGCGTGGTCTTCGTGGGAGTGGCCGCCGGCATCGTCGTGCGCATGCGCCGGGCACGCGGGGTGCAGCGCGCCACCCTCGTGCCCGTCGCCGTGGTGGGGGTGATGGTGGTGACCACCGGCCTGATGGGGGTCGTGGTGGGACTCGCCTCGCCCGGCGCGGCGCTTCCGGAGTGGCTGCAGCCCGGATCGTTCACCCGGGTTCTCGTGCCGGTGGGTGTGGCAATCGCCCTGCTCCTCGGCCAGTCGGCCAGGCGTCGGCTGAAAGCCGACCTCGATTCACTGCGCGTCGTGACGAGTCTGCCGGCCGCCGAGCAGGTCGTGCGGCGGGCGCTGTCCGACCCGTCCGCCCGGATCCATACCGCCGATACGCCACCGGAATCCGCCGTACTCCAGCAGACGCCTCTTGCCGCCCCGGTTGCCGGGAACATCGGGTACCTGCTCACCAGCCCGGGGGTGACGGGGTCGGACCCCGCCGGCTTCGCCGACGTGGTGGAGGCGACAAGCGTGGCCCTGTCGGCGATGTCCGTCGACCGGCGCATCGCCGAGCTCGAGCGGGCACTCGACCGCGCCGATGCGAAGTCGCGCGGCATTGCCGACGAGGCCCGCCGCCAGGCCGAGCAGGCCATCCACGACACCGCGCAGGCCCGCATCGTGCTGATGCGCGGCCACCTCAACCGTCTCGCGCGGGACGGGTCGGCCTCGGCATCGCAGGTGCAGGACGAACTCGCCCTGCTGGCCCAGCAGGCGGACGCCGCCCTGGCGGATATCCGCTCGGCGGTCATGGGCATGCGCCCCGTTGCCCCGGGGCAGCTGGTGCCCGCGCTGCGCGAGGATGCCCGGGCCCTTCCCATGCCGATCGCGGTCGACGACCACGGGATCGGGGCACTTCCCACGCCCTGTGAGCTGGCCATGCACTACGGACTGCGCGAGGCCCTGCAGAACGCCATCAAGCACGCGGGCAGCGAGGTGTCGGTGCGCGTGGTCCTCGGGCGCGACCCCTCCGGATTCGCCTGGGCGGAGGTCGCCGACGATGGCTGCGGCTTCGACCCGGACGCCACGGCAACGCGCGGCCTGGGCGACCTGCGTCGCCGACTCGACGGCCTCGGCGGAAGCCTGCACGTCCGCTCCGTGCCGGGAGCCGGCACGACGGTGCGCATGACGGTGCCCACCGACACGGCTCAGCCGGCCAGGGACGCCTTCTCCAGGTAGAGCAGCGCGGCCGCCACGCGGCGGTGCACCGAGTCGGCGGGGCCGAGCGGCAGCTTGCGGAACAGCGAGCCGATGCGCTTCTCCACCGCCGACGTGCCCACCCCCAGGCGCTCGGCGATGGCCTCGTTGGTGAGACCCTCGGCCACCAGGGCCAGCACCTCGCGTTCCCGGCTCGTCAGGCCGTCGAGGGGAGAGCCCCCGGCACGCCCGCTCATCAGCGCCTGCACCATGTCGCGATCGATCGCCGTGCCCCCCACCGCCACCCGCTCGATGGCGTGGATCAGCTCCACCGGATCGGCGATGCGGTCCTTCAGCATGTAGCCGCGATAGCGGGCGTTGTCGCGCAGCAACGCCAGGGCCACCGCCGGGTCGGCGAACTGGCTCAGGATGATCACCCCCACCCGCGGCCGGCTGGCGCCCATGCGCCGGGCCACCTGCAGCCCCTCATCCGAGAACGCCGGGGGCATGCGCAGGTCGGTCACCACCATGTCGACGGTTTCGCGGGCAGCCAGCGCCAGGAGGCCGTCGCGGTCGGGTGCCACCCCCACCAGTTCGGTGGAGGGGTGCTCGCCGATGGCCTTCTCCAACCCGCCCAGGAAAATCGGGTTGTCCTCGCCCACGATCACGCGAATCGGTGCCACGGGGGCACGTTACCCCGCCTCCCGCCTCGCGCCGTTCCCCCGGAACACGGGGTGTCCGGCTAGCCGGAAATTCCGCGGCGCTCCCGGGCCATGGCGGCAGGAGCAGTGGTTCCGTAGGCGGTGTCCCCTGGAGGAGCCCCATGAAGCGCCTGATCATGCTGGTGTCCGCTGTGGTCGCCGCGGTCGCGATGTTCGCGCCCGCGTCCGCGAACGCGGCGAATGTGAACATCACGCTCTCGTGCACGCAGAACGAGACCACGAACCTGGGAAACCTTCAGACCAATGACACCATCACCGTCACCTCCTACGGTTCGTGCGCCAAGTCGGGGCCGAGCTTCCTGTGGAACGACGGCGGCAGCGGTGCCTGGTTCACCACCAGTCCCACGCTGGGCTCGGCATCCACTCTGCCGGCTGCTCCGTTGGTCATCACCATCGACCCCTCGGCCCCGCAGGGCAGTCTCCTCACGATCGGCTTCACCGACTCCGCGGGCTCCCTCACCCACCGCTTCAACCTGGGCGTGGTGGCACCCGGCCCCGATGCCCCCACCAACCTCTCGGCCACGCCGCGCAATGCGGCGATCCTCGTGTCGTTCACCCCCAGCGCCAATACCTACTGCGGTTCTTTCGGGCGCTACGAGTACTCCACCGATAACGGCGCCACGTGGAAGAACGTGACCGAGGACGACGGCAACACCACCGACATCACCAGCCCCGTGCGCCTGCGCGACGAGAGCGGGGCGGCCACGCGATTGGTGAACGGCACCGCATATCAGGTGCAGATCCGCGGAGTGGACAGCTGCACCACGCCTGGCCCCGCTGCCACCGTGGGCACCGTCACCCCCACCCAGACACCGCCCGGTGCGCCCACGGGGCTCGTCGCGACGGTGCTCAACCAGGGCGCGGATATCGCCTTCACCGCTCCTGCGGATGACGGCG
>CAZEUE010000070.1:0-3979 GCA_964514615.1 uncultured Bifidobacterium sp. | reverse complement strand
ACGGTGCTCAACCAGGGCGCGGATATCGCCTTCACCGCTCCTGCGGATGACGGCGGCACGCCCATCACCAATTACGAGTACTCCATCGACGGCGGCACCAACTGGGTCACCCCCAGCCCCGCGGTCACCACCAGCCCGCTCACGATCACGGGCCTCACCAACGGCACGGCGTACTCCATCAAGCTGCGGGCCGTCAACGCCATCGGCCAGGGAGATCCGTCGACCACGACCCTGTCGGTCACCCCGGCGCTGGTGCCGGCGGCTGCCCCCACCTCGGTGCAGGTGACGGCAGGCGACCAGCAGCTGAGCGTGGCGTTCACCGCCCCGGCCAACTTCTACGGCTCCGCCCTCCAGACCTACGAGTACTCCCTCGACGGCGGCACCACCTGGGTTACGCCCACCCCTGCGGTGACCGCAAGCCCCATCACCATCACCGGACTCACCAACGGCACCACCTACGCGGTGGTCGTGCGTGCCCGCACCGATGTTGCGGGCAACGCCAGCAGCACGGAGCCGGCCACGCCCGTGGGAACCCCGGTTCCGCCGTCCAACCTCACGGTCACCCCGGGCGATCGCACGCTCACCGTGGCCCTCACCGACGTGCAGCTGAACGGGAACATGTTCAACGGCTACCAGTACTCAACCGACAACGGCCTGAGCTGGTGGATGATGGACTGCAACGACCCGGTCATGTTCATGCCCACCCTGCCGTGCCCTGCCGCCGGCCTGGTGTTGAGCAGGGAAAGCGGACCGACACCTCCCTTCCCGCCGAACCAACTGTCGAATGGGACCACCTACGACGTACTCGTACGGGCGATGTACCAGGCGCCGGGCGGGATGATGACCTCCTTTACCGCTGCGGCCGGTCCCGTGCAGGCCACGCCTGCCGCTGCCCCCGCGGCCCCCACGGGCCTGTCGGTCACCAATGGCAACGGCGAGGCCACGGTGGCCTTCACCGCGGGTTCCAACGGCGGCGCTGCCATCACCACTTACGAGTACTCCATCGATGGCGGCACCAGTTGGGTCACGCCCAACCCGGCGGTGACCGCGAGCCCCATCACCATCACGGGCCTCACCAACGGGCAGACGTATTCGGTGGCGCTGCGCGCCGTCAACGCCGTAGGCCCGGGAACGGCGTCGTCCACGGCCACGGCCTCCCCGCAGGCCGTGGCCCCGGCGGTGCCGGCCACGGTGTCGGTGACGCCCGCCGACCAGGGGGCCACGGTCACGTTCACCGCCGGCTCCAATGGCGGATCGCCCATCACCAATTACGAGTACTCCACCGACGGCGGCACCAACTGGGTCACGCCCAACCCGGCGGTCACCACGAGCCCGCTCAGCATCACGGGCCTCACCAACGGGCAGGCGTACTCGGTGGTGGTGCGCGCGGTCAACGTGATCGGTCCGGGTCCGGCCACCGTGGCGCAGTCCGTGACGCCCGCAGGTGCGCCCCTGGCGCCCACGGGCGTGTCGGCTGCGCCGGGCCAGGGGTCGGCCACCATCACCTTCACGGCCGCGGCGGGCAATGGCGCCACGGTTACCAACTACGAGTACTCCACCGATGGCGGCACCAACTGGGTCACGCCCAACCCGGCGGTGACCACGAGCCCGCTCACCATCACGGGCCTCACGGCCGGCACCACCTATGCGCTCAGCATTCGCGCCGTCAACTCCGTGGGCCCCGGCGCCAGCGCCTCCGCGGGGTCGGTCACGCCGGTTGCGGGCGCACCGTCGGCACCGGCCGGGATCACCATCACCCCGGGCAACGAGTCGCTGGTGGTGTCGATCACCGCGGGTTCCGCAAACGGCGCCGCCATCACTGATTACGAGTACTCCACCGATGGCGGGACCACGTGGACCAGTGCCGGTACTGCCACGGGCCCGTTCACCATCACGGGCCTCACGGGTGGCACCAGCTACACGGTGCAGGTGCGCGCGGTCAACTCGGTTGGCCCCGGCACGGGGACGTCGGCCACCGGAACGCCGGCCACCACTCCGTCGCCCGCAGCGCCCTCCCCGACTCCGTCACCCGGCGCCACGCCGGCTCCCATTGGCAGCTTCCCTGCAGCGCCCGGCGGATCGCCGGGCGCAGGGAGCTCGGCATCCGGCAGCAGCGGATCGGGTGGTAGCGGGTCGGGCAGCACCACGCGTCCCCCGCGGACGGGTGGTGGTGCCGCGCCGCCCGGAGGCTCCACCCGGTTCTCCACGCGCCGCCCGGCGCCCTGGGGCGCCCGCCCCACACGCTCGCAGGCACAGGCCGCGCTCAGCGGGCCCCTGGCGCCGGTCATCGCCACTCCCATGGCGCCTGGGCAGGGCCTGGCCAGCACGGCCGGGCGGCAGGAGCAGGTGGAGGTGGATCCCCAAAGGCCCGCCCGCTCGGTGGCGGTGCGCCTGCGGGGGTGGACCACCACCCTGCAGGCGGTCGATGAGGATGGCCGCAGGTTCCGGCTGGGCCCCAGTGGCCAGCTGGTGCTCGAGCCCCTGGTGGGGCTGCGGGTGACGGGCCGTGGGTACGCCGCGGACTCGGACGTGAACATCTACATGCGCAGCACGCCCACGTTCATGGGCACGGCGCGTACCAACTCCCGCGGGGAGTTCACCACGGTGGTGCAGGTGCCCCCCGCGATCGCGGCGGGCAGCCACAACGTCGAGGCCACCGGCCTCACCGAGGAGGGCGATGTGCGCTCCATGGCCTACGGTGTGCAGGTGCGCCGGGCCACGCGGGCCACAGTCAGGCGGGCCACCATCCTGTTCGCCCCCGATCAGCACGCTCCGGGCGCCCGCGCCCGCCAGCAGCTCACGCGCCTGGCTCGGGCCATCCCGGCTCGGGCCTCGAAGGTCACGGTCAGCGTGCGTGGATCGTCGTTCAGGGTGGGAACGGCCCAGAAGGCACGTGCGTTCTCGCGCAAGCGCGCCATCGCCACCATCGCGTGGCTCAAGCGCACCGGGCCTCGCGCGGACTTCGTGGCGCGGTGGACCGTGCCCCCGCCCGTGGAGCGCCCGTCCATCCGCAGCGCCGTGGTGACGGTGAGCTACGTGGTGAGGAGGGGGCTCTAGGCTTCGCCGAGCATGAGGCCACTTGCGTGACCATGGCCGCTCTGGCGTCGTGGATGCCCGCCCGCCGGCTCTGCCAGGGCTAGGAAAGCCCCAGCACCTTCTTCATCGCGGTATTGACATCAATCAGCTCATCCGCGCTGAGCGACCCCAGTTTCTTCCCGATGCGGTCCTTGTCGAGCGCGCGCATGCTCTCCAACAGCACCCGCGTGCGGCTGCCTCGAAGGTCCACCGCCGGCCGGAACGCCGAATGCCGCGCCGATGATGACAGGGGCGCCACGATCACCGTGGACCACCCGGCCATGCCTTCGGCCTGCAGCACCACGGCAGGGCGTGCTCCCGCCTGTGCCCGCCCATTGGGTCGGCCGAAGCGCGCGGCGTAGATGTCGCCACGCCTCAGTCCGGCCATGGCGCCGTGATCTCCTCCCACTCGCGGAACTCGGCCATCTCCCGTGCCATGGCCTCCTTGTCCTGCATCAGGCGCTCGCACTCCGCGCGCAGGGCCTCCTCGGTGCTGCGCGCCTCCGCCGCCTCCACCAGGGCGGTGCGCACGGCCTCCGACTCCGTCATGCCCATGCGCACCATCAGGCGCAGGGCGAACCGCGATTCGTCATCCAGCCGCGCGCGAACGATCTTCTCGGGCATGCCGTGAGTGTGGCACGAATCGTGGTACAGCGGCAAGCCCGAGGACATGCCGCCATCGTGCCGCACGCGCTGTGCCCGCTCAGCGCCCCTTTGTGCCGGAACGCGCGCCAATGCGTGCCAGCCACCGCGCGCCCTGGCTCCTGCGCCGCTCCAGCGCATCGGCATCGGCCTCGGCCACCCGGCTCACCCCGCTCAGCCGGTTCAGCTCGCCGTTCACCTGCGCGTGGCTCATGCCCGTGGCCCCGGCGATGGCCCGCACCAGCACCGCGTTGGCATCGCG